>JAFABC010000115.1 GCA_023426275.1 Pseudomonadota bacterium | reverse complement strand
GGCTTTGCCTGGGCGAAAATGCGCCGCCAACTATTCGAAGCTGCCCGGCCGGACATGCGCCCGCCCCTTTCGGGAGGGTCCGGGAGGGGGTGCCCCCCTCCCGGCCGCCGGAGGCATTCTTTTTCTTTACCCTACGACCGCTGTTGCTGATTGCCCTGGGCTTCGCCGCGACCGCCGCGCGGGAGGATGAGCACGCGCTTGAGCGGCCCTTCGCCCTTGGAGCGGGTGGAGACGGCCTCATCCTCCTGCAGGGCCAGATGCACGACCCGGCGGTGGTAGGAGGACAGGGGCTTGGTGGACTGGGGACGGCCCAGGGTCTTGGCCTTGTCGGCCAGGAAAATGGCCATCTTGCGGAGATTCTCGTCCTGCCGTTCCCGGTATTCGCCGGTGTTGATCTGCACCTTGACCGGGCTGCCGTAGCGACGGATGACGATGCGGTTGACGAGGTATTGGATGGAAGAAAGGGTCTGGCCGTCGCGACCGATGAGCAGACCGGAGTTTTCCTCGTCGAGAATGAGCACGGACACGCGTTCGCTGTGCCCGGAAATTTCAAACTTCGGGATTTCACCCAGAATGCCGTCGAGCATGTGCTCCACCACCTCGCGCACGATGGCCTCGAGCTCGGGGCCGATGGGCTGGTGCGGCGCCGCCTGGGTGGCGGGAGGAATGTCCTCCTCGTCATCGGCGTCCATCATGTCGTCGTCGGGGGAAATCGGTTCATCGGCCAGGGCGCTGGCGACGGCCGGGGCGGCCGGGCTGGCGGCGATCACCGTCTCGTCCATGGCGGCGGCTTCGGCCATCTCGACCGGCGCGGTATCCGGTTCCGGAGCTTCGACGTCCGGCTGGGCAGCGACCGGGGCGGGCTGCTGCGCCGCGACCGGCGCCGGCTTCGGTTCTTCAGGCGCGGTGGCCGGGGCCTGCCGCTTCGGCTGTTTGGGCTTGGGCGGCCGGTTGTTTTTTTCGGCCCGGTTTTTCTCTCCCCGGGTCTCCTTGGCGGCCATATCCTGCAGCAGGTTGATTTCCTTGCGCAACCGCGCCTTGACCTGCGCTTTTTTCTTCCCGACCAAGCCGAAAATGCCAGAGGAGCCGCCGGAGAGAATCTCCACTTCCAATTTTTCGCGGGGCGCGGCGAAATGCCGACAAGCCTCCTCCATGGCCTCGTCGACGGTCTTGCCGCTAAACGTCCTGAATTCGCTCATATTCGCTCCTTGATTGCACGTACGCCGCTTCCTCTCACGGCCCGGGGATGCTCTGCGATCATGTGTGGGGTCAGGCTTGCTTCTTGTTGAGCATCCAATACTGCTGGGCGATGGAAATGATGTTGTTGACCAGCCAGTAGACGACCAGTCCCGAGGGGAAGTTCAGGAACATGAAGGTAAAGATCACGGGCATCAGCAGCATGATCTTGGCCTGGGTGGGATCGCCCGGGGCCGGCGTCATTTTCTGCTGCAGGAACATGGTGGCGCCCATGATCAGCGGGGTGATGTAAAACGGGTCCTTGGCCGAGAGGTCCGCGAGCCAGATCATGTCGGTGAAAGGCAGATACCGGATGAAGGAAGCGTGCCTCAGTTCGATGGAATGCAGCAGGGCCTGATACAGGCCGAAAAAGACCGGGATCTGCACGATCATGGGCAGACAGCCTCCGGCCGGGTTGACCTTGTAGGTCTTGTAAAGCTGCATCATCTCTTCGTTCATCTTCTGACGATCTTCCTTGTACTTCTCGCGCAGCTGCGAGAGCAAGGGTTGGAGCTTTTTCATCTGCTCCATGGACTTGTAGCTCTTGTGCGAAAGCGGCCAGAAGATCGCCTTGATGAGCACGGTCAGCAGAATAATGGCCACGCCGTAGTTGCCGACGTAGGTGTAGAAAAAGTGCAGCAGCTTGAGCAGCGGCTTGGCGATGAAGTCGAACCAGCCGTAGTCGATGGCGGCCGAAAGGTGGTGCGGCGCGACGGCCAGATACTTGGGCGCCTTGGGGCCCAGATAGTAATTGATGGTCAGGTCGGTGCGGCCGTTGGCCGGGATTTCCAGGCCGGTCTTGTCCACGGCCACGCGGAAGACGCCATCCTCGATCTTGGCCTTGCCGTGCAGGTCCGTGGTGTCCGGGATGACGCCGACCAGGAAGTAGTTGCTCATGATCGAGCCCCACTCCACCGGCTTTTCATCGGACACGCCTTCGAGCAGCTTCTTTTCGCTGTGAAACTCCTCCAGGCCCGACGTGTCGTAGAAGGCGGCCTGGGTGGGGTTGTAGCTGTTGCCCTCGTCCGAGAGGCGGTCGGCGGCCACGGTCATGGACAGCCGGCTGGTCAGGGGCGTGCTTCCGGTATTGGACAGGGAAAGTTTTTCGTCGATCAGGTAGCCCGCACCGGAAAAGGTCAGCACGCGCCGGATGACCACGTCGCCCATGCGGCCGACAAAGGTCAGGCTGCCGGACTGGTCTGGGCCGAGGTGCAGGTCGCCGCCCTCGATGGACCATTCGACGTTTTGCCAGGTGGGAGAGCCGTTGAGAATCAGACCGAGGGGGGCCTTGTCCCGGGCCTTGTCATTGACGAGGTCGACCAGGGGCGAATCCGCGGCGATGGTCTGCCGGTACTGCTTGAGGGAAAAACGGGACAGCACGCCGCCGGAAGCATTGAACTCCGCCAGATACAGCGGCGTCTCCACGGTGACTTTCTTGCCGGGCGTGGGAGCGAAGGCCGCCAGGGCCTCGGCCTTGGGCGCCGGGGCGGAGGTTGCGCCCTGCTTGGCGGCCGGAGCCTGGGCCTGTTGGGCCGGGGTGTCGGTCTTAGGGACCGGGGGTTTGGCCGGAAACAGGAAATTCCAGGCGACCAGGACGGCAAGGGAGAGAACTACGGCCAGGATTATGCGTTTGTTTTCCATTGTCCTTCAAATCCCGTCGATAAGAGTGGGTGCGTCGGTCGGGGGACGCGTCGCGAGGCGCCCTCGGGCGCGGCCAGGGAGCTTGTGGAACGGGGTCATAGCCGCCCCGGGCCAGGGGATGACAGCGCAAAAGCCGCCACAATGCCAGCAGGCCGCCACGAAACACGCCGAACCGCCCCACTGCTTCCAGGGCGTATTCGGAGCAGGTGGGCACGAACCGGCAACATGGCGGTTTGAGGGGCGAAATGGCGTACCGATAGAAGGTTATGGCCCAAAGGACGACGCGTCTCATGCGGTCACGCTTCCCGGGGGGCCGGGCGGTCGAAATCCTTCGCCATCCGCGTAAACAGCGGCCACAGATCACGGCAGGCCACGTCCAGCGTCAGACGGGCCGGATCAAGGCTTTTTTTGGCGACAACCACGATATCCAATGCGGAGACGGCGTCGGGGGCGCCAAGCCGGAAACACTCGCGCAAGACCCGCTTGATGCGGTTTCTGACGACGGCATTGCCGACTTTCTTACTGATGGCCATGCCGAGTCGCCAGGGAGCGTCCCGATCCAGGCACGGCCGGACGAACAAGAGGAAAGCCTTGCCATGATAGCGGCGGCCCGCATCGAAGCAGGCCGCGAACTCTCTTCGCGTCCGGAGCCTGTGCGCCGGAGGAAAGCCTAGGCGGCCAGACGTTTGCGGCCCTTGGCGCGACGACGGCGCAGGATGGCCTGTCCGGTCCGGGTCCGGGAGCGGACGAGGAAGCCATGGGTGCGTTTTCTGCGGGTTTTGCTCGGCTGGTATGTTTTCTTGCTCATGCATAATCTCCAAAAATGTGATGAATTTTTTTCAATAGCCGCCGATGACGGTTTCGTCAAGAACGATTCCCGTCCGCACCGGCGTCGGCCTCGCGGGCCCCGCCGCCGGACATCGCCCCAGGGCCGGCTTCCGTCCGTGCGGCGCGCGCATCCGCCCCTGCCTGCTCCGACCGCATCCGGGATTCCCGCCGCATCGATCCGAGGGACCTCGCGGCGACCAGGGCGAGTGCGCCCAGCGCCAAAGTAGGATCGGATTCCCGAACGGCCAGACAGGCCAGGAGGGCCACGCCCGCCACGGCGCACCACATTGCCCTTTTTTTGACCGCCAGGGAAGCGGCCAGAAGCAGGAAACCGGGCACGGCCAGGAGTAAAGTCCAATATGAGGTCATAACACCCTGAAAAATAATTGGTTCAGGAAAAACTTTTCCCCTGCGGCCAAGAATTTCACATTTTCTGCTTGACGGGAAGAGGGGAACTCCCTAGATACATGTCTCCACGTGACGCGGGGTGGAGCAGACCGGTAGCTCATCGGGCTCATAACCCGAAGATCGCAGGTTCAAATCCTGCCCCCGCAACCAAGGAAGTCCAAGGGCTTACGGAAGAAACTCCGTAGGCCCTTTTTCTTGTTGATGCCCTGTTGTACCCATAGGCGAAGAACTGCCCCTCAATCCACGCTCCCGCACGGGGAGCGACCGGCACGCAAGACCCTTCTGTTTACGAGACGATTGGCTTCAATCCACGCTCCCGCACGGGGAGCGACCTGGTTCGGTTGACCATTCCACCCGTACCATTCCGCTTCAATCCACGCTCCCGCACGGGGAGCGACTCACCAGCGGCCGAGATCGGTTTGCCCACGAGATGGCTTCAATCCACGCTCCCGCACGGGGAGCGACTGATCGTGCAAGTAGTTTGTAAACTCTCGAATGCGGCTTCAATCCACGCTCCCGCACGGGGAGCGACGACTCGCTTCGCTCATCTCGGAGGGTAGGAAATAAGCTTCAATCCACGCTCCCGCACGGGGAGCGACCCGCAGAGACCGGGCCGCAGGCCCGGCGGAGCGGCTTCAATCCACGCTCCCGCACGGGGAGCGACCGTCCAGATCGCTGATTTCGCGTTCCAGGGCATCGCTTCAATCCACGCTCCCGCACGGGGAGCGACTGTTACGCCGATCATGCCTTACCATTTCACGATTTGCCAGCCACGTTTCGAGGACGGCGTCAACCTCGAACGGCAAGCTCTAATCCACTCCAACAATAAAGATATTAATCATATTATATCGATAGATTACAAAATCGAGCACCTCCCAGGAAAAGCCTGTGCACTTCAGGTCCTCGCACCCCAACCTTCCCTCCCCCGCTCCTGGCAGTTTCCCGGGCCAGCTTGTGCCCAACAGACGGTCGCTGGCCAATGTCCGCCGCACGCCGCACATCGAAAAGACCATTAAAGGATGAGAGGTCCCTGAGGATCATAGGCGGGTTTGGCCCCCACATGCTCAATACGATTTTTCCAGTTGGCCCCGAGAAAATAAAACCGCAGGCTGTCTTTCTCCGTATCCATGCACTCCAGCAGATTGGCGCGCAAGGCGACCCATTGGGCAGGATCCACCATGCATTCGAAAACCGAAAACTGCACCCGCTGTCCCCAGTTCTCGCAGTGCCGCGCAATCCTCCGCAAACGACGCCGCCCGGCGGCATCCTGCGTGTTCACGTCGTAGCTTACCAGAACCAGCATGGCGTCACCGGATCACAAAGGGAGGGTAGGCGTCCAGATCACCGCGCAGATAGCGGGCAAGCAACCGCGCCTGGCAATGAGACAGCAGGCCCGCCGACATTTTTTCATGCAAAAAAGGATGCTCGACGGTTTCCTGTTTGCGCTCCTGCCAAGCGGTTATCACGTCCTTGCGGGTGTCCTCGTCCATGATGACGGCCCCTGATTCCGTGCGCCTGAAGCCTTTGCCCTTCACCTGCCCCCGGTTGATGAGGGTGCAAACCAGCCTGTCCACCAGATAGGGACGAAATTCCTCCATGATGTCCAGCGCAAGGCTTGGCCGGCCGGGCCGGTCGCGGTGCAGAAAGCCCACCGCCGGATCAAGCCCGCAGCCCTCAAGCGCGCTCCGCACGTCGTGGGCAAGCAGCGTATACAGAAAGGAAAGAAGGCAGTTCACGGCATCCAGCGGTGGACGCCGGTTGCGACCGGCAAAACGGAACGCTGGGTCCTTGTTATGGATAAGACTGCCGAAAGCGCCAAAATAGGCCTGCGCGGCCTCGCCTTCGATGCCGCGAACCACATTGAGCGGTTGCGGTTCGCGTAAACGCGTCAGGCACTGGGCCAGTCGGGCTACTGCCGCATCGAGCTCCGGGCCGGGACGTTCCCGCGCGGTGCGCAGCAGCACGGTGCGGCAGTTGGCTATTTTACCGATGACTATGGACGCGGCAATGGCGGCGGAAGCGGCATCTGCGTCCGCCCGGCGGTACTGCTCGCGCCGCAGCAGCACGTTGCCGCTGACCGGGCCGTGCATGGAGGCCAGAAAGCACCCGTTTTGCGTCAACCACGAGACCGTCACGCCGTTTTCCGCGCAGTGGCCCAGCAGAAAGGGGCTGCACGAAATCTGACCGAAAAGCACGAGCCCGCCCAGCGTATGGATAGGCACTTTTCCCTTTAACTCGTCGCCCTGGTAGACGGCCACGCATTCGCCATCCTTGGCGAGATAGCTTTCCTGGGTGGTGACGAACAGCGTGTTGAGCAGCGGCTTCATGCGTCCTCCAGCACGGATTGCAGGTAGGCTGCCGCCGATTTTCGCGGCGCAAGCGGCATGCAGACGTCGCGCAACGAGCAGGCCGGGCAGATGGCGTTGGCGATTTTCAGCGGCGGAGGCAGCGGCGTCGTGCCTTGCCGCAACAGGGCATGCACGGCCTCGGCGGTATTGCGGGTTTCCTCCCTCAGGGCTTCGTCAAAGGGCACCACCTGCCGTCGCCGGATCTTGCCATAAAACAATGCGCCCTCGGGAATAGAGGCATCCAGCATTTCTTCCAGACAAAGCGCCTGGGCGCAAAGCTGTATGCGGTCGGCCTCGTTGCTTTTGGGGCGACCGCGCTTGTATTCCACGGGGTACGGCTGCCAGCGTCCGCCGCTCCGGTGAAACTCCACCACATCGGCCTGGCCCGTCAGGCCGAATTCATGGGAGCAAAGCAGAAGCCCCGTGACGGTTTTGCTCTCGCCACGGCTTTCCACCGCGTTGCCATGGGCTTTTTCGTGCAGCCGCCGCCCTTCGGCCGTGTAGACGTTCTCCGTCCAGAGCTGTTCCAGATGGATGAGCGCGCACTGCCTGGGGCAGTACAAATAGTGCTGCAACGCCGAGATGGGGATGGGGTCGGTCGGGGGCACCATCAGAAGCCCGGGATGATCTCCGCCGTCAGCCCCGGTGTGGCCTCGCCGTTAAGCTCGTAGCCCCCGTCGACCTTGGCCTTAAGGCTCTTGTGGACCTTGGCCGACGAGAACTGCCCGGACTTGCTGTTGTGCTCCCACCAGAAGACGTGGTTGACCGCCATGCTGCCTTCCGGCCGGGCGGACGAGGCGTCGTTTTCGAACAGCCTGGGCAAAATGCCCTTGAGCACCATCGCGTCCTCGTCGCTAAAGCCCGTGCGTTCGGCCAGCTGCGGGTTGATGCTGCCATAAAAAACGTACACGCCCCTATCGACGCGGTGCTTCATGCCCATGGTGTCCGAGCCGCGCTTACTGCCGTCGCCCTCGCTGCTCACGCTCTTGGTGATCTGAATGCTGGCCACGCTGACTGGCTCCACGCTGAAGGCGGCATGGATGCTCACCGGACCGCGAATTGGAATGGAAACACTCTCGCTCTTTTCGTCTGGCTCTTCCTCATCCTTTTTTTTCTTTTTTCCACCATCAGCTTTAAAAGCAAACAATTGACCGAAGGCACGCACATCGTACCACTTGGCGCAGGCTTTGCGCGCAGTTTCTTCTTTCTTGCTTTTCTTCGAGTTAAAGGCATCTTTGCCCAGGCCAAACTCATCAGATTCCGCTCTGGCTTTAAGAGATACCATGCCATCCAGCTTGCGGTCGTCGGACTGCACAAAAACCCCTTGTCCCAACTCCATGAGCCGGTCGCGGATTTTGCGCTTGAGACAGACGTCGCTGATTTCGCCGTAGCCTTCATAATCGGTGCGGGGGCGGTTGCCGTTGAGCGGGTCACCGTTGGGGTTGGCGTGGTCGACGGTGAGAATGACGGCGAAGTCAATCTTGTATTGCAGACTCATATTATGCTCCTTACTGATCAGTTTCTTCCGATGTATTATCTTTCTTAGCCTTGGTATAAAGAGCCATCAGTTGACAATGGTAGCCCAGCAGGAATTCTCCGCTGAGTTTATCGGTTGAAGTAAAATTTTTAGTAGCAAAAAGCTTGTAGACCTCATCCATGTCTTGTTGCGCGCGAACAAGAAGTCCCATACTCTGGCTACCCTGTAGACGTTGAATATATGGTGTAAGATCTAATTCCAGTTGCCTCCATGTTGAAAAAGGATGGTCCGCAAATCTTTGAATACGTCGTTCTGCATTTGTAGGGCGGCTTTCTCCTGAAATATCTAAAGCTGACCGTTCTATATATCGAGCTATTCCAAGAAATCGTCCATAAAGATAGTCCCTCGAGTCTCGTTCCCTATCCAGGCACATATCGTATCCCCTTTTTTTAACACATCTAGCATTATACCCTTTGTATAAGGCACAAGCTACAGATAATACCAACACCGATTCTTCAAACTTCAATTTTTCAAACTTCAATGCCCGCCGCAGACAAGATTCAATAATATCGATAGGCAGGGGTCGGCCATCAACAATGCATGGCAAGAGTCGCTCAATAATTTCCAATCGCGTTTTTTTGTCAATAGCCAAACGCTCTTTATCATCACATCTGCCATAGGCCACTCGAGCAATAGTCTCTGGCGTAGGAGCAAAGGCTTTGAGTTTAGGCCATAAACGGTCAACTCCTTGTTGCATCCCCCCTGTTGGCACCGGCAGCGGCCAAGCGCAATCTTCCTGCCATTTTTGAAGATTTCCTAAATATTGTTCTGGCATCTGCTCACGATAAAAAGTAATGGCTAGTCGGCCTTTACCGATGGCATCGAGCGCCATGACGGCAATACCATCCGTGTCGCGCAGGTCGGCCCTATACCCCGCCAGGGCCTTGCGCAGCCTTTCGGCGAACACCAGCCCCATGTTCGGCGGCGGCGTTTTGGACCGCCCCCCCTCGTCCGCATCCGCGGACAATTCCGACGCAGCATCCCGCAACAACTCCTCGTCATCCATGAACAGCAAATCGTCGCAGGGATTGGGCACGCGCGCGCCGCTCACGGCCCAGGCCACGACAACCTGCTTCCCGTTGCGGTATCCCTGCCGGGCAATGAGCCAGCGCAGGGCGTTGTGGGCCTTGTGGCTTGTTTCATAGCCCACGGTGCAGGCCTGCTCCGCCTCCAGAAACCGCCCCCGGAAAGTGAAGTTGGCGGCATCGTTGGACGAAATAAGTTTGGCCCCATCGCCGGGCCGGCGGATATTGCGGGGATGGTTCTGGGCGCACCCCACAACCTCGCCTGCAACCATACAAAGTGCGCTGTTCTTCACCTGCTGTGCATCGAAAAGCATCCACTGTTTTTGCAGTTCTTTATTTCGCCACGTGCGGTCTTCCAAATCACTGCCGACAACTTTCCAGCATACGATAGCATCACCCTGATCAAAGAGTTTCGTTTTCTGATCCTTGGTGATATATTTAAAAATTCCGTCGGTCTCCCCTTCCTCCGGGTTTGTCAGCAAATCTCCTGACGTATCAACGCGGAGTATCCCTGCCTCAACAAGCTTTGAAACCAATGCTCCTTTGGCAATGAAGGCATGAACAGCCCGAAGCATGGGATGTGTAAATTCTGACTCGCTCCAGTTCGTCAAAAGCTCAAAGTATGCTTCGAATCCACCCTTAAATGTTTTCGCCTTTTTCCCTTTGTAGTCCTTGGCGCAATAATGAATCTTATCAATCAGAGGGTGGGGAGCGACTTTTGCGCCAGATCTTCCAGCGGAACCTTCCGTCGCGGGAATGATGAGTTGCGCCTTAAGCGGCATGAGTTCGGCGCGTTTAAAATTGCCCTCGTTGTCGAGCGTAACGCAAATGTGCGCCTGCTGGCTGGTGTGGCTCACGGGCATGAGCGCCGGGGCTTCCTTGCCGCCGTCCTCCGCCTGGGGCGGCTCCGTGTAGTCGGAGTTGCGGGCGCAGGCCTCATAGGCCTCGAAAAGCTTCTGCATCCAGCTCACAGCGCGCCCCCTTGCGTCCCGCCTTCCCCAAGCAGGGTTCGCGCGTCCGGGTAGGCCACGGTTTCCGGCTCCTGGACAAGTCGCGTCAACTCCGCTTCCTCATATCCCGCATGATTCTTGCCCGGCGTAAAAACCTTGGCTTCCATGGCGCGGATATCCTTGCGCAAAAGCGAAGGATCGTCCGGGACGGGAAACTCTATGATCCCACGACGCATGACAGGCTTCCAAAACCGCGCCCCAAAACGCTTTTCACCGGTTTCATCCGGGTAGTCGAAGCCGTGAAACGTGAGACCGAAGGCCAATTCCTCCAGATCGTCATAGGCTCCCGGCCCTTCCCCGAAAACACACGGTTCCACGTAGCCCTGGCAGTCGCGTGTGCCCAAAAAAATATCCTGCCTGCCGCCGCGCGCCAGCATGCGCTTGGCGATCTCATAATGCTTGCCGTCAATCCGGTCCCGCTCCAGTTCCGGCCTGTGCGCGTTCCAGACAAAGCGGGCCGTGACCTGATAGGCCACATCCGCCAGATAGGTGTAGATGGAAAGGTCGTTAGGAGCCTCGTGTTCACCTTTAGCGAATTTGATGGATTTTGCGCCCTTGGTCTGGGTGCGAAACGGGTGCAACACGCGCACCCGTTCGATGATCCAGATGAAGGTGGGCTTCCAGTAAATCGATTTGGCGATGCCCTTGAGCGCTTCATAGGTGGGAATGTGGTAGGAACATTTTTCACCCCCCACACGGGTGACCGGGTCGGAAAACAAGGCGTAGCGTCCATACACCGTAAAGGAAATATCGTTTTTCACGCAATCCTCCCGACTACAGTTGCAAAGGAGCGAGGTTGGACACCGGCTGTGTTACGACACCCATCTCCTCGCAATAAAAATTCTTTTGAAGAGCAAAAATTCCACTATCTTGGATAGGATGCAAGGCATTGCTTCCGGAAAGTGCGTGTTCAATATTCGGAAAGACATTCACGGAATACCGTTGTGCCTTACGCAACAACGCCTTCTTTTCATACAAAATGTCCGTCGAACAGAGGTCCGCGATAATCCTTTCCCCTTCTCCGTACGGCACCAAAATACTTGTCGCCGCCGAATCTATGGCCTTGAACTTCTGCGCCGCCGTGCCGAAGGATTGGCCCAGCATGGGGGCAAGGCTTTTTGTGGTGCAATGCTGGTTGCTACCAAGCATGTCCAACAACGTGCTCCCATGCTCCGTGTCGGCGTAGGACAGCACCGGCCCCTTGCGGTGAAAATAATGCTTGAAATAGGCTGCGGTCAGCTGTGGCAGGGTCAGGTCATCGTTCGATGCTTGCAATATATCCGCAAACGTTACCCGTATGACATCCAAAAAAAGATCCCGCCCGTCCTTGATGTCCCGCAACCAATCCAGGTTTTCCGCATCGCCGTCCACGCGCACCACATGCACCCGCCCGGAGGCCCCCTCGCCGTGACGGTTGCAGCGCCCAGCCGCCTGTAGAATGGAATCCAGCCCCGCCGCCAGACGGATGACGGAGCGAAAGCTGATGTCCACCCCGCATTCGATAAGCTGGGTGCTTATGCACAGCACGGGTTTCCCGGCATCCAGATCCTTGCGCATGGCCTCGAGCCTTTCCAGGCGATGCGCCGGGCAAAGGTTGGTGCTGAGGTAATAGCGGCTCAGGCCCTCCCGCGCGGGACAAAGCGCATAGAGCTTTTCAGCCATTTTCTTGGTGTTGCAGACCACAAGACAGGAACCGCTGACACCCAGTTCTTCCTGGGCCAGGGCGGCCACCTCTTCGGCGCTCATACTTTTTTGGCAGTGGTCGAAAAAATCCGTGCGTTTAAGCTTCCTGAAAAAATGTGGCACCTCGGGCATGATTTCCCGCTCCGGCCCGAGGGACAGGCTGCCGAGCAGCGGCCTGGGCAGGTCACCAAGGCGGGGTTGGGTGGCGGTGCAAAGCACGGCGGAAGAACCGCACTGGCCCACCAAAAACTCCACGGCATTGCAAAACATGCGCAGACAGCGCACCGGTACGGTCTGCACTTCGTCAAAGACAATGACGCTACGGGCAAGGTTGTGCATACGGCGGGCATGGCGCGCGCCGGAACCGAACAGGCTTTCCAAGAATTGCACCATCGTGGTGAAAACCACCGGGGCATCCCAATTTTCCGCCAGCTTTTCCCACCGCTTGACCGCGTCCTCGTCGTCGGTGTCTTTATCCGGCAAAAAGTTGGAGTGATGCTCCAGCACGATGGAGCCGGGCGTCTCGTCCTGCTCCAGTATCTGGCGCGCAACATCGGCGTTCTGGTCGATGATGGACGTATAGGGAATGACGTAGATCACCCGGTCCAGTCGGTGCTTTTGCGCATGCAGCAGGGCGAAACGCAGGCTCGACAGGGTCTTGCCCCCGCCCGTGGGCACGGTGAGGCTGAAAATGCCCTGGTCATCCGTGGCCCGACGGGCGCAGTGGTCGGAAATCTCGCGCCGCAGGTGGTCAATGGGGTGCTGCGGCTTTTTCGCCGCCAGGGCCGCTTCCAAACGCGGCACAAGTCTCTCCCAGGGACGACGCGGCGAAGCGAGGCGCAGCCGTTTCAACTCCGGGTCATCAAATTCGGCACTGTCCGTGCGGTCAGCATCAACAAGGCAACTGAACAGAAAACGCGCCAGAAGGCCCTGCTGAAAGTCACGACTGTTCTCGTTATCCAGCTGTTCATCCGTGCTGGCGTCTTGGGGCAACCTTTCCCGCAGCCTCGCGTGCAGTTTTTTGAGAGTGTCACGAACTTCCGGCACCAGCGCATCGGAAATCATACCGTCAAGTGCGGCGTGAAGGGAAGAATCGCAAACCTGCTCGCACGCATCGTGGTGGATTTTCTCCTCGCTTTTCTTCATGTAGTTGTCGGCAAAAACATTTTCCCCCTCCGGGGATATGCAGTCCTTGAGGCCGCAATGATGAGAGAGCACGCACAGGGCCAGCATCTGCGCAACAGCCCGATGCAGAGGCTTGCCATGCAATCGCCGCCATATGTGCTGCCCGCCCGCGAAGGCGTGATTGATCTTTCCTTTGTTCGCGACCGGATCGACATAGTCCGGCTCTCCCGGCTTTATGCAGCCAGCCGCTGAAAGAATATAATTCTGAAATTCTTTTGAATACTTACCGAAATCGTGCAGCATCCCCACAAGACGACCTGCATTGGAAAGTTGCGCCTTGGCCGCGAATGTTTCGGACAGAGCCGCGACAGCACGCAGATGTTCTTCCAGGGACTGGACCCTGATGCCGGGGGCATTTTTCAGGTGGCACGCATGGGCAACATAAGGTTGTTTATGATCTGACATGAATATCTCTCTAAGCGGCTTTCGCAATCTGCCACAAGCACGTTGGTGCAATGCATAACGCACATGAAACTAGGCACGAAGACCATAGACCTCAGAGCAATAATTCTCAACATCAAATATAAATTATTTTATATATCACAGACCGCCCTCCCCCCAGGGAGGGGACTACGGGTTCGTGTTTGCATCCCCCATGCCCATAAAAGGAAGGGCCTACAGCTCAATCGGCTGCAGGCCCTTTTTCTTTTCCCCGTCCCCTTGGCTCCCAGGCCGGGCAAGGCAATGCCCCCCGAACCATGTGACGAAGCCGAAGCGGAAAAGGCCTCGTCTCCACCCGTTACGCTAGCAGCCTACGAATTGTTCGACCACCTGATTGAGCTGCTCCGCGTGTGCCTGGAACTCCAGCAACACATCGACCTCTCCCGAATCGAGTAAGAAGGAACTCTCGCTGAAGCTTTTCGTGACGACAATAAGCGGCATCCTTTTCTCCGAGGCAGCAGCCGCGCTCTTTCTGATATGCTGGACAGCCGCCTTGGCATCCGCTTCCGGCATGACGTCCAAGACGACCAGATCGAACGGTTCCCTTTTGAAAATAGCCTCGGCCTCCGCAACGGAATGCACGATATCGACCTCATAGGAACGGCTTCGCATTGTGTTGGCCAGAATATTCCCTTGCGCGATATTGTGATCGACAAGCAACACCTTCGGCATTTCATCTCTCCTTGGGAAAAAGACCCTGGGGCCCAGCGGGTGAGGCACCCTCATCGTTTGCAAACTTTTCCACTTCATCAGGAGATAGGCTGTTTGCGGTGGAACAGCAAGAGGGCAGGCCGTTTTTCACCGCCGGGTCGGGACCTCCCCTCCCCCACCTCGGAGCGAAAAGACGGCGGCACGAGATGGCGGCCGACGCCCCCCGGGGCCGCGCGCAGCGAAATTCCCTGACGGACACAGGCCCGCGCCCAACCTGAAAAAAGGCGGGAACCCTGCCGGGCTCCCGCCTTTCCGATCACACACCGACAGGTCACGCCGACAAGCGCCCCGCCATGCAAGGCGCACGGCCACCCCCTGGGGTCAGCAGATGCGCGGCAATTGCTCGCCTTCGAGCATCCCAAGGAGACGATGCCCGCCCAGGCCGGTCTTGAGCGTCACCTTGCCGGCCGGCGTGTCCGTCACCCGGCCGATACGGGCCGCCTGGGCGCACAGCGGGTCCTCACGCAGCACGGCCAGGGCCTTCTCCGCCAGATGCTCCGGCAAAAAGCACAGGAACTTCCCCTCATTGGCCAGATACAGCGGGTCCAGGCCCAGCATGGCGCAGGCGCCCCGCACTTCCGGGCGCACCGGAATGTCCGTCTCGACAAGTTCGCAACCGACATTGGAGGCCACGGCGATCTCGTTGACGGTGGTGGCCAGCCCGCCCCGGGTGGGATCGCGCAGCACGTGCACCTCGGGCACGGCGCGCAGCAACCGGGCGATGGCATGGTTGAGGGAGGCCGCGTCGGAGAGCACGGGGCTTTCGAGGGAAAGCCCCTCGCGGGTCGAGAGGATGGCCAGACCGTGGTCCCCCATGGTTCCCGTAATCAGGATGGCGTCGCCGGGACGGGCCCGCTCCCCGGCCGGGGCGGGGTCCGCGAAAATTTCCCCGATGCCGGTGGTGTTGATGAAAATTCCGTCCACCGCCCCGCGCGGCATGACCTTGGTGTCGCCGCTGACGATCTGGACGCCGGCTTCCTTGGCCGCCTCGCCCATGGCGGCCACGACCTTTTCGAGGACCGCGACATCGAGCCCTTCCTCGATGACGAAGCCGCAGGTCAGATAGCGCGGGATGGCGCCGAGCATGGACACGTCGTTGACAGTCCCGTGCACGGCCAGGGAGCCGATGTTGCCGCCGGGAAAAAATATCGGGTCCACGGTGAACGTGTCCGTGCTCATGGCCAGCGGCCCGGTGAGGTTCAGGGAGGCCGCGTCGTTGAGCCGGTTGAGTTCCGGGTTGCCGAGATATTTGAGGAACAGGCCGGTGATCAGCCGGTGGGAAGCCCGGCCGCCGCTGCCGCAATCCAAAAGAATCTTCTCTGCCATGTTGTCATTCCGCCTGGTATTTGTAGTAGGCCGCGCAGGAGCCTTCCGTGGAAACCATGCACGGGCCGACCGGATGCGACGGCGTGCAGGTCTTCTTGAACAGGGGACAGCGGTCGGGCCGCAACAGGCCCCGCAACACCTCGCCGCACTTGCAGCCCGGCAGGGGCGGACAGTCCTCAAGGCGCAGGTCGAACCGCTTTTTCGCGTCGAACGCCTCGAAGTCGTCGGCCAGTTCCAGGCCGGAACGCGGAATCGTCCCCATGCCGCGCCACAGCGCGTCGGACGTCCGGAACACCCGGGACATCATGGCGCGCGCCTGTTTGTTGCCCTCGTCGGAAACGGCCCGACGATAGAAATTGCGGACCTCGGCCCGCCCCTCGCGCCGACAATGGGCCAGGAAAACCAGGGACAACAGGATGTCCGCCGGCTCGAACCCGGTGATGACCGCAGGTTTGCCATACCGCGAGGCAATGAATTGGTAGGGTTCCAGCCCGATGATGGTGGAGACGTGGCCGGGCAGGATGAAGGCGTCGATGCGGGCCCGGTCGTCGGCCAGCAGGACTTCCAGGGCCGGCGGCACCAGCTTGTGGAAGGAGAGCACCTTGAAGTTGGCAAGGCCCTCCTCCCGGGCCAGCAGCACCGTGCCGGCCACGGTGGGCGCGGTGGTCTCGAAGCCCACGCCGAGAAACACCACCGTGTCGTCGGGATGCTTGCGGGCGAGGGCCAGGGCGTCGATGGGCGAATAGACCACGGCCACGCGCGCGCCCTCGGCCTGGGCGGTTTTCAGGTTGCGACCGCCCCGCCCCGGCACGCGCATGAGATCGCCGAAAGTGGCGATGATCACGCCCGGCTTGCCGGCCAGGTCCAGGAACGCGTTTACCTCGGCCTCGTGGGTGACGCAGACCGGACAGCCCGGGCCGGACAGGTGCACGACGTTTTTGGGCAACAACGACCGCAGGCCGCTTTGAAAAATGGCCACGGTGTGCGTGCCGCAGACTTCCATGAACCGCAGTTCGCCCGTCAGTTCGTCTTCGAGACGGCGCAACAAGTCATGACACAGGGCCGGGTCGCGAAAACGCTCCAAAAAAGCAGCATCCATAGTGCAATTCCTCTCGGGAACCGGGAGAGGCGCCGCCTCTCCCGGACCCGCTCCGCCGGGGGCATGATGCCCCCGGCCCCCCTCAAAGTTTTTTTGGCGGCGCGAAGCGACGCTGGCGCACCTTGGCGGCGCAGGCCACCGCCGGACCACCCGGCCAACCCAACGCCCTCCCCTTTCGGGAGGGTCCGGGAG
>JAFABC010000108.1 GCA_023426275.1 Pseudomonadota bacterium | reverse complement strand
GGGGGGCGCGGCCGGAGGCTCCGGCCGCGCCGGTTTCCGGCTCACATTTCCGAGAGCAGTTTGAGCAATTCTCCGTCGACGGTGGCCAACCGTTGACGCAATTCGGCCTGCTCTTCCGGCGTACGGGCGACCAGGGCGTCTTTCTTGCCGCGCATCCGTTCGATGCGGCCGGCCATCTCGACCAGCAAGGCGTCCCAATCGATGCGCGGCCGGGCCCTGGCCTCGTCCACGGACACCGACGGCTCCAGCCCGGGCGCCAGGGTGTATTCCTCCAGGTACTGGGGAATGCGGACCTTGAGCCCGAACCGCTCCCGGACGAGTCCGGCCAGGATATCCAGGGCCTTTTGTTCACCGTGGACCAGAAACACCTGCGGGTGGTTGACCTTGAAATGGGTGAGCCACTCCAGGATCTGGCTCTGGCCGGCGTGGGAGGAAAAGCCGCCGATGGTGGACACCTTGGCCGCCACCGCCACTTCCTCGCCGAGCAGCCGGATGGTCTTGGCCCCGTCCACGATTTTGCGGCCGGGCGTGCCCATGGCCTGGAAGCCGACGAACACCACGCAGCACTCGGGCCGCCACAGGTTGTGTCGCAGGTGGTGCTTGATGCGCCCGGCGTTGCACATGCCGCTGGCCGCGATCACGATGGCCGGACCGGCCAGCGTGTTGATCTCGCGGGACTGCTCCGTGGTTTCGGTGAAGCGCAGATTGGGCAGGGACAACGGGTTTTCGCCCCGATCGAAAAGGGCCTGCGTTTCGGGGTCGAGGTAGCGGGGATTGCGCCGGAAGATTTCCGTGGCCTTGATGGCCAGGGGGCTGTCCACGAAAGCCGGCATATCCGGGGGAATCCGGCCATCCTTCCAGAGCATGTGCAGGCTGAAGAGCACCTCCTGGGTCCGCTCCACGGCAAAGGCCGGGATGATGACCTTGCCCCCGCGCTTGTAGGCGTAGTCCACGGCCTGGGCCAATTCCTCGCGACTTTGGCCCGCGTCCTTGTGGTCCCGATCGCCGTAGGTGCCTTCGAGAAACAGGTAGTCGGCGTCCACGGGTGGCGAGGGATCGTTGACGAGCAGTTGGTCGGGCCGGCCCAGGTCGCCGGAAAAGAGCATCCGGGTGCGCCGGCCGTCCTGCTCCAGGGACATTTCGATGAAGGCCGAGCCCAGGATGTGGCCGGCGTCGTGATAAATGGCCGTCACGCCCGGGGTCGGGGAGAACGGTTTGCCGTACTCCACGGCCACCAGACGCCGCATCGTCGCTTCGGCATCGGCCTTGGTGTAGAGGGGCTCGACGGCCCGCCCGCCATGGCGACGGCTTTTGCGGCTGGCCCACTCGGCCTCCATTTGCTGGATGTGGGCGCTGTCCTCCAGCATGATGCCGAGCAGGTCGCGGGTCGGGGGCGTGCAGTAGATCTTGCCGGAGAAACCGGTCTTGATCATGCGCGGCAGCAGACCGGAATGGTCGATATGGGCATGGGTAATCAGGAAAAAGTCCATGTTCGCAGGATCATAGACATCGGTATCCTGATTGCGGCTCTCGATGACCTCATTGCCCTGATGCATGCCGCAGTCCACGGCGAATCGGGCCGTGTCCGTGCTGATCACATGACAGGAGCCGGTGACCGTGCCAGCCGCGCCAAGGAATTTTACCTTCATGAAGCCTCCGGAGATTGGGCCGCACAGACGGCCGGGTCTTGATTATCCTTGCCCAAGGGAGCACCATCGGCAAGGAAAAGTCATGGGTCTTCGCGGTGTACTGCGTTTGCCCGTTGGTGAAAAGCCCTGTTCCCGCCCCACACAGCCTCTGGAGCGTTCATGAATTCGTCCCGGCAATATCTCATCGACGACCTGTCCGTTTCCGAATCCTGGCGCCTGTTTCGCATCATGGCCGAAATCGTGGAAGGCTTCGAGGTGCTCGGCGACATCCGACCCGCCGTCTCCATCTTCGGCTCGGCCCGCACCACCCCGGACGATCCGCTCTACCAGGAAACCGTGCGCCTGGCCGGCCTGCTGTGCCAGGCGGGCTACTCCGTCATCACCGGCGGCGGGCCCGGACTCATGGAAGCAGCCAACAAGGGCGCCCAGGAGGCCGGAGGCGAATCCATCGGCCTGCACATCCACCTGCCCCTGGAGCAGCAGCCCAACCCCTACCTGACCATCCAGAGCGATTACCGCTATTTCTTCATCCGCAAGCTCATGTTCGTCAAATACGCCATGGCCTACATCGCCATGCCCGGCGGCTTCGGCACCCTCGACGAGGTGTCCGAGGCCCTGGTGCTCATCCAGACCAAGCGCATCAAGCCCTTCCCCATCGTCTTCATCGATTCTTCCTACTGGGGCGGGCTGGTGGACTGGTTTCGCCAGACCATGCTGGCCCGGGGCTTTCTCTCCGAAGAAGATTTGGAGCTTTTCACGGTGATGGACACGCCGGAACAGGCCGTGGCCTTCATCCGTCGGCACGTCATTATCTGACACATCCAACCGCGAACAAAGGATTCACGCCGCCATGACCCAGCATCCACCCCAGCCCAGTCTGCGACTCGGCACGGGTGTCGCCCCGGCCACGGATATGGCCGTCGTGCGCCTGCTCTTTCAGGAATACGCCAACGGCCTGGGCTTCGATCTGTGCTTCCAGCACTTCAACGAAGAACTGGCCGAACTGCCGGGGCGCTACGCCCTGCCCGAGGGCGGCGTCTGGCTGGCCTGGATGGAGGGGATGCCGGCCGGCTGCGTGGCGCTGCGACCGCTGGCCGAGGGAATCTGCGAAATGAAGCGCCTGTACGTGCGGCCGGCCTATGCCGGCCAGGGACTCGGACGCAAACTGGCCGAGGCGGCCGTGGCCGGGGCCCGGGAACGCGGCTACGCCATGATCCGGCTCGACACCCTGGAGAGCATGACCGCGGCCAACGCGCTCTATGGGAAACTCGGGTTCGCCCCCATCGCCCCGTACTGCGAGAATCCCCTGGCCGGCGCCCTGTTTTACGAACTGCGCCTCTAAGACGGCATTTTGCCGCCGGCGGGCTGATGCCCCCCGGCCCTCTCGATCGTTCCGTGTGCGGCGCGAAGCAACTGCGCCGACAAACGTTCGAAGCCCCGACCGACCAAACATCCGGCCGCCCCTTTCGGGAGGGTCCGGGAGGGGGTGACCCCCTCCCGGCCGCCGGAGGCATCTTTTCTTTCTCACCAGCGCCGGCCGAGCACTTCCCGCCAGGGCGTGGCCGGCAGGTCGGCATAGGGCTCTCCGACGCGGTCCACAGGCCACCGCCTGCCACCGAGCTCCACGTCGCCCATGAAAAGCAGCCGGACCGGTCGTCCGGCAGCCGGTCCGGCAAAGGCGTTCTCCGGGGCCAGCCGCACCCCGTCGGTCCCCGGCCTGTCCGAAGCCCAGACCGCCCCGGGCAAAAAGACCGTTGCGGCAAGGTGTGGCCCCAGGGCCGCAAAAAGCGCCGCATTGATGGCCGGGAATGGTTCCTTGTAGAGCCGGCGGCCCCGGGATGGCAGGGTCTCGTTGGTCAGGCAGGTCACCGGGCGGTCGGGCAAGGTCTTGTAAAGCGCCGGATCGGTGGCGTCGCCGCAGACGACCCGCCCCACTCCAAGCCGGCGCAGCAGCCCGTCGGCGCGCCCGGCCACCCGGGGCAGATGCTCCACGCCCCAAAGCTCCGGCCGGGCATAGCCATGCCGTCTGGCCAGCAGATACTGTCCCAGCAGCAAAATCCCCGTGCCCGCGCCGAGGTCCAGACCGAAAAAACCATTCCCGTTTTGGGCTTCAATGGGACAGGCCAGCAGCGTGGCCAGCAGATGCACGGTCTTCGGCAGATCGAAGAGCATCTGCAAGGCAAACCCCTGTTCGAGCAACAGCCGCCGCAAATTCTGACGTCCGGCCAGGGCCCGGCAGCCGCCGCGCCGGCGGACAAACTGCCCGGCCAGCCCGGTTACGGCCTCCAGGGAAACGGGCTGGCCGCAGGTGTCCGGATGAACATAGTCCAAGGAGTACTTGAGGCAAAGGCTGGCCAGCAGCGGGCCGGTCGGGACCACGTCGGGACAGGAGAGTTCGCCCAGCAGGTCGGGCAGACTGCCGGGCGCGTAGGCAGCCGGCGCCATGACCGGGCCGGCCGGGGGCTCCCGCTCCAGCAGGCGCAGGGCGAGGTCCTTGAGCGCATCCACGGGACGAGGCGGCTAAAACTGGTAGAGGGCGTCGTAACAGGTGAAGGTGTCCGTATACGTGTTCTGGTAGCAGATTTGCGCCGCGTCATCGATGGCGTACACGTCCTCCATGGCAACGGTGTGGCGCTTGCCGGACACCCACATGCGGTACACACCTTTTTCGCTATCCAGCACCAGCGGCGGATCAACGTAGAAGGACCGGCCATCATTGAGTTCGACCAGGTAGGTATGCCGAGCGCACCCGGCCAGCGGACCGCAGCAACAAAGAACCAACAGGACGATGGCAAGACAGGTGAGGCGCATCGCAGTGTCCCCCCGCGCCCGGACGATGACGCCGCCGGACCGCTTTATTTGTAACGCAGCTTCATGCCGAGGATGACCAGCACCAGCGCCAGCGACACGGCGTTGGTCGCCACCATCGGATGGGAGCCGACCTGGACCCCGTGGACGAGCCACAAGGCGATGCCCAGGGCCAGGACCAGATACATGCCAAGGGAGATATCCCGGGTGGATCGGGTGCGCAGGATTTTGAGCACCTGCGGCGCAAAGGAGATGGTGGTGCAGACGCCGGCGGTGTATCCCACGAGATCGCTCAGGGAAACCATGCGCCCCTCCTCCCTTCTCACTTCTTTCCGGCCGCCGGTGCGGCGGGAGCCGGGAAAAGCGTCGCCGTCTGCCGGAACAGGGAGGCCGCGGCCACAATGTCCTTGCGGGCCTGGGCCAGTTCCACGGAAATCGGCTGATCGCCGACATTTTTTTCCGTCAGCCCCATCCACTCGAGTTCCTTGTCCAGCTTGCCGGCGATGACGCCAAGCCCCCGGTGCAACAGCTCGCCGATCCTGGTCACGGTGTCGGCGCAATTCGCGTCGACCTGATTGTAGACGTAGACCATATCCCCGCCGTTGAGAAACAACTCCCAGCAGGCGGACAGCGAAGCGCGCAGGGCCAGGGCGTCCTTGATACGTCCGGCCTCGCCGCCCTTGGTCAGGGACGTGTAATAATCCTGGACCTTGAGCAAATGATCGTACAGTCGGGCGCTCTGGCTGGCAAAGGCGGCATTGAAGTTCCGGGTGTCGACCTTGCCGGCGGCCAGGGCCGCGCCGGCAAAACCCAGCAGGAACAAAAGCAGGAAAAGCGCAGGCAGCACCCGACCGACGCCGCCATGCGCAACGGTTGTCGCGCCCAGCCCCGTTTTTCGCAAAGCCGCCTTCACGGCGCGCCACACCGGCAATCTGCGCTTCATGACATGCGTCGGACGGCCGCCAGCCCGGACAGCCGGTGGACTACTCCTCGCCCACGGCCGCATCCAGGGGGGCCAGGGCGGCCTTGGCCTGCAACCCGGTCAGCTGGGCGGGGCTCAACCGTTTGGCCGTGGCGTTTCGCAGCTTGACGGCCCGCTCCCGGTACTTGTCGGACAGGGAGGAGGAAGCGGCAGCCAGGGAGGCGAAATAATAGGCGCTTTCGTCGCTGACCGGCACCCCGCCGTAACCACGGCTGTAGAGATCGGCCAGAACGTAGCGGGCATAGCCGAATCCGGACTCGGCGGAACGATGCAGCCAGTCGAGTCCCTGGCGGAAATCCTGCGGCACGGTCGTGCCGTTGATGTAGGCGATGCCGATTTCGCACTGCGCCTGGGCATCGCCGGACCGGGCCTTGGCCAGCCGGGTGTCAAAGGTTTCGAGGGTCGCGGCGTCGTCCGGGGCCATGGCGGCGTTGTCCGCATCCACTGGCGTCGTCGTTTCGGCGCGCACGGGCATGGCGACCATGACGACAACGAGCAGGACGGGAGCAAGCAGCCCTGCCAGACACTGGCGGGTGGACATGGGGGGCTCCTCCTTGCGCGATGCGGCCGCGCCGGGATGGCGCGGCCGCTTTCAAAAGCGCTATTTCTTGAGCCAGCCCATCATGTCGCGCAGCTTCGCTCCCACCTTCTCGACGGGATGCTCGGCGTTGAGGCGGCGCATGGACAGGAAATGCGACCGACCGGACATGTTCTCCACGATGAATTCCCTGGCGAACGTGCCGTCCTGGATTTCCTTGAGGACCCGCTTCATCTCCTGGCGCGTCTCGTCGGTGATGATGCGGGGACCACGGGTGTAGTCGCCGTATTCGGCGGTGTCGCTGATGGAGTAGCGCATCCGGGACAGGCCGCCCTCGTAGATCAGGTCGACGATGAGCTTCATCTCGTGCATGCACTCGAAGTAGGCGCTCTCGGGCTCGTATCCGGCCTCCACCAGGGTGTCGAAGCCGGCCTTCATGAGCTCGGCCACGCCGCCGCACAGCACGGCCTGCTCGCCGAAAAGATCGGTCTCGGTCTCTTCGCGGTAGGTCGTGGTCAGGACGCCACTACGGGTGCCGCCGATGCCCTTGGCATAGGCCAGGGCCAGTTCCAGGGCCTTGCCGCTGGCATTCTGGTGCACGGCCACCAGGCAGGGCACGCCGCCGCCTTCGGTGTAGACGCGGCGCACCAGATGGCCCGGGCCCTTGGGCGCGATCATGGTCACGTCCACGTCGGCCGGGGGCACGATCTGCTGGTAGTGGATGTTGAAGCCGTGGGCGAACATAAGCATCTTCCCGGCCTTGAGGTTCGGGAGAATGTCTTTTTCGTAGAGGGCCTTCTGGGTCTGGTCCGGGACCAGGATCATGATGACGTCGGCCGCGGCCGCCGCGTCGGCGGCGGACATGGGCTCGAAGCCGTGATCCTTGGCCAGCTGCCAGTTCGGGCCGCCAGGACGCTGGCCGATGACCACCTTCACGCCGGAATCACGCAGATTCTGGGCGTGGGCGTGGCCCTGACTGCCGTAGCCGATGATGGCCACGGTCTTGTCGGCCAAAAGGGAAAGATCGGCGTCCTGTTCGTAATAAATTTTCATGGAGGCTCCTTTTTTATTCCTGCATGCCGCGCCGCATGGCCACGGCGCCGGTGCGGGCGATTTCCTTGATGCCGAAACGCTGCAACAAGCTGATCAGCGCTCCGAGTTTGTCCTGGGTGCCGGTAACCTCGATGATGAGCTCGTCGAGGCTCACATCCACGACCTTGCACCGGAAAATATCCACGATACGCATGACCTCGGCCCGCTTGGAGCCCTCGGCGTCCACCCGCAACAGCATCATTTCGCGTTCCACGGATTTGACGTCGGTGAGGTCGACCACCTTCAGGGTGGTGACGAGCTTGCGCAACTGCTTGACGATCTGCTCGACGATGGCCTCATCGCCCTCGGTGGTGATGGTCATCATCGACAGCCCCTCGGTCAGGGTCGGGGCGACGTTCAGGGTTTCGATATTGTAGCCCCGGCCGCTGAACAGACCGGCCACCCGGGAAAGCACTCCGGGTTCGTCCTCGACCAGAATGGAAAGAATGTGGCGCATGGGCGGCTCTCCTAGACGAGAATCATCTCGGTTATGGACTTTCCGGCCGGGACCATGGGCGCGACATTTTCCTCCCGTTCGATAACCACGTCCACGATGACGGTCTTTGGCAGGGCGAAGGCCTCGGTCAGCACGGACTCGACCTTGGCCGGATCAGTGACCCGGAAGCCGGCCGCGCCGTAGGCCTCGGCCAGCTTGACGAAGTCCGGCGCCACGTCCAGGCAGGTGGAGCAGTAGTTTTTCTCGTAGAAAAGCTCCTGCCACTGGCGGACCATGCCGAGGAACCCGTTGTTCAGGATGACGATCTTGACCGGAAGATTGTAGCAGACGGCCGTGGCCAGCTCCTGGATGCACATCTGGATGGAGCCGTCGCCGGCCACATCGATGACGAGACGATCCGGGCAGGCCATCTGCGCGCCAATGGCGGCCGGGAAGCCGAAGCCCATGGTGCCGAGCCCGCCGGACGTCAGGAACGAGCGCGGCCGCGTGAACTGGTAGAACTGGGCGACCCACATCTGGTGCTGGCCCACTTCCGTGGTGATGACGGCCTCGCCCTTGGTCAGGCGGGAAATGATCTCCACCACGTGCTGGGGCTTGATGGCGCCGTTTTCCTGGGCATAGGCCAGGGGCTTTTCCGCCTTCCACTCGGTCACCTGCTCGTGCCAGGCGTTCAGGCGTGAAAAATCCTGCTTCTCCGCGGTCTCGCCGTCGGCTTCCAGGCTCTGGCGCAGGGCGGACAAAAAGCTTTTGCAGTCGGCGACCACGGGGATGTCCACGGCCAGGTTCTTCTGGATGGAGGTCGGATCGATGTCGATGTGGACGATCTTGGCTTTCTTGGCGAACTCGCTGAGCTTGCCCGTCACCCGGTCATCGAAGCGGCTGCCGATGGCCAGGATCAGGTCGGCGTCGCTCATGGCCATGTTGGCGGCGTAGGTGCCGTGCATCCCGAGCATGCCGAGCCACAGGGGATCGTCGGCCGGGAAACAGCCGAGCGCCATCAGCGTGGCCGTCACCGGGATGCGCTGGGACCGGGCCAGCCAGGTCAGCTCCTCGGAAGCCGCGGAGGCGATGACCCCGCCGCCGGCGTACAAAATAGGTTTTTTGGCCTTGCGCAGCACGTCGGCCACCTTGGCCACCTGTTTGGGATTGGGAGTATAGGTGGGGTTGTAGCTGCGCATCTTGATCGACTGCGGATAGGAATAGGCACACGTCGCCTGCTGCACGTCCTTGGGCAGGTCGATCAGCACGGGGCCGGGCCGGCCGGTCGCGGCCAGGTAAAAGGCCTCCTTGATGGTCCGGGCCAGATCGCGCACGTCCTTGACCAGGTAGTTGTGCTTGGTGCAGGGCCGCGTGATGCCGACGATGTCGACTTCCTGAAAGGCATCGTTGCCGATCAGCGGCGTGGGTACCTGGCCGGTGATGATGACCACCGGCACGGAATCCATATAGGCCGTGGCGATACCGGTCACGGCATTGGTGGCTCCGGGGCCCGAGGTCACCAGACATACGCCTACCCTGCCCGAGGCCCGGGCATAGCCGTCGGCGGCGTGGATGGCTCCCTGCTCATGGCGCGCCAGCACATGGCGCAGGGGGTAGTTCGGCAGCTGGTCGTAAATGTCGATGACCGCACCTCCGGGAAAGCCGAACACGACTTCAACGTCCTCGCGACGCAAGGATTCCAGAAGGATTTGGGCCCCGGTCAATTTCATGGCTATTGATCCTCCGCCTTTCTATATTTCCCCAAAAGGGCATCGATCCGCGTTTTCCCGGACAATTTCTTTTTCTTGATTTCCTTGAGCTCGGTTTCTTCCGAGGGAGTCAGGAACGGTTTGCCTTCCATTTTGTCCAGAATCTTCTCGAACGCGACATGCTCTTCGTACAGACTCTTCAGCTCCGGGTCCGCTTCGCCGTATTTGGTAATGAGCTCCAAATCGCGCTGATCCATGGCAAAGACTCCTTGTTGACGGTTTCACGTCTTATCCCGCCTGGGTCGCAAGCGACCAGTCGGGTTCGGACTCCGCTTCAATGCGAATGGTCTTTTTCCGGGATTTTTCCCCGGAAACAATGGCCACCTGCCGGGGCCGCAGCCCGAAGCAGCCGGCCAGGAACACGGTCAGGGCGGCGTTGGCCCTGCCTTCCACGGCCTTTGCCCGAAGCCGCACCCGCAACCTGTCCTCGATCAAACCGGCCAAGGCGTCCTTGGCCCCTCCCGGCGTCACGGCCACGCGCAGCGTCCAGGCACCTGGACCGGCGGCGGCGACGAACACCGGCAGCTCTCCCGGGGACGGGGTCGCTCGGGGCGTGGCTTCTCTTTTTTTCACACCAGCCAAAAACCGTCTCCCGCGCGCTGCCCCCCTTCACCGGACCCGGGATGCCGCGATGCGAAATTCCGCCGCCACCCGGACGTCGGGCGGAAGCTGTCTCGCCGGCAGTCTCCGGGCTGGTATTGGGAAAACATCCGGGGAGAACGGTCTGGCCTAAATCGGATCACGTCCATCGCGCCTGCGTTCGGGGCGGGGTCGCGCCAACCGCCCGATTCGCTTGGTTTTATGGTTTCGCACATACATGCGCGATCCGGCTCCGATTAAAGATGGCCCACGCCCAAGCCGCCCAGGCGCATCAGCGTGGGGACCAGAAACCATTGCAGAAACTGGACGGCCAAAAGCACCACAATGGGCGAGAGGTCGAAACCGCTGATCATCAGGAACGGGAACCAGCGCCGGACCCGTTCGAAAACCGGATCCGTAACGGCCCGCAGAAAGCGCACCACCGGATTGTACGGATCGGGGCGCACCCAGGACATCAAGGCGGCAACGATGATGATCCAGAAATACAGGGAGAGGACGATATCCAGGACCCTGGCCACTGCGACAAAGAAAAATCCAATAATATCCATGCATCTTCCTTTCAGAGGGTGCAACATGAACCGATGCGCCGTAGCCGAAAAATGGCACAGCGCCTGCCATTAATCAAGACAATTCACGACTGTTCCGGGGTTCCCGGGTCCAGGCGGACCGCCGGGAAGACAAATCACGTTCGATGCCGGCGGCTTTGCCGTTGAAAAGCCGGGACACGGTACAGTCCGTTGTCAAATTCACGAGTTGTCCCCCGCCCGGCAAGGCCCGCGCCTGTCCGGCGGCGAAAGCGCGCCGTCAGGCCGCGCCCTCCCCGGGCAATCCGCCTAGGCAGGACAGCAGGGTCGGGAAATCCGGGAGGTACATGGACGCCTTGAGCCCCGGATTCTTGTACGACCAGAAGTCGATGGCCGCCGCCCGGGCCGAGCGTTCGTCCAGAGCCGAATCGCCGATGTAGGCGACCGTGTCCTTGGGCAGCTGCCAGTCGTCCAGGATGTGGTAGACGCCCTCGGGATCGGGCTTGGGCCGCTTCATGCTGCCGGCGCTGATGACCGGATGGAAGTAGGCGTCGATCTCGAAGTGGCGCAGCAGCGCTTCCACGGTGTTCGTGCGGTTGGTGTGCACGGCCATGCGCACGCCGCGCGCCTTGAAGGCGTCCAGCACATCGACCAGCCCGTCCTCCAGATAAATGTAGGGATAGATGTCGACGTAATTGAGGTTTCTCCGGACTTCCTGGGCTTCTTCCAGGCGCTCGGGCGGAATGATGTGGGCCAGGCATTCGTTGACCGAATGCATGTGCACGTACTCCTCCTCTTCCGGCGTAATGGACAACATGCCGAGTCCCTCGCGGATGAGGTTGTAATACATGCGGTTGGCGTCGCGTGAATCGACCAGCACGCCGTCGCAATCGAAGACGACGCCCCGGACCCGCTTGAGAAAGTCGGGAGGAGACTGGGGGTTGCAGATGTACACCGGATGCTCCTTAGGAAGTTTCAAGGACGATGGTCCGTGGCCGGTCGAGCCAGGGCGCCTCGGGATCGGGACGGGTTTTGCCGAGCAGCCGCCAGCCGGGCAGCGTGGCCACGAGCAGGTGCGCCCCGGGCGCGCCTTCCGGGAACAAAGCGGCAAGCTGGTCCCCGGTCGCCGCCGCAAAAGGCAGATCGGCGTCGAGCACGGTGGCGACCATATCGGGGTCACGCACGAAAAGCCCCGCCCCTTCCGGGGCAATGGCCCAGAACGGCGAGACCGTCCGCCGCCAGGACGGACGGAATTCCTCGGCCAGGGACGTGGCCGACGGCAGCGAGGCCGTCCCGGCCAGGGCCAGGGCCAGTTCCTCGTCCGCGTCCTCCGCGGCAAGGCCCAGGCTTTCGGCCATGGCCCGGTGGAACCTGGCGTCAAGCTCGCCGGCCCCGGCAAGTTCCAGAAGGCTGTCCTCGATCATATACGTCAGGCACAGGGCCAGCTGGGCCTCCCTGGCCCGTCTGGCGGCCACGCGTTCGGGATGCAGCGAGTCCGCCAATTCCTCGCGCACGGCAAAGGAGGTGTCGGTGAAAAAATGCCCGCCGGCAGTTCCGGCCAGCAGGGCAAGATCCTTGGGATTTTTCACTTCCCGACGCAGGCGGTCGAACTCGCGCACATAGCCGGCCAGCTCCTCGGGCGTCAGGGGCAGCGCCTCGGGGCGCAGCCGCGTTCCATCCGCTTCGGACGCGCCGAGCCCCGGATCGAGCAGACGCACCCCGGGGGGCAGGGTTCCGGCCAGGGCCGGGTGCAGGCTGGGAAAAAACAGCAGGCCGTTCATAAAAACAAAACCGTCCTTGGCGAAAATGTTCAAGAGCCCTGCTGCCGTGAAAAGCGCTTGCACACGCCCTCGCACAGCGGCAAGGCCAGCAGGCATAAGTCCCCGGCCGCACTGGCGCAATCCGGGAACGCCGTCGTATCACCGGGCGGGCGCAGCCGACAAGAGCCCTCCCGGGCCAGGGTCGCCGGGAACCGGGACTGCCAGACGCGGCCGGCCTGCTCCTCGGTCATGCCCAGGTTTTCCGCCCGCAGGGCGAACGCATCGAACGCCCGACCCAGGCGCAACAGCACAGTGCAGCGATAGCGCTCCTCAAGGCCGGGGTTGCGGTGTTCCTCATAAAGACAACGGCCGGCAAGATAATGCCGGCAGCCGACGCCGGGCAGGCGCATGATTTGAGCGGTCATCGGCGCGCCCCGGTTTCTTGACCTGCCCAGTGGCGGCGTGTATAGCCTCGACCAACCCACTCGCGGAGGCATCGCATGTTTGGAATCGGATTTCCAGAGCTTATCATTATCCTGGTCATCGTGCTTATTATTTTCGGAGCCAACAAGCTTCCCGAGATCGGAGCCGGCATGGGCAAGGCCATCAAGAACTTCAAGAAGGCCACCAATGAGCCGGATGAAATCGACGTCACGCCCGGCAAGGACAAGGACGACGCGTCCGACAAGAAATAGGCTGCCAGCACCCGACCACGTCAAGCCCCGAAAGCACCCCTTTCGGGGCTTTTTTATGGCTTGTCGCCGCCGGCGGCGGTAATGCCAAGGGCGGCGAGCACGGCCCGGGCCAGGGCGTCGGCCAGTTGTTGCCGTTTTTCCGGCGTGCCGAGCACGGCCGCGTCGGCGGGGTTGGAGAGAAACCCGGTCTCCACCAGCACGGCCGGGGCATCGGCCTCGGCCAACAGCTGCAAGGGCGCGGTCCCCACGCCATGCAAGGCCAGGGGCGCGCCGCTTTTCAAGGCCGCGGCCATGTCCCGGGCCGCGTCCCGGCCGCGTTGGAGATGCCCTGCCCCGGCCGCCCGCCGCGTGGCCGACAAAAAGGCCTGCACGCCCGGGCGCGCCGTCAACCGCGACCGCCTGTCAAAAGCCGCGTTTTCCACCAGCCCCACGGCCTCGGCCAGTTCATCACTGGCTTTCGCGGCAAACGCGTAGAGGCCGATCCCTTTGGCGCCGGAGTCGGGCAGACGCGTGGCATGGATGGAAACAAGCAGATCCGCGCCGTAAAATCCGGCTAGGGCGGCCCGGGCCCAGCCCGGCAGGTCCACGTCGGCCGTACGGGTGAGCATCACGTCCACGGCATCGCTGTGGCCGGAAAATGCCCGGGCCAGCCGCAGGGCAATATCCAGGGTGACGTCGGCTTCGCGCAGCCCCGCCCCGGGCGCGCCGGCGTCAACGCCGCCATGGCCGGGATCGAGAAGCAGCCGTCGCGGGCCGCCGCCAGTTGTCGCGCCCTCGCCCAAAAGCGACTTGCGTTCGGCCTCGGCCGCGGCGGCCAGGGCGTTCGACCGGGGCGGGCGCGCGGCCGGGGCCTTCTTGCCCTTGCGCGGCGGCAGGGGAAACTGGCGGATCGTTTCCATCATGATCCGCGACAGGGTGTCCTCGGGATTGAGCCGCACGGCCAGGGTGAAATGCCGCAAGGCGGCCCGGGCGTCGCCGCGTTGCAGATACGTGCGGCCGAGCAGCGCCTGGACGCGGTCGTTTCGCGCGTCTTCCCCGACTGCCTCCCGCAAAAGCGACAAGGCCGTGTCGGTGTCGCCGCCGGTCAGGGCGGCCTGGGCCTCGCGGGCCAGCTCATCGGCGCTTTCGGCCAGGGCGAAACGCGGCCCGAGCAGCAGCCCCAGGCCAAGCCCGCCCAACACCCGCAACGCCCGCCGCCGGTTCATGCGCCCTCCCCGTCGCGCCAGCGGGCCACGGCGGCCGTCATGGCCGCGTGCTCGCCCGGGGCGAACCAGGAGACGTCCGGCTCCTTGCGAAACCAGGTCATCTGGCGCTTGGCATAGGCGCGCGTATTGGAAAGCCAGGCGGTCCGGGCATCGTCCAGGGACTGCCGGCCACCGAGATATGCGGCAAGCTCCGGGCCGCCGATGCCGGACAGTCCCGGCGCATCGGCGGGATAGCGGGTCAGGGCCTGACGCACCTCGTCCACGGCCCCGTCGCGAATCATGGCCCCGATGCGCGCCTCCAGCCGGGGCGTCAGGGCCTCGAGGGGCAGGGTCAGGCCAAGGGTGCAAACAGCATAGTCCGGCGCGTCGGGATCGCCCATCCGGTGCCAGTCGCTCAGGTTGCGGCCCGTGGCCGCGTGGACTTCCAGGGCCCGGGTCACACGCTGCCGGTCGGCCGGGGCGATGCGGGCGGCGGCCTCCGGGTCGATGGCGGCCAGACGGTCGTGCATGGCCTGGGGGCCGAACTCCCGGTAGGCGCGGATGACGCTTTGGCGCACATCGTCGGGCACCGGCGGAATCGGCGCCAGCCCGCCGAGAATGGCCCGGAAATAGAGTCCCGTGCCGCCCACGAGTAACGGCAGCAGGCCTCGCTCCAAAATGGAGGCGATCACCACCCTGGCCCGTTTGGCGTAGGCCCCGGCGCTGACGGCCTGGTCGAGGGGCGTGTCGCCATAGAGGAAATGCGGACAACGGGCCTGTTCGTCCGGGGTGGGCTGGGCCGTGAGCACGGCCAGCCCCGCATAGACCTGCCGGGAGTCGACATTGACCACCGCGCCGCCAAAAGCGTCGGCCAGGGCCAGGGCGGCCCCGGTCTTGCCGGTGCCCGTGGCCCCGAGCAGACAGACGATCCGTCCCGCGCTCATGCGTCGCCGTCTTTGCCCGGCACGGGGAGCCCGTATTTCTCGGCCACGCGTTCCCGCACGAGTTCCGGCACCATGCCCCGGATGTCGCCGCCGTGCTTGGCCACTTCCTTGACGATGGTCGAGCTGATGTAGAGCCATTTATAGTCGGTCATGATGAAGACCGTCTCGATGCTGCGATCGAGCTTGCGGTTCATCAGCGCCATCTGGAACTCGAACTCGAAGTCGGAGACGGCCCGCATGCCCCGCAGGATGACATTGGCCCGGCGGGATCGGACGTAATTGACGAGCAGGCCCCGAAAGCCCTCGACCATTACGCTGGCGTCGTGGTCGAACACGGCTTCGGCAATGGCCACCCGTTCGTCCAGATCGAACAACGGCGTCTTGTGCGAGTCGCCGGCCACGGCCACGATGACCGAACCGAAAACCTTGGCCGCCCGCCGCACCAGGGAGACGTGGCCGTTGGTCAGGGGATCGAAGGTTCCGGGGTAGACGGCGACGCAGTGTCGGATCGCGTCCATAGCAAAATCCTTGTTTGTCCGTAGGCGCGGTCGACCAGACAGTGCAACGCGTCGGGCACGTCGCCCGCCTGCAAGACGGCCGTCGCCTCGATTTCAGCGGCGATCACCCCGCCGGGGGCCAGCAGACCGTTGGCCAGGATGCCGGCCAGGGTGGGCGGCAACAGCCCCTGCCCATACGGGGGATCGACCGCCACCAGATCGAAGGACCGGCCGGACAGACGCGGCAGGGCCTTTGCCACATCGGCTTCGAGCACCCGCGCCTCGTCCGGTCCAAGGCCGAGACTTTGCAGGTTGTCCCGCAGCATTCTGGCCACGGCCGGATTTTTTTCCACGAACAGAGCGCTGCCGGCGCCGCGGGAAACGGCCTCGATGCCCACACTCCCGGCGCCGGCGAACAGATCGAGCACCCGGGCGCCGGAAGGAAGCGCCTCCCGGGCCGCCAACATGGAAAACAGCGCCTCGCGCACCCGCCCCGTGGCCGGCCGCAATCCCGCCGCCTCCATCACCTTGATATGCCGGCCGCCAAGCCGGCCGCCGATAATACGCATACTCATCGTTTTCGCGCCCCCGTGGCCATGGCGTAGGCGGCCGGCGCGTACCGGGACAGCCCCCGGGCCAGCAGCGTGCACACGGCGAACGTCAGGACCACCAGGAGGAACATATACCCGATGCCGGCAATCGTCCCGGACGGGTGGAACACGAACCGTGTCACGTAAATCAGATACGACAGGACCGGCTCATGCGTCAGATAAACGAAAAAGGAGGCCCCGGACAGTCCCAGCAAAAAGGTATTGCGGCCCAGACACGGATAACCCGTCAGCAGCCACAGGGCCAGGGTGCCGAAAATCATGTCGTGGCGGTAGAGCAAATGGTAATACCAGGGGAACCCCTGAAAATATTCCACGCAGGCCAGGGCGATCACGAACACGAGGCTGACAGCCACCGCCGGCAGGGTGAAGCGTCTGGCGGCGTCGAGATCCGCGCCCTTCCGGGCCAGCAGACAGCCCAGGTAGAAAAAAAACGTTCCGCTGAGTTCCACGAACAGCCCGGCCTGGGGCACGAACATCCACACGGCCCAGAAGACCAGGATGCCGAGGATGGGGATTTCCACCGAGACGATATAAAAGACCGGAGCCAGCAGGAAATAGACGTACAAATCCCGCAAGAACCACAGCGGATAGACGGCCGGGAAACGGTAGACGCCCAGCAGATATTTGAGAATTCCGTCGTGGTGCAGGCCGTTGATGTCGCCCATGTAGGGCACCTTGTTGAAAACAAGGATCAACGCGATGGTGATGGCGTTAAAAAGCAGGTACGGAAACAGGATGGTGCGGGTTTTCTTGAGCACCATCCGGCCATAGGCCGCAGCGGTCGGCTTGTAAGTCAGATAGAAGAGATAGCCGGAAATGCTGAAAAAAATCGGTACGCACAAGCGAAAAATATTGTGCGGAAAAATGACCAGATAGACACGCAGGGCGTCCGGGATGGCCGGGTAATAGGCCTGGAGGCCCTTTTCGGCGTGCACGCCGACGACGAACACGACCAGCAGCGTTCGCAGCACGTCGAAACGCTTGGAAATAGCCTCTGGAACCAACGCACGGGTGGACATGGGAAAAGCTTTGTAACGCGCCTATTGGAGCAGGTCGAATTTGGAAAACCGCATGGAAAGCCCGGCCCGGCCCTGGGTGGCCGAGCGCAGGTCCGTGGAAAAACCGAACATCTGGCGCAGCGGCGCCAGGGCCGTGATGACCTTCTGCCCGCCCCGATCGAACATGTTTTCGATCTTCGCGCCCTTGGCCCCGAGCAAGCCGACCACATCGCCGACAAAGGCGTCGGGCACGCCGATTTCGAGCTCCATGATCGGTTCGAGCAAGGCCGGGCCGGCGGCGGCCAGGGCGGCCTTGAGGGCGATGCTCGCCGCCATGCGGCAACCGACCGGCGTGGTGCGGCCCTCGATGGGGAACACGCCCGTCACCCGCACCCGGATGTCCTGCACCGGATAGCCCTTGAGCGGCCCGCTTTGCAGGCCGTCCTCCAAGCCCTCGGCAATGGCCTGGACCACGGCCGGGGCCAGGGAGGCCGTATCCACGGCAAAGGCGATGTCGCGACCGGTCGCCCGGGGCAGCGGCGCAACGGTCAGGGACACCTTGCCGTGATGGACGCGGTCGCCCAGTTCGCGGTCGAACTCCCCTTCCCCGCTCCCCTCGATCGTGACCGTTTCCTGGAACACGACCTGCGGTTTGCCGACCCGGGGCGCGACCGCGTATTCCCGCCGGATGCGTTCGAGCACGACGTCGAGATGCAGCTCACCCATGCCCGACAAAATCATCTGGTCGGTTTCCTCGTCGATTTCGAGCGACAAGGTCGGGTCTTCCTGGAGCACCTTGTCCAACACGTCCTTGAGCCGCTCGGACTCCTCGGCGTTTCGCGGCTCCAGGGCCAGACTGATCACCGGCTTGTAGGCGGCGATGGATTCCAGCACGATGGGGGTTTCGCGGCTGCACAGGGTGTCGCCCGTGCTGGCCAGACGCAGGCCCGAAATGGCCACGATCTCGCCGGGACCGGCGGTTTCGATCTTTTCCCGGTGTCCGGCGTGCAGGTGAAACAGCCGCGCCGGCCGCTCGGTGGCGTCCTTGACCGCGTTGTAGACGTCCTTGCCCGCTTCCAGGCGGCCGGAATAGACCCGGGCGAACACCTGCTTGCGGCCGGTTTCCAGGCTGACCTTGAAAGCCAGGGCGGCCAGGGGCGCGCCCGGATCGGGCTCGAATTGCCGCTCTTCCTTGGTCGCCGGATCAAAGCCGCTGACGGCCCCGCGATCGAGCGGACTGGGCAAAAAGGCGAGCACGCCGTCGAGCAGCGGTTGGACGCCGATATTTTTGAGCGCCGAGGCGGCGTAGACCGGCACAACGGCGTGTTGCAGCGTGCCGGCGCGCAGGGCGGCCACCAGCGCGCCCGGTTCGATGTCCCCGCCGCCGAGATAGGCTTCCATGAGCCCCTCGTCGAATTCGCAGGCCGCTTCCACCAGCCGTTCGCGCCAGGGCGCAGCAAAGGCCGTCTCGTCGGCATCGAGGGGACGGCGGGTCATGGTCTCGCCCTGGTCGGTCTGATCAAAATCCAGACGCTCCATGGCCAGCAGGTCCACCAGACCGGCCAATTCGGCTCCCTGGCCCAGGGGAACGGTCACGGCCACGGGGTTGGCCCCGAGCTTTTCACGCATGGCCGTCAGCGCGCCCTCGAAATCCGCGCCCAGCCGGTCGAGCTTGTTGATGCAGGCCAGCTTGGGAACGCCGTAGGTCACGGACTGCCGCCAGACCGTTTCGGACTGCGGCTCGACCCCGGCCACGGCGCAAAAAACACCCACCGCGCCGTCGAGCACCCGCAGCGATCGTTCCACCTCGATGGTGAAATCCACATGCCCCGGCGTGTCGATGATGTTGATGGTGTGATTTTTCCACTGACAGGTGGTGCAGGCCGAGGCGATGGTGATGCCCCGCTCCTGCTCCTCGGGCATGAAATCCATGGTGGCCGTGCCGTCGTGGACCTCGCCCATGCGATGGATGCGGCCGGTATAATAGAGAATGCGCTCGGTCAAGGTCGTCTTGCCGGCGTCGATGTGGGCAATGATGCCGATATTGCGCAGGCTCGGGAGCCTGCCTTTGCCGGACCCCTTCTTGGCGCTCATGAACGCTCCCTCGTCTTGACTGGGTGATCAGGCGGCGTCGCCCGGTTCGTCAGCGGACGACGCGTCGTCGTCGCGCAAGGCCGTGACGCGTTGGCGGCGAAACGCCCCGGGTACGAGCTCGGGCCAGAGCCAGAAGGTCTCCCGGCCCGGACCGAGCCACAAGGGGGCCAGACCGGATAGCCCGTCCCGCCCGCCAGCGGCGTAGGCGACAGCATACGCCGAAGCGGCGGCCTTGGCCAGCTGGTCGCCGGCGATCTCGGAAAGCTCCATGTCCGGCTGGGCAAAGGCCAGGGCCTCGCGGTCGAACGCCGCGGCGTCCTCCGCGACGAGACAGCCGCCGCCCGAAAGCCGGGCCGACAACACGCGCAGGGCCCCGCCAACGCCCGCGGTCGGCGCGGGGGCGTCATCGAGCAGGACCACGGCCCCGTCGCCCCTCTCCGCCAGCTCCCGCCACAGGCCGGAGACGGCCCGTTTGCCCACCCGGCAGACCGTTTCCACACCGCACAGCTCCAGCGTGGTCAGCAGTGGCCGGGGCCAAGCGCCGCCCACGCGGACGGCGGCCACCTCGGCCACCCGGGCGCACAAGGCCGGAATGACGGCGGCGGCCAGACGCGCCGGCGAGGCAAAGGCCGCACCGCACACAATCACGGCGAAATCCAGGGGAACATCCTCGCGGGTCAGCAGCAGATCGTGGCCCACGGCCTCGACCCGACGGCGCGACCGGGGCATGGGACCGCCGCAGGCGGCGTAGATGGCGGCAATGCCGGTCTTGATGCGGGCCCGGTCCAGATCCGACACCCGGGCGTAGGCGGTGGCGAAGGCCGCGTCGGTCACCCGCCCCCGTTCCATGGCCTGGGGCCAGGACGCCTGGGGGGAAAACGCGGTGGGGTCGCTATCCGTTTGCATGATCTGACAGAAGCGGCGCGGGACGAGGGATGTCCCGCGCCGCCGAAGATGGAAGTTACAACCAGCGCTTGAGCCAGTTGCGCCAGCTTCCCTCGATCTGACGCCGCTCGCTTTCGGTCAGCGTCTTCTGGTATTCGAGATAGGAGAGTTCCGCCCGCAGCTTGGCGTAGTCCAGAACTTCCTCGATATCCTTATAGTTGTCGGCCGTGTACATGTAGCGCTTCCAGGCCGCGCCGTACTGGTCCGTGCGCCAGTAGAAATCGGCCACGAAGAGTTCATGTTCGGCCAGCCGCTTGCGGCAGCGTCGGATGTAGTCCTCGGCTTCCTTGCCGTACTCGGTGTCCGGAAAAGTCTGGTGCAGGAGGTAGAAATACTGCAAGGCTTCCTGGAGGTTGCCTTGCGGCATGTCAATGGATTCGGAGCGCTTGAAGTTGGAGACGCCGATCTGGTACAGGACGTACGGAATCTCTTCGCTTCGCGGATGGACGGACTCGAATTCCTTGTAGGTCTCCGCCGCCGCGCCGTAGTCCTCGGTCAGGAAGTAGGCGTCGGCCAGGGCGATGGTGCCCATGGGCGTGTAGGGACTGAAGGGATAACGGTCCTTGAGTTTGATGAAATAGTTGATGGCTCCGTAGTAGTCCTTTTCGGACATGGACTGCCGCCCGGCTTCGTAAAGCTCCTGGGCGGTGTCTTCCGGCGGCGGCAGAAAATAATAATCCATGAGCCCGGCGCAGCCGCCCAAAAAAAGCAGCAGGCAGGACAACGGCAAAAAGCGGCGCATCATCGCATTCATGGCATGTTCCCGGATATGGGCCCGGTTCCGTCCGGGCGGCATGCGTCAGACACGACGCCGCCACAAGGCGACGGCCGGTCAGGCGTTTTGATGCGCGTCCTCTTACCAGATGGGTCAAGGGCGCACAATGGAAAAAACCGAACCCGTCCGGCGGCCTGATGCGGTGCGCGGGCGGGTCCGGCCGTCAACCTTGCGTGAAGCGCGAACTGATGTAGGCGTAGGCGGCATGGGCGGCGCTGGCACCGTCGCCAACAGCCGTGGCCACCTGCCGACAGGATTTGGACCGGATGTCCCCGGCGGCGAAGATGCCCGGGATGCTGGTGCGCATCTCCTCGTCGGTCTTGATGAAACCGCCGCCGTCACGTTCGAGGCCGTCGGGGTAGAAATCCCCCTGGGGCTCGAACCCGACGAACACGAAGACGCCATCAACCGGAATGGTGTGGCATTCGCCGCTTTTGACGTCACGCACCTCGATGCCGGTGACGCTGTCGCCGCCGCTGATGGAGCAGACGACGGTGGAGCGCAGGATCTCGATGACGGGACTGACGGAACAGCGATCCTGGTAGCATTTCTGCCCCCGGAAGTCGTCGCGCCGGTGGATGAGGTAGAGTTTTTTGACCAGCCGCGACAGATACAACGATTCTTCCAGGGCCGAATTGCCGCCGCCGATGACGGCCACGGTCTGACCACGGAAAAAGTTGCCGTCGCACAGCGCGCAATAGGACACGCCCCTGCCGGCGAACTCCTGTTCGCCGGGGATGCCCACGCGCTTATAGCGGGCCCCGGTGCACAGCACCACGGCCGTAGCCTCGATGGTTTCGCCGCCGACGGTCACACGGTGCACGTCGCCCACGGTTTCAATGGCCCGGACCTCGTCGCCGATGCGGTCGACGGCATAATGGCCAAGGTGGGCGGCCATGAGGTCGGCCAGCTTCCAGCCCTCGATCCCTTCCGGGAATCCCGGATAGTTCTCGATCAGATGCGTCATCAGCATCTGTCCGCCCGGCGAGAGCTTCTCCACCAGGAGCACGGACACGTCGGACCGGGCCAGATACAACGCGGCCGTGATCCCGGCCGGGCCGCCCCCGATCACGACGGCATCATACCGTTTCATGAATTACAACGCCTTTTGGGACAGCATTTCCTTGATGCTGCTCTTGGAAACCGCACCGGTGATCTGCTCGACCACTTCGCCGCCCTTGAAAAGGATCAGGGTGGGGATGGCGCGAATGCCGTACTTGCTCGGCGTGCTGGGATTTTCGTCAACGTTCATCTTGGCCACCTTGACCTGGCCGGTGTACTCGTTGGCCAGTTCGTCGATGACCGGCCCCATGGCCCGGCACGGTCCGCACCAGGGCGCCCAGAAGTCCACCAGGACCGGCAGGTCGCACTGCAGGGCCTCGGCCTCGAAATTCGCGTCGCTGAGTTGAATGGCCATGGTAGTACGCTCCTTTTTGCTGTCGTGGCCGGCCGCCGGAGCGGCCGGGTTGAGGCTGCCTTGTAACGGATGGCAAAAGCGCGCCTTCGCGCACCCGTCGCGCAGTTTGCAATCATGCGAACCTATTGCGGCTCGGGCCGGCTGTCAACCGATGACCGCGCGCCCCTGCCTGTCTTGGTAGTCCCAGGGCACGGCCCGGCCGCGCGGCACGGCGTCGAGATCCAGCCCGTGCGTCAGCCCGGCCGCGCCGAGCAGACAGCCCGTGGCCGCGATCATGGTGGCGTTGTCGGCGCAAAGCGACTTGGGCGGCAGGAGCAGCGGCAGGCCATGCCGCGCCGCCACCCCGGCCAGCATGTCGCGGATGCGGCTGTTGGCGGCCACGCCCCCCGCCGCCAGGATCGTGGCCGCGCCGGAGGCCGGACCGGCCAGGGCGCGCTCGATCTTGACGCGCAAGGTGTCGGCAATGGCGAAATTCAGCGCCGCGCAGGTCTCACGCAACGCCCCGGGCCATTTTTCCGGAACGATGGGGCCGGAGGCGGTCGGCATGACCGCCACCCGCAGGGCGGGATGGGCGTCCACGTAGGTGGCCACGGCGGTCTTGAGACCGCTAAAGCTGAAGTTGAGGTTTTGGTTGTCGAGATAGGGCCTGGGGAAGCGGTCCCGATCGGGATCGATGCCGGAGCCGAGCACGTCGATATAGACGCCGCCCGGATACGGCAGATTCAGGGATTTCGCCGCCTTGTCAAAGGCCTCGCCGGCGGCGTCGTCCAGGGTGCGGCCCAGGACCTCGAGGTCCAGGGCGGAACGCAGCAGCATCAGCTGGGTATGGCCGCCGGAAACGAGCAGCCCCAGGGCCGGATAGGCCACGTCGTGGCCAAGGGTCGCGGCCATGAGATGGGCGTGCAGATGGTCCACGCCGATAAGCGGCTTGCCCGTGGCCAGGGCCAGTCCCTTGGCCGTGGCCAGTCCGATCAGCAGACTGCCGAGCAGTCCCGGCCCCCGGGCCACGGCCACGGCGTCAACCGCAGCCAGATCCAGGCCGGTTTCCCGGAACAGCGCGCGCAAAAGCGGTCCCATGCGGCGCAGATGCTCGCGCGAGGCCAACTCCGGCACCACGCCGCCGAACAGGGCGTGGACGTCGATTTGCGAGGCGAGCTTTTCCGCGACGGGACGGCCGTCGCGACACAAAGCCACGGCCGTCTCGTCACACGACGTCTCAATGCCAAGACACAACATGCGGGGCTTAGCCCTTGGATGCCTTGGCGTAAATCTCCTCGACCTTGGCCACGTCGTTTTTGCTGCCGATAAAAAGCGGCACCCGCTGGTGCAGCTCCTCGGGCTCGATGGACAGGATGCTGCGCATCCCGTCGCTGCCCGCGCCGCCGGCCTGTTCACACACGAAGGAAAGCGGCGAGGCCTCGCACAGAAGCCGCAGCTTGCCCGTGGGCTTTTTGGGGTCGCGGTGGTCGGCCGGATAGAGGAAAATGCCGCCGTAAAGCAGGTTGCGGTGGAAGTCGGCCACGAGCGAACCGATGTAGCGGCCGCTATAGGGCTTGCCGCGCAGGTTGTCCGAGCCCTTGAAGTACTTGATCACGTCCCGGGTCGGCTCGTCCCAATAGTCCCAGTAGGCCTCATTGACGGAATAGACGCGTCCGGTTTCCGGGATGCGGATGTTCGGGTGCGACAGCAGGAATTCGCCCACGCTCGGGTCCAGGGTGAAGCCGTGGACGCCCCGGCCGGTGGTGTACACCATCATGGTCGAGGTGCCGTACAGGAAATAGCCCGCCGCCACCTGCTCGGAGCCGCGCTGGAGCAGATCGCACAGCTTGTCGCTGGGCTGGCCGCCCTTGGCCCGGTAGATGGAGAAGATGGTGCCCACGTTGACGTTGGCGTCGATGTTGGACGAACCATCCAGCGGATCGAAGATCAGGAAATAATCGCCCTTGGGGAACTGCTCGGGAATCACGACCAGATCGGCGTTCTCCTCGGAGGCGATGGCGCACAGCACGCCGGCGCGCTCCATGCGGTGAATGAGCACTTTGTTGGCGTATTCGTCGAGCTTTTGCACCTGCTCGCCCTGGACGTTGATCTCGCCGGTGAACCCCAGGACATCGACCAATCCCGCCTTGTTGACTTCCCGGGAAATGATTTTGGCCGCCAGGATCAGCTCGTTGAGCAGCCGGGTGAACCGGCCCGTGGCCATGGGGGATTCTTTCTGGTGGAGCAGCAAATGTTCGGTGACGGTGATTTGCGGCATGTGATGTTCCTCCTGCCGTTGGCGTCCAGGGCGTCTTGTCCGACGCGGTTGGTCCCGGCAATATGCGAACGGATGTCGGTCTTTGTACAATGACGGCGGGCTTCCCACAAGATTTTCCGTGGGTTGCGAACGAAAAAAGCCGGCGGCCACGGGGCCGCCGGCTGATGCGATGCGTTGCCTAGGGGGCCGGTTGCATGGGGATGCCGGCCGGCTCGGCCGGCGCGGCTTCAGGCGCGTTGTCCTGGGATTGCGGCGCGTTCCCGGAAGGTTCGTCCCCGGCGGCCGGCACGGCTTCGGGCGCGGTCTTCTGCCCCTCGGCCGGGGCCTTGTCCGCCGGTTCGGCCGGCTTTTGCGCCCGGGCCTCGTGGACCTCGGTCAGGTAAACGAGCTCGAGCTGGCCCAGGTAGCGGGCCTGCCAGACATATTCCCCGCCGGCCATGGAGAACTCGCCCTGGACCGAATCCTTCAGGATCTCGTTCCACTTGAGGGCGGTCAGGGCCTCGCCCTGCCCCGCGCTGCCGCCCCAGATCAGGCCGTCGGTGGAGATGATCACCATGGCGTCCGGTTCCGGCGAAAAGTGCACCAGGTTTCTCGGATCAAAGGAAACGACCACAAGACCGGCGTAGTTGTTTTCCTTGAAAAACGGCATCGCGACCATGATCACCGTGCCGAATTCGTCGGTTTTGACCTGGGCCGCCATCTTGCGCTTTTCATAGCGGTCGGAAAATTCGAGCAGTCCGGCATAGTCCAGGGGCCGCATGGACGCGCTCGGCACCTGGGTCATCACGGAGCCGGAGGTGTCGACGATGGCAACGCTCGAGAGCCACTTGAAGTTGCTCAGGAAGCTTTGCGGCCATTCGGGATCGGGCGGCGTATCCTGGCTGCCGAGCCGGCGCAACATCTCCATCAGCCGTTCGTCCACCGGCATGAACAGGGCCGCCAGCCGTTGCAGGCCCTTGTCCGAAATCCCCTGGTCGCTGAAATCGATGGTGGGGTCGGTGTTGATATAGGTCCGATAGAGTTTCTTGGTGTCGCGCCAGGAAGTCTTCATCGTGCTGCAACCGGAAAGGAAAACGAGGCAACACATGGCCGCCAGGGCCGTCTTCACTGTACGTTTCAAAGCCATTTCCTCACGATGGATGTTCCAGATTAGGGGGCTGTCGCGGCGCGGCCCGAAAAATCAGGCCCGGGCCCGGGCGTCCAGACGCCCGGCCAGGGCTTCGAGCAGATTGACGAGCTTGGCCGGACCGGCGGTCTTCCCGGACCCGGGAGCAACCGGCTCCTCGGGCGCGGCGGCCGGTTCGACCGCGACGTCTTGCGGATGCGCCGACTCCCCGGAGTCCAGGGCGTGCATCAGGGATTCGATCTCCTCCCGCTCGGAGCCGGGAGGCAGGGTGTCCAGCAGGTCGTTGTAGATATCGCGGGCGCCGGCGATGTCGCCCTGCCCGGCCAAAAGCGAGGCCATCGTCTTGGTGCGCACCACGTTCTCCCGATTCTTGGAGGGACGGGATTTGCCGCGCTCGGCCGTGTCGGTCGCGGGTTCGAGCAGTTCGGCCAGGGCCAGGACTTCCTCAGCCCCGCGCAAGGCCGGTCCGTCGCTCTCCGCCATCCCGGCGGCATCGACGCCGGCGGCCGGCGTCGCCTTGGGCGGCGTCCTGGTCGCGGCCGGCTCCGGCCGGGATTTGGTCTCGGCCGGGGGAACCGTCGACGGCCCGGGATCGGCCGCCTCCTCCTGACGCAGGCTTTGCAGGCCCCGCTCCATCACGTCGGCCCAGGTGAGGGAGTCGTTTTGAAAATAATTGGCCAGAAAAAGCATCGCCAGGGAGGGGTCCTTGGATCGGGCCGCGGCCTTTTGCGACCACAGCAGCCAGACCGACGGATAGCGCGAAAGCAGGCTGCCGACGTCGGCGAAGACCGCGTCCGCCTCGCCTTCCCGCCCCAGCCGGGTCAACAGCTCGATGAGAAAAAACTTGGCTTCCAGGTGATCGGGATGAAAGGTGATGCCCCGGGTCAGCGCCCGGACCGCCTCGTCATCGTCCCCCTGCTCGGCCAGCAGCCGGGCCAGGGGAAAAAACACCTTGGAATTGGGCTCAATCTCCAGCACTTCGCGGTACAGTTCAATTTTTCCGACCATCGGCCCCGTCTCCTTCCGCTTCCCCGGAAGCCGGCTTGTCCGCGGGCGCCGGCGTGTCCTTGGGAAACTGGTAAAGGATTTCGTTTTCCTTGAGGTAGTTCATTTGGGAACGGGCCATCTTTTCCGTGAAGGCGCGATCGGTCTTGAGCCAGCGGATTTCCTGGCTCAAATCCACGGAGTGGTCGTTGAGGGCATCCAGACGTTGCTTGAGCTGCTCGTGGCGGGCTTTCAGTTCGAGGTAGGCAAAGATGCCGTTATCGCTCCATATGAGATTATAGAGCAGGAATACGTTGAAGAGAATAAGCCCCGTCAGGAGAAAACGTCGCCATATCATGTCATTGCACGACGTATTTTTTGGACCGTTTGTATTCCTGTTGCTCCAGAGGTTCCTTGAGCTCTTTCAGGAAATTCTCCGTGGCCGCCTCAATGCGGGCCACATCCTGTTCCTGGACGTCGATTTCCTCGACGTGGGACAAAAACATCTTCAGGATATTGAAATCGCGCAGCAGATAATCGCCAAACTGCAACCGTTCGAGGTCAGGCTCGAGTTCCAGTATGGTGTGCAGGCAGTTTTCAATACGGGCGGACAGATTCTCGTCGCGACGCGAATGGACCCGCGTCGTCCTGCCCACGCCCGGGCGCACGGCGCGCACCCGGCGTCTGGCCAGTTTGGGAGTCGTTTTGGCTTTCATGGCGCCTTGTCATGCGGTTTGGCGTCCGAGCTTCCCTCCTGGCTGGAGGCGCCCTCGGAGCGCATCACTTGCTTCCCGAACACATAAAAGTAATTGCCGCCGGATACAAGCGTCAAAACCAGGGCCAGATACAAAAGCGTCCGGCCAAGGGGCACGGGATCGAAACCGAACCAGGGGTAGTGGAGCACCAGCGGGCACAACGCCACCATCTGGACAATGGTCTTGAGCTTGCCATAGCGGTCGGCGCTGATGACCACGCCATGGTCCACGGCGATGGCCCGCAGGCCGGTGACCGCGATTTCCCGGCCGATGATGACCACCGTCACCCAGGCCTCCACCCAGCCCAGCCGGGTCAGCATGATGAGCAGGGAGCTCACCAGCAGCTTGTCGGCCAGCGGGTCGAGGAATTTGCCGATGGTGGTGACCAGATTGCGCCGCCTGGCCACGATGCCGTCCACGATATCGGTCACCGAGGCGGCGATGAAAATCAGCATGGCGGCAAAACAAGTGCTTTTGCCGGGAAAATACAAAAGCACCACCAGGATTGGCACGGCCCCGATGCGGGCGAGCGTCAGGTTGTTGGCGAGATTGAACATGCGAATGCGCCTTTCGGGGTTACGGCTTGCTGGCAGGGCATTAAAGCAATCCCCGGCCGGCGTAAAGTCTCAATCGGCCACCCGGGCGCGGTGGCCGCGTGGTCCGGCCGGCCGGGCGAGCCCGCCGTCCGTCGGCTTGCGACACTGTGACGGAGCGAAAAAACGACTAGGGACCGGATGTGGCCGCCGCCTCCAGACTCGACCGGCAGGCCGCGGCAATGTTCCGGGCCAGGGCGGTGAAGGCCAGCCCGGCCGGGTGATCGCCTTCGAGGGAAACCACCGGACGCCCCAGATCGCCGGCCACCACCGTGGCCGGATCGAGCGGCACCGCGCCCAGGAACTCCAGGCCATGGGCCCTGGCCAGGGCCTCGCCCCCGCCCTTTTTGAACAGCTCGATTTCCTTGTGGCAGTACGGACAGACCAGACCGCTCATGTTTTCCACCACGCCCAGGATATTGGCGTTGGCGTACTGCAAGAAATTGATGGTCTTGCGCACGTCGGCCAGGGAAACCTCCTGGGGCGTGGTCACGAGCACGCACAAGGCGTCGGGCACGGTCTTGAGCACGGTCAGATGCTCGTCCCCGGTGCCGGGCGGCGAGTCGATGACCAGGAAATCGAGCTCCCCCCAGTCCACGTCGGCCAGAAACTGCCGGATGGCCGTGGTGCGCATGGGACCGCGCCACAAGACGGCCTGATCCGGGTCTTCGAGCAGCGACTGCATGGAGACCACGCGCAGGTTCTCGCCGGCCTGCTTGGGGGCCAGGGGCGCGTCCTTGCCCGCTTCCAGCGCGCCGGTCAGTCCCAGCATGCCGGCCACGCTCGGTCCGTGCAGGTCCACGTCCAAAAGCCCCACCCGGTTGCCGGCGTCGGCCAGGGCCCGGGCCACGTTGACGGCCACGGAGCTTTTGCCCACCCCGCCCTTGCCGCTCATGACAAAGAGCTTGTAGTGGATCTTCCTCAGGGTTGCCCCCAGACGATGCTCGCGGGCCTCGCGACGGGCCGCCTTGTCGGCCTTGCCCGGGGCGGAACAGACGCGGGAAGTGTCACAGGGATTCATGGCCTTCCTCCGTTGCTGGCGGCCTACCAGCCATGGGCGCCGACAAGGTCGACGAACATCACTTCACCGAGCTTTCGCGCCAGGATGCGGCCGTTTTCCTTGCGCACCACGTGCAGGTCCTGGCTGCGCCGCGACGCGCCCACGGGAATGACCATGCGGCCGGGGTCGGCCAGCTGGGCCAGCAGGGGCTCGGGAATGCGCGGCCCGCCGGCGGTGACCACGATGCGGTCGAACGGCGCTTCCTCGGGCCAGCCAAGCGTGCCGTCGTCGAGCTTGAAATGCACCTTGCGGTAGCCAAGCCCCTCCAGGCGCTTTTTGGCCGACTCCCACAGCGGGCGCACCCGCTCCACGGTAAACACGTCCGCGCCAAGCTCGGCCAGCACCGCCGCCTGATAGCCGGAACCGGTGCCGATCTCCAGCACCCGCAAGCCCGGCTTCACCTCAAGCAGCTCGGTCATCCAGCCGACGACATAGGGCTGGGAAATGGTCTGGCCGTAGCCCAGGGGAAGCGGATGGTCCTCGTAGGCCTGCGGCATGAGCGCCTCTTCCACGAACAGATGGCGGGGCACCTTGCGCATCGCGCGCAACACCTCGGGATCGGAAACACCCCGGGCTGCGAGCTGTTCCCGAACCATGCGCTCACGATTGCGTTTCAAGTCGATTTTTGGTCCAGGTCCGCTCATGTCCGCCTTTCGCCCGAACCATGCGGGGCATATACCGCGCTTTGGCGCGATCTCTTTTTGAAACCAAAATCCCGGCCCCAAGTCAACACGGTCGCCTTGACAGGCGCGTCCGCCAATGCCATTTGCGGCAAACAAGGAGGCATCCATGCTGACCACCCGCGACCTCATGACCGAGGATATCATTGCCCTGCGCGACACCGACAGCCTGCTCGAAGCCCAAAAGGCCATGGAGCAGGCCCGCATCCGTCATCTGCCCATCATCGACGCGGCCGGCGCCTTTGTCGGCCTGCTCACCCACCGCGACATCCTGGCCGCCTCGGTGTCCCGGCTGGCCGAGATCGACCGCGACACCGAACATGAAATCTACGCCGGCATCCCCATCAGCGAAGTGATGCGGGCCGACGTGGCCATGGCCGGCCCGGAACTGCCCCTGCGCCAGGCGGCCGAAGTGCTGTTGACGCAGAAGTACGGCTGCCTGCCCGTGGTCGAAAGCGGCAAGCTCGTCGGCATCCTCACGGCTTCCGATTTCATCCGCCTGAGCCTCGACCTCATGGACGCCCTGGAAGCCAGTGAAAAAACGGAATGCGGGGCCTGCCAGGAGTAAGTCCCGCCGGCGCGAATCGCGCCATTTTGCAACCACCTGCGCAACCACTCCCTCCCGGTGCGACAACAACGGATTTTTGCCAAAATCTGTTGACTTCCGACTTGTGAAATTTTACGCTTTTTACTTGAATTGCGGCGGCGGAGCGTAGCCAGCGACTGCCGACCGTGTATTCCTGCGGCAAGGTTTTTTCACCGTTATTGGAGTCTCAAGGAGGGAGTCGGATGCGTTCCAAGGTCATGCTTTCCATGTTGGTCGGTTCGCTGTTTGTCCTGGCCATGGCCACAGTCGCCCTGGCGGAAGCCAAGTACAGCGCCATTGTCGAGTCCAAAAAAGAACTGTGCTTTCCGCTCGAACTTACGTTCAAACGCCCGGCCGGTGTGCTCAAGACCAGCTTTCCGCCGGTCTCGTTCTCGCACGGGCAGCACGCCAACATCGCCTGCGTCACCTGCCACCACATGTGGGACGGCAAGAGCAAAATCGAAGGTTGCGCCACCGAGGGTTGCCATGACAATCTCCGCGAGCGTCAGGATCCCCAGTCCTATTTCCGCGCCTTCCATGACAAGAATGCCGACAACAGCTGCCTGGGCTGCCACATGAAGACCAACATCGCCCGCAAGGAAAAGGGCCAGAAGCCCCTTGCCGTGGCTCCCTGCTCCAATAACGGCTGCCACGTCGCCCAGAAGTAACACACGGATCAGGCTTACGCCGCCGATAAAGCCCCCGCCCGCGCGGGGGCTTTTTTTGTGCCCCGCGCCGCCGGCCGGAAGTCCGCCTGTTCCGTGCCCCTGGCCGGGGATGTGTGTTGCCATTCCCGCCCGATGCCCGTATCCGGGAGATGGAATCCTTCCGCCCGCCCGGGCCAATGCACGCACCAGCCAAAGGAGCCGGCCATGGACGACAATTCCCAAAAAAGCGGTTTTTTCAGCTGGAACGAACTGATGACCACGAATGTGGAAGGCGCCAGGGCCTTTTACACGGGACTGCTCGGCTGGACCGCCGAGGACAAGCCCATGCCGGAGATGGGCATGACCTACACGCTGTTCAAGGTCGGCGACACGCCCGTCGGCGGCCTGATGCCCATGCCGGCCGAAGCCCCGGACATGCCGCCGGTGTGGGGCAGCTACGTCACGGTGGACGATGTGGATGCCGCCGCCAAAAAGGCCCGGGAGCTCGGCGGGTCGGTGTACAAGGAGCCCACGGACATTCCCGGCGTCGGCCGCTTTTGCGTGGTGGGCGATCCCCAGGGCGCATTTCTGGGCCTGATCAAATTCACGATGATGGACGACTGATGCCGATGCCAGACCTCCAAGGACACCCCGTGCCCTGGCGCGATATCAGCCTGCCCCTGGACACGACGCCGCCCGTGCCCGGTGATCCGCCGTTTCGCCGCGAACTGTTTCTGACGCATCAGGCCGACGGATGCGAGGCGGCCGCCTGGAGCCTGTCCGCCCACGCCGGGACCCATCTCGATTTTCCGGCCCATTTCCTTTCCGGAGGCCGGCGGGCCGGCGACGCCCCCGTCTCCGCCTTCTTCCTGCCCGCCGTGGTGGTCAATTGCGGCCGGGCCGTGCGCCTGGAGCCGGAAGTGCTGCAACAGTGCGATGTCGCGCCGGGCGAGGCGCTGTTGTTGCGCACCGTCAACTCCACCACCAAGGCCTTTTTCGGGCCGACCTTTCCCGAAACGTTCGCGGCCGCGACGCCCGACCTGGCCGAAGCCTGTCTTGCCCGCCGTCCAGCCCTGGTCGGCATCGACGCCATGAGCATCGAACCGTTGGACGATCCGGCCTACCCCGTGCACCACCTGCTTCTTGGCGCGGGCATCCTCATTTTGGAGGGACTGTATCTGGCCGACGTCGCGCCGGGACGCTACACCCTGGTCTGCCCGCCCCTGGCCGTTGCCGCGGCCGAGGCCTCGCCGGTGCGGGCCGTGCTCGGGCCGCCGCAGTGGCCGGCCATGCGGGCATGAGCCGTGCCTGGCTGACGCCCTGGCGACTGCGCGTCTACCCCCGGCTGCTGCTGGCGGCCATGGGACTGGCCCTGCTGCTTGCCCTCAGCGGCGGTGACGGCGCGCGCATCGTCTCGGGCCGCCTGGGCGGGGATTTCGCCGAATTCTACGCCGCCGGCCGGATCGTCAGATCCGGCCGGCCGGAGGCTATCCACGATCCGGCCGTCCAGCGCGAGGCCCAGCGCGATCTCATGCCGGACGTCCGCGACGGCTACGTGCCCTTTGCCTACCCGCCGCACTTCGCCCTGCCCTACGCCCTGCTGGCGGCGCTGCCCTATCGGACGGCCTTTGCGCTCCATCTGGCCTGCATGGCGGCCTTGCTCTTCGCCTGCGTCCGGCTGACCTGCCGCGACCTGTCCTGGGCCGCGCCGTACCCGGCGGCGGTCTTTTGCGCCGTTGTCCTTTTCTACCCGCTTTTTCGCGCCCTGCTCGGCGGCCAGAACACGCCGCTGACCCTGTTTTTGTGCGCCGCCGCCTGGACCCTGGAGCGTCGGGGACGGCCCGTTTCGGCCGGCCTGTGTCTTTCCCTTCTGTGCTACAAGCCGCAATTCGGCCTGGGGCTGCTCGGCCTGTATCTCCTGGCCGGCCGGTGGCGGCTGGCGGCGGCCGGCGCCTGCGGCGTCGCCGGACTTGTCATTCTCGATATGGTGCTCTTCGGCCCGTCCTGGGCCACGACCTGGCTGGCCCAGGCCGACTGGGTGGTGCGCACCTCCCTGGCAGGCGAGGGCGAAAAAGCCGTCAGCCTGCCCGGCGTCTGCCGCCATCTGCTTGCCGACGCTCCCGGACCGGCCCTGGTCCTCGGACTGGGACTGGCCTTTTTGGTGCTCGTCTGCCTGGGGCTGGTCTTTTGGAGACGACGCAACCGGCCCCTCCCCCTGGCCGGGCTGGGGCTGGCCGCCAGCGGATTGCTCCTGGCCGCGCCCCATGCCTATTATTATGACGCCGGCCTGCTGTTTTTTCCCGCCCTGGCCCTGGCCGATCGATACCGGCCCCAGGCCCCGGCCGTGCTGGGCGGCCTGTGGCTGCTCGGTCTGGCCCAGCCCCTCGCCGGGAGCCTCGGCGTCAGCCCCCTTTTCCCGGCCGCCCTCGCCTGCTTCGGCTGGCTGCTGCTGGGACCTTTCCGATCCGACTTCCTTTCTATGCGTTCCGACCACGGGACGTGACACCTTCCACAATTTTCAGGCGGGCAGGGGCACCCCTGCGGCAACGTCTGGCTGCAAAGTACCTTTTTTTGAATCATCCTCTTTTCATTGCATCAAATATTTTTTCGTAATACAGCCTAGCCATGTCGTCGTCCCCCGAGGCCGCCCCTTCCCTGGCTGGAGAACACCGCGCCCGGCAGCGGGCCATGGGCCTCAAGGCCCTGGGGCTGGCGGCGCTGCTGGTGGCGCTGGCCCTCTACGCCCTGGCCGCCGGCAGCTACGATCTGACTATCAGCCGCGTGGTCGGGGCTCTGCTCGGCCTGGACACGGGAGCCGGAGGCGTGGTCGTGCTCGGCATCCGCCTGCCGCGCATCCTGGCCGCCATTGTCGGCGGATTCGGACTGGCCGTCTCCGGCGTGATCACCCAAAGCCTGCTCGGCAACCCGCTGGCCTCGCCGTTCACCCTGGGCATCAGCCACGGCGCGGCCTTTGGCGCGGCCTGCGGCATCGTCTTTCTCGGCGCGGGCAGCTTTTCCGCCAATGCCCTTTTCAGCGGAGCCGACGAACTGGCCCGGGTGGGCGGCGTGTTCGCCATCTCGCTGTGCGCCTTTTCCGGGGCGCTGCTCACCACGGCCGTGGTGTCGCTGCTCGCCCTGTCCCGGCGGCTCGGGCCGCAGTCCATCATCCTGTGCGGGGTGGCCCTTTCATCGCTTTTCACCGCCGGCACCATCCTCATCCAGTTTTTCGCCGATGAGCTGCAATTGGCGGCCATCGTCTTTTGGACCTTTGGCGACGTGTCCCGGGCGCGTTGGCCGCAGATCGCGGCCATGACCGCCGCCGGCGCGCTCACGGCCGGATTCTGTCTGGCCGCGCGCCAGGATCTCAACGCCCTGCTGGCCGGCGACGATGTGGCCCGCAGCGTTGGCGTGGCCACCCGGCGGCTGCGGCTTTGGGGCATGGGGCTGGCGGCCCTGTGCACCGGCGTGGTGGTGGCCGTGTGCGGGGTCATCGCCTTTCTGGGACTGCTCGCCCCGCACATCGCCCGACGCACAGTCGGGGCCGACCACGGTCCGCTGGCCCTGCACGCCGGTCTGTGGGGCGCGCTGCTGCTCCTGGCGTCCGATACCGCCGGCCGGCAGCTGGCCGGCACGGGAGCCTTGCCCGTCGGCGTGCTGACGTCGTTTATGGGCGCGCCGCTTTTCCTGTTCCTGCTGCTTCGCGGAGGTCGATCATGAGCCTTGCCGTGCACAATCTGCATTTTGCCTACAACGGTCGCGCGGTGTTGCGGGAGGTGAGCCTTGCCCTGGTTCCGGGGCGGATCACCGCCATTCTCGGCGTCAACGGCGCGGGCAAGACCACGCTGCTGCGCTGCCTGGCCGGCCTGCTGCGCCCGACGGACGGCACGGTGCGCCTGGGTGAGCGCGATCTGGCCGGCCTGCCCCGTCGGCAGACCGCCCAGCGCATCGCCTACGTGCCTCAAAGCCAGCAAACCGAGCGGCTGACCGTGTTCGAGGCCGTGCTGCTCGGCCGGCGGCCGCACATGGGCATGAAACCCGCCGGCGGCGACCTGCGCCGTGTCGAGGCGGTGCTGACCGCCCTGGGCCTGTCCGCCCTGGCCTTTCGCCGGCTCGACGAACTCTCCGGCGGCGAACTGCAAAAAACCGCCATTGCCCGCGCCCTGGTCCAGGAGCCGGACGCGCTGCTTTTGGACGAGCCCACGGCCAGCCTGGACCTCAAAAACACCCTGGAAGTCTTCGACATCGTGCGCACGGCCGTGACCGCCCGCAAGGTCGCCGCCGCGGCCGTGCTCCACGACCTGACCCAGGCCATGCGTTTTGCCGACGATTTCGCCCTGCTGGCCAACGGACGGGTCGTGGCCCGGGTCGACCGCACCGGGCTGACGCCGGACATCGTGCGCGAGGTCTACGGCGTGGAGGTGGCCCTGGGCAGCGTGGGCGGCCATCCCGTGGCCGCGCCGCTGCGCGTGGCCGACGCGGCCTGATTTTCGGCCCAACCGTAACCGACCGGAGCACATGCCCATGCCCACGCCCCTGATGCGCCTTTTGCGCCCGTTGCCCCCGGCCCTTCTCGTCATCCTGCTGTTTGGGCCCGGACCGGCTACGGCCGCGCCGAGTGCGACCACGAGACAGATCACCGACGCCGCCGGCCGCACGGTCGCCGTCCCCGCCACCGTCCGACGCATCGTCTGCCTGGGCCCCGGCTGCCTGCGCCTGATCGTCTTCCTTGGAGCCACCGACCGCGTGGTCGGCATCGAACGCTTCGAAATCGCCCACAAGACCGGACGCCCCTACCGACTGGCCCATCCCGAACTGCTCACGCTGCCGGTCATCGGCCCGGGCGGTCCCAAAAGCATCAACCAGGAGCCCGACCTGGAAGCCGTGCTCAAGGTCGCGCCGCAGGTCATTTTCGCCACGGTCATGGACAAGGCCGTGGCCCAGGCCATGCAGGACAAGCTCGGCATCCCGGTGGTGGTCTTAAGCTACGGCAAATTCGCCCGGTATGATCCCAAGGTTTTCGATTCCCTGACCCTGGCCGGCAACATTCTCGACACGCCGGAGCGCGCCAGGGCGGTCGTCGCCTTTCTGCAAAACGCCGAAGCCGATGTGCGGGCCCGGGCGGCCAAGGGCGCCAAGGCTCCCGGCTTCAAGCGGCCCACGGTCTACGTCGGCGGCACCGGACTTCGCGGCACCCACGGCCTGACCAGCACCGACCATCCCTACGCGCCCCTGGACTGGCTCGGGGCCGACAATCTGGCCGGCCGGTTCCCCAACGACGGGCACATGTTCATCGACCGCGAACAATTGCTCGCTCTCGACCCGCAGGTGCTTTTCATCGACGCGGCCGGTCTGTCCCACGTCGCCGACGAGCTGCGCGGCCAGCCGGAATACGCCCGCGCCCTGCGCGCCATCAAGGACGGCCGGACCTATCTGCTCTATCCCTTCACCACCTACCTGACCAACCTCGACACCATCGTGGTCGACGCCTACGCGGCCGGGAAAATTCTCTATCCCGAGGCCTTCGCCGATATCGATGCGGTCAAAAAGGCCGACGAGGTCTATGCTTTTCTGGACGGCAAGCCGGTTTACGGGCTGATGGCCGCGGATTTCGGCCCCCTTGGCCAGGTTCCGGCCTTTTTGCCCAAACCGGCCCCGGCGACGCAGCAATAAGGAGGAAGCGATGCATACCGACGACGTGCGCGACCTGACCGAACGGGCCGTGGATTTTCACGGGCACATGTGCCCCGGGCTGGCCATCGGCATCCAGGCCGCCCGCATCGGCCTTTCGGTGTGCGGACACGACCGCGACGAGGACGTGGTGGCCGTGGTGGAAACGGATATGTGCGCCGTGGACGCCGTCCAGGCGCTTATGGGCTGCACCTTCGGCAAGGGCAATCTGGTGCACCGCGACTACGGCAAGGCCGCCTTCACGTTCTATCGCCGCCGCGACGGCGCGGCCGTGCGCCTGCTCGCCCGCCCGGACCTGCACCGCGTCGTGGACCCGGAATTCGCGGCCGTGCGCGAGACGCTCAACACCAACCCGGATGACGTCGCGGCCCAAAAGGCCCTGCCGGAGCTGGCCAGACGCTGCGCCCGGAAAATGCTGGAATACGATCCCTCTGAGCTGTTCAGGCGCGGCGAACCCACCGTACCGGCCCCCCGGCGGGCGGCCATCCTGTCCAGCCTGACCTGTGAGCGCTGCGGGGAAACCATGATGGAATCGCGCTCCCGGCGTTTTGCCGGCCAGACCTTGTGCATCCCCTGCTTTCAGGCCGTGGAGCAAAAAATTTAGGCGCGGCCGGCAACGGCCTCTCCCTCCGGCAGGAGGCCGCCGTCGTGTCGATCATGACGGCGGCCAACACATACCGCCTGCCTTCAGCCCGGCCGGGTCGCACGATCCGGATGGACGCGCCCGACACGCGCGGTGCGCCCTCGCCCGCATCCGTCAAGACCGGGGCGCCTCCCGCGCGCGCAATCGTCGGGGGCCCCCAACTACGAATGTTTGACGAATGTGCCCCGCGCATACTCGTCGAAGGCAACGCGCAATTCCTCCTGCGTGTTCATGACAATGGGACCATACCAGGCAATGGGCTCACCCAGCGGCTTCCCGCCGATGAGCACGAAACGCAGCGGCCTGTCCAAGGCGACGATCTCCACCGTGGAACCGGTCCGTTCGTAGAGGACGGTGGTTTCCGGGCCGCAGCGGCAATCGCGCTTCACATCCATCCAGCCCGATCCCAGCATCTCAAAGGCAAACGCATCGCGGCGGTCGTCAAAATAGCCGTACCCATCCAAAACATAGGCCACCGTCGTATGCCCTTCCCGGACGGGATGCCGGAACGTGCCTCCAGCCGGAACAGACACATCCAACATTTCAGGATCAATGACGATATCGCGCACGGGCCCCCGCACATTCGCGATTTCGCCGCTGATGATCCTGATCTTCGCCCCCGACTCCAGGGACACCTCGGGAATGGCAGCGGCTTTGACGTCCCGGTAACGCGGCGGCATCATCTTTTGCCGTGCCGGCAGGTTGGCCCAGAACTGGAAGCCCCACAGCATCCCGGAAGGCGTCTCCTTGGGCATCTCCTGGTGGATGACGCCGCTCCCGGCGGTCATCCACTGGACGTCGCCGGAACCGATGACGCCGTTGTTGCCCATGCTGTCGCCGTGCTCCACCCTGCCTTCCAGCACGTAGGTGATGGTCTCGATGCCCCGGTGCGGATGCCACGGAAACCCTGGCAGATACTCGGCGGGATTGCTCGTGTGGAAATCATCCAGCATCAGAAAGGGGTCGAACTGCGGCACCTGGGAATTGCCGAAAGCCCGCTTCAGATGGACTCCGGCCCCTTCGATGGTTGGACGGCTTTTGAAAATCTTGGCGATACGACGTGTTGTCATGGCGATATTCCTTGCCATGGTCGTGTGCTGCGGTTCGCCACGACCATGGCAGGCCAGAACGAAAAAACAGCAAAAGGCCCCTGGCCCCAAAAGCTCCCGGCAAGCCTACGGGGTTTCATAAATACGGATATCAGGCGCGGCCAACAACAGCGGTTGTAATTCCCGCACCACATCATTGGTAAACAGGGGCGATGTGAGATACGCCTTGGCATGTTCCACGGTGTCGAATTCATGCAACACCTGGACATCCTCATCCCGGACCAACAAACGCTTGGCAAGCGCGCCAGGGATCGTTTGCAAAAAAGGCTGCTTGTAGGCAGTGTAAACAGCCGCCGCCGCAGGACGATCTTTCGCGGCGATATTCAAGGATATTTCCAAAACAGCCATTGCGCCACCTCCTTGCGACAAACGTGCTTCCATAAGATTTTCCGTCTTATTCTGGATAGGGCAAGGCCTGTGCAGCGTCAAACAAAATATGGATGACGCGCGAAAGCCCCTGCCGGTCCGGCCGGGCGCGGCGCTTGGCCCGGGCGCGACGCCGAACGTTCTTGATCAATTCGCGCGGACGGGGATATGTTCGTTCATCCGGTGTTTCCCCCTTTCCCTCAACCCCAACAAGGGTGCCCCTATGTCGACCTTTCAGCGTGTTGCCTTTTCACCACGAGTGTTGGCCCTGTCCCTGGCCTTTTCATTGCTTGTTCTCCTGACAGGCGCGCTGGCCCCCCAAAAGGCCCGGGCGGATTCACTCGGCAGGCCCGTCGGCCATGTCACCATGCAATTTGGCCAGGGGGGATTTATTCTGAGCGCCACCGGAGGCAAGGGAACGATCACCTACAAGGGGCGAACCTACGTTTTCAAAGTCGGCGGACTTGGTGTCGGCGGATTAGGCGTTTCAAAAATCACCGCGGTCGGAGAAGTCTATCGCCTCAGACGGATCAATGATTTTCCGGGAGTCTTTTTCCAGGCCCGCGCCGGCTATGCCGCCATTCAGGGCAAGGGCGTGCAATGGCTCGAAAACTCCAATGGCGTCGTGTTGCAGTTGCGTTCGACCACAAAAGGCGTGTCGCTCAATCTGGGCGCGGATGGCCTCAAAATCGAGATGGGTCCCATCAACAACGCCACAAAGCCCAAGGGATAGGCGTCCTGCCCAGCCTGGGCCAAGTTTCCTGAGGCGGCGGGCGGGGCGGGCCATACACCGTTATTGTCAACGCCGCGCCAAACACGTATGGAACGGCGTGACGGGGGTGTAAAATTCCCGTCAAAAAATCAAGACGCACGAGGCATGGCTGATGCGCGGATGCGGGGTCCCTGAGGCGCAACGGTCCCTTCGAGCGTTCTCCCAAGTTGCATTTTTCCCCGTTCCTCGGATTCCCAACCGGGACCTCGCCTCCTGGCGAGGCTTTTTTGGCTATGAGGAATTGCGCTTGCCATTTAACCGCGTGGAGTTTCTTTGTCCTTCCCTTCCTTAACCATCGGCGATCTGTGTATCCCCATGGCCATCATCCAGGGTGGCATGGGCGTTGGCATTTCACTTTCCGGTCTGGCTTCCGCCGTGGCGGCATCCGGCGGGCTCGGCGTTATATCAGCGGCAGGCATCGGCATGAATGAACCCGATTTCGCCTCCAATTACGTCGAAGCCAACAACCGGGCCCTGGCCAGGGAAATCCGCGCCGCCCGCGCCGCCACCACCGGAGCCCTCGGCGTCAACATCCTCGTGGCCACCGCCAATTTCGCCGAGTTGGTCAAAACGGCCATCAAGGAAAATATCGACGTCATTTTTTCCGGCGCCGGCCTGCCGCTTGATCTGCCCTCCTACCTGAAGGAAGGCTCCAAGACCAAGCTCGTGCCCATCATCTCCTCGGCCCGGGCCGCCGTCATCCTGTGCAAGAAGTGGCTGTTGCGCTTTGGCCGCACCCCGGACGCGTTCGTCGTGGAAGGCCCCATGGCCGGCGGCCACCTGGGGTTCAAGGCCGAGCAACTCGAAGATCCCGCTTTTGCCCTGGAAAAGCTCGTGTCCGAGGTGCTCGCCGGCCTCGTCCCCTACAAGGGGCCAAACGGCCTGCCCATACCGGTCATCGCCGCCGGCGGCGTCTACACCGGCTCCGACATCCGGCGCTTCATCGAACTCGGCGCGGCCGGCGTGCAAATGGGCACCCGCTTCGTGGCGACCCACGAATGCGATGCCGACGAACGCTTCAAGCAAAGCTACATCGACGCGCGCGAAGAGGATCTGGTCATCATCAAAAGCCCGGTGGGAATGCCCGGCCGGGCCATCAACAACGAGTTCCTGGAACGTGTCGCCAACGGCGGCAAGACCCCCTCCACCTGTCCTTTCCACTGCATCCTTCCCTGCGAGCACAATAAGGCGCCCTACTGCATCACCCTGGCCCTGGCCAATGCGCAAAAAGGCCGCCTCAAATCCGGCTTTGCCTTTGCCGGCCAAAATGCCTGGCGCGTGGATCGCATCGTGTCCGTGGCCGAACTGTTCAAGGAACTCGTCAGCCAATACGAGGGGGCCGTCGCAACGGCCGTTTGAGCCCGCGTCAAAGGGGTCGCGTGAACCGAGGGGCGGCCTCCGGCGCCGCCCACCAAGCCCACCTGTTCGCCGATGGTCCGCCCTTGGCGCACACGGTTGCGGCAATGGGGCGACCCCCCTATTTCTTTGGCGCGTCGTCCAGACGTGCCAGCCAGACCGTATGCCCACCGCACTCCGGGTCTTCCACCCGATGCAGGCGCACCGTGAAGCCGTGGCAGGACAGCAATGCCGCGTATTCTTCCCGGGACAGACTGTAGTGCGCAAAGGAAAGGCCCGCCATGGTCCCCACCACGCGCCCGTGCCCGGGGCCGGCGGTGAAAAGCAATTGACCGCCCGGTCGCAACAGCTGGGCAAAAACCGCGAACAGGGCTCGTTGCGCCGCATGATCGAGGTGGAAAAAGCTGTCCCAGGCAATCACCGCCCCGACCCGGCAACGCTCGCCTAACGGTATCGCCCGCATGTCGCCCACGATCCAGGGCATGTCCGGAAACCGTCGCCGGCAGGTGGCAATCATGCGGGGCGAACCGTCGAGCCCGATGACCGGATGGCCGCGCCGGATGCAGTAACCGGCAATGGGTTCCCCGCCGCCGCACCCCAGATCGAGCACCCGGGCCCCCTCGGGCAACGCTTCCGTCAAGGCTTCCAGGTACTCCCGTTCCATGGGCGGTTCGCCCCGGGAACGCCGCTTGAGAAACCACGTTGCAATGCGGTCGTACTTGTCGATGATCGCATCCTTTTCCATGCCGCCCCTTCCTGCCCGTCCAGCCGGCCGACCCCTGTCCGTTTTTCGGGCAGGGAGGTTTTCTTCTTGAAATTGTTGTTGGAAAAAAGTCAGTAGTTGGCATACACTGGCATCGTAGAGGTCACATCAACACCCAAAAAGACATGAGCAGCAAGTCGGAAAAAAACGGGACGGTTCCCCACTCGCCCCGCCTCATGCAGCCTTCCGGCCGGAAAGAGCTGACGGGCGAGACGACCGAGGCCGGCCTCCGGTTTGAAGACCTTTTTTCCCTGGATGAAATCCAACGCGTCCAGGACGCCTTTGCCGCTGCCGCGGGCGTGGCCTCGCTGATCACCACGCCGGACGGCCGGCCGCTCACCCGGCCGAGCAACTTCACCGTGCTTTGCCGCACCCTCATCCGGGAAACGGAAAAAGGACAGGCCAATTGCGGCCGGTCCGACGCCATGTTGAGCCAGCCCAATCGTGACGGGCCAACCATAGCCAACTGCAAAAGCGCCGGCCTGCTCGACGGCGCAACCAGCATTTTTTTCGAAGACCGGCACATCGCCACCTGGTTTATCGGACAGGTCATCGACGCATCCGTGGATGAAAGCCGCCTGCTCGACTACGCCCGGGAAATCGGCGCCGATGAAAACGCCTTCCGTCTGGCCATCCGCGAGGTGCCCCGCATGTCGCGGGAGCGCTTTACCAAACTCTGTCTGGCGCTGCATCAATTCGCCGGGCACCTTTCGAGCATGGCGGTCAAGACCTACCAGCAATCCCGCCTCATCAAGGAACTGCGGCGCAGTCAGGCCCGGGTCGCGGCCCGCGACAGGCGCTTGGCCGACATCATCGATTTCCTGCCCGACCCGACGCTGGTCGTCGACGCCAAAGGGGCGGTCGTCTCCTGGAACCGGGCCATGGAACGCCTCTCCGGCGTTGCCGCGGAAGACATCCTGGGTAAACGGGACTTTGAATACGCCAGACCCTTTTACGGCTACGCCACACCCATGCTCGTGGATTACGCCCGGGGCGCGGTGCGACATCCCGACGCCCGCTATGCCGTGGCCGAACAGGAAGAGGACGCCATTATCGCCGAGGTCACCGTGCTCGCGCTCCCGGGCGCGCCCCGCCACATCTGGGCCAAGGCCGTGGCCCTGCGCGACGCGACGGGAAAAATCATCGGCGGCATCGAGGCCATCCGCGACGTCACGGATCGGCACCGCGCCGATCAGGCCCTGCGGGAAAGCGAGGAAAAATTCCGCCGCATCGTGGAGACCGCCAATGAAGGCGTCTGGGTGCTGGACGCCAACCACCGCACCACCTTCGTCAACCGCCGGCTGGCCGACATGCTCGGTTACGCCCCGGGCGAACTGCTCGGGACGGCCTTCGAAGAGGCCGCCTCGCCGGATGCCAGGCAGGCGGCCCGGCAGCACCAGGAAAGGCTGCGCAAAGGCCAAAGCGACGTCTTCGAGCACAAGCTGCGCTGCAAGGGCGGTTGCGAAACCTGGGTGCTCGTTTCGACAAGCCCCCACTTTGACGGGGCCGGGAACTACACGGGGGCCATCGCCATGCTCACGGACATCAGCGAACGGAAAAAAGTCGAGGAGGAACTGGCCGACCACCGGCAACGACTCGAAGCCGAGGTCGAGGAGCGTACCCGGGACCTGCGCCTGCAGGCGCTGGAACTGGCCGAGGCCAACATCCGCCTCAGCGAACTGGACCGGCTCAAGTCCGCGTTTCTGTCCACGGTGTCCCACGAACTGCGCACGCCCCTGACCTCGATCCTGGGCTTTGCCAAGCTCATCAGCCGGGAGTTCAACGACCAGTTCCTGCCGCTGACCAAGGGCGACCGGCACCTGGCCGCCAAGGGACGGCGCATCGCCAGCAACCTGGACGTGGTCTTCGGCGAGGCCGAGCGCCTGACCCGGCTGATCAACGACGTGCTGGACCTCAACCGGATCGAGTCGGGCAACATGTGCTGGCGGGACGAACGCTTCGCCCCGGGCGACGTTGTGCACAAGACCATCCAGGGACTGGACGGCATCCTGGAGCAACGTCCGGAAATCACCTTGTCCCTGTCCATTGCCCCGGACACGCCGGCCCTGTTCATGGACCCGGACCAGCTGGTCCAGATCGTCTCCAACCTGCTGCAAAACGCCGTGAAATTCACCCGGGCCGGCGAAGTCCGCGTCTCGCTGCGCCGCGATGGAGACGCCGTCCTCATGGAAGTCGCCGACACCGGCGTCGGCATCCCCGAGCACGAACGCGACGCCATCTTTGAAAAATTTCATCAGGTCGGACGCGGGGACACCATGGGCGAGGCCGCCAAGGGCACGGGCCTTGGACTGGCCATCTGCCGGCAGATCGTGCGCCATTACCAGGGCTCCATCCGGGTCGAATCCACCGTTGGCGCGGGCAGCACCTTTGCCGTGCGCCTGCCGGCCGCGCCGCCCGCCGCGACCGGCGGCAACGATGCCGTCCGGTGCGACGAGGTTGCCTCGTAGAAGAATGAAGATGCCTCCGGCGGCCGGGAGGGGGGGCACCCCCTCCCGGACCCTCCCGAAAGGGGCTGATGGCCGGACGTCTGGTTGGTCGGGCGGGGCTTTGAACGTTTGTTGGCGCATTTTTCCCTGGCTTTGCCAGGGGAAAATGCGCCAACAAGGTGCGCCAACGTCGCTTCGCGCCGCACAAAGAACTATCGAGGGGGTCCGGGGGGCATCACGCCCCCGGCCGCCGGAGACGTCTTCTCCTTTCCTAGCCGTCCAAAATACGGGCAAAAGCCAGCTTTTCGGCCGGGGGGACGAGCACGCGCCAGCGGGGCTTTTTGCCAAGGGTCGTCGCGAGATCGGCCAGCCGGCGGATGGACAGGGCGTTGAGCTCCAGGCCCCGGCCGAAAACCAGCTCCCCGGTCAGGTCGGTCACGTCCTGATCGAGCAACATGCCCGGAGCCAGCTCCTCGCCGGGAAGCAGGCGCGGTTCATAGCCGTCGGGCAATGTGGCCAGGGATTCCAGGGCGTCGAGCACGTCGGGATCATACCAGCCCAGCCGGTCGTGCATCCGTTCCAGGGCGTCGGCCACGGCGTTTTCCGACTGCCGTTTCTGGCGGTAGAGCGCTTCCAGGGTGTCGAAATCGAGAGCGACCTTGAGGACGCGCGCGCCAAAAGGAATCCGTTCGCCCTTGAGCCCGTCCGGAGGCAACCCACCGCCGTCGTAGCGTTTTTCCTGGTAGGCGATAATCTCGGCCACCTCGCGCAGGCGGGGAATGTTGGAAACGAGATCAGCGGCGATTTTCGGGTGCATGGCAAAGGCGTAGGCCTTGTCCCCGGGCAGCGGCTCGCCGCGATAGGCCCTGCGTAAAATCTCGGCCGGCAGGGCGGCGCAGCCGATCTGCGACAGCATGGCGGCCAGTTCCAGCCGCCATGCATCCTCCATGCCGAGATACGCGCCCAAATCCACGGCCAGCCGCTTGACCCGGGACGATTTACCGAACGCCTCGGGATTGACCATCTCCAGCAGGTTGGTCAGCAGCTTGATGGTGCCGCGCACCGTCCCGCGCAACAGTTCCTTTTCCGCCGCCTGCAACTGGTACTGGCGCAATCCGGCGGCCAGCGCCTCCTCCAGGTCCTCCTGGGGACAGGGTTTGGTCAGGAAACTGAAGACCTTGCTTTTGTTGACGGCGGCGATGGCCACGGCAATGTCGGCAAAGCCGGTCAGGATGATGCGCACGGCATCGGGACGCAAGGCGCGCACCCGCTCCAGAAAGGCCACCCCGTCCATACCCGGCATCCGCAGATCCGAGACCACCACGGCCACATCCAGGCCGGCGGTCAGCATATCCAGGCCGACGTCGGGACCGGCCGCCACCTCGACGGCATACTGCCTGCGAAAGGCACGCGCGTAGGAGGCCAGGATCTCCTGGTCATCATCGACGAACATGACGCGCGGTTTGTCCATGGTGCAAATGTGGTGTCTGGGTCGTTCGCTATCAGGCTTGCCGGGTACAATCGCGCTGGCAATCCCCCTATCGAGGGGGTCCGGGGGACATCATGCCCCCCGGCCGCCGGAGGCGTCTTGTCTCCCCCACCGCCCGCATCCTCTCTTTTCACACGAGCAGACCCTAGGGCACGGTGGCCTCTTTTTCAAGACACTCCATTGCCGACCGGCCAGGCGACGCCGTCCCGGGCGGCGATGATGGCGGCGGTGTCCGTGGCTGTGGCGACGGTTTTTTTGCCGGCCAGCCGGGCCTTTTCGACAGCGCGGCCGAAAGTGCGCCATTTTTCGACCGCCGTCAGCACCGCCGCCGCCACTGCGGCCGCGCTGTCGGCCGTGATGCCGACTTCGTTGAAGATATCCGGATATTCGCCTTCGGTCGGCGTCGGATCATTGAGCAAGGCGGCCGCCTGCGCCTCCTTGGCCTGATAGGCGGCCATCTGTCCCGCTCCCGGCGTCAGTACGGTCTGGCGCAGGGTTTCGGCCGTGGCGTCGATGGCCGCGCAGGCGGCCGCTTTGGCCGCGTCCAGGTCCACGTCCCAGGACAGGCCGATTGCGACGGACGTGCCGTCGGGGACGGTCAGGATGAGACAGCTGGGGTAGAGACTGGCGAGGCCCTGACCGTCGGCATGGGTGGCGACCACCCGGTTGTCATGGATCACTATCTGCATAGGCTCACCCGTTGTAGTTGACGGCCCCGCCGTTGCCGACCGTGTCGAGGGCCGGCGAATACGGAATCGAGGCGTTGCGCAAAATCACATTGGCCGACGGGATGGAGACGACCCCGCCCGAGATCGCGTACACGCCGATCCAGTCCGGCGAGTCCACGATGGTTGCCGGCGATCCGGTCTTCACGGCAAGGACCCCGCCAAGGCGCGCGGAAAGTCCATAGCGGCCGCCCTTGAAAATGCCGCCGTACACCAGCACGCTGCTGCCGATATCCGCCCGCACGCCACCGTAAAAGCCTTTGTAGATCATGTGCGATTGCAGAACGGTATTCTGCGCGAAAGCGCTGACCCCGGGCTGGCTGGACGTGCCGGTGCATTCGAGACGGAATCCGTCCATTTTCCCAAGCGTTTTCAGGATGGTGAAAAGACTGATGCCCGTGCTTGCCGTGCGCAGCACGCAGCGGTTGCAGGGCTTGATGACGATGCTGCCGCCGCCGACGGTCGCGGAGGAAATCGTCTCGGCCGAACAGGTAACGACGGTGTTCGTCCCATCGAACGCCACTGCCGAGGCGGCATAACCGCCGTTGAGCCCGCTGGTGCTGCTCCCCGTCAGTCCGAAAATATCGCCGGGCAGCAACGACGACGTGTAATCCCCGGCAACAGCAATCGTTTTGGCATCCACGTCGATGGCGGCAACAGGGACGGTCGTTTCAGCGGCGCTGTTGCCAACGATCTGGATTTTGTCGTCGTCGGGGTGGCTGATCGTGATCGTGCTGGCCACCGTGTACGTCCCGTCGGCCACCTGGATGGTCACGAGCGCGGACGTGGCGATGAGTTTTCCAGCGACGGAGTCCAGCGCGGCGCCAATGCCGGCAAAGGGCGCTTCGGCCGAGCCGTCGCCCGTGGCGTCGTTGCCGG
>JAFABC010000107.1 GCA_023426275.1 Pseudomonadota bacterium | reverse complement strand
GGGCAGTGCCCCTCCCGGCCGCCGGAGGCATCTTCATTCTTCTTCTTTTATACGCCCGTTGCTGAAAATCGGGCCAGGGGTTCGTGGCGGGCGCCGCCGGGGGAGAGGACCGAGCGCCACAGGATGAAGTCCGTCACCGGCACCACCGGCCAGTCGGCCTCGGCCAGGCGGCGCAGGGCCTGCCCCCAGTCGGCGTCGCGGCCGGGCTGGCGCAACCGGGCCAGGGTCAGGTGCGGGCGGTAGGGCCGGGCCTCGGGCGCGATGCCGAGGGGCGCCAGGGCGGCGTCCACGGCGGCGGCCAGGGTCTGGCAGGCGCCCGCTCCCTGGTCCAGGCCGGCCCAGGCCACGCGGGGGCGGCGGCTGTCCGGGAAAAAGCCGCCGCCGCGAAAATGCAGGGAAAAGGGCGCGAAGACGACGCCCTCCAGGGCCCGGGTCACGGCCTCGATGCCGTGCGGCCCGGAAGGCGGGGTGTCACCCAGGAATTTGAGCGTCAGATGGACGGTGGCGGCCCGCACCGGACTGGCCGGGCCGGCGGCGATGGCGGCGATGGCCCGGCCCAGGCGTTCGGCCTGCTGCTGGCAGGCCGGGGGCAGGGCGATGCCGATGAAGGCGCGGATGGAGCCTGCTTCCATGCCGAAAACCTCTCTGCCGTCGGGACGGCGGGCCACCGGACTCCCGGAATGCGGAATCAGGGCGCGGCGGGCGTCGGCAACGGCTGGTGCTTGGGTTTGGGCGGCGGCGGCGTATTGGGTTCGGCCGGGAATTCCGTGAAATAGCGTTCCACGAACTCGTCGATGACCACGGCCGGCTTTTCTTTCTCAATGAGCTCCTTGTCGAAGAAGCGCACCGAGCGCGACGTGGACGGGTAGGGCCAGACGTAGACGGCCTTGTCGAAGTGCTCGGACAAAAACGGGATGAGCTCGTGGGCAAAGGAATCCCGGAAGATCACCGCCGCCGGCTTGGACGGATCGTGGGTGTCGGTGGTCACGGTGGGCTGAAAATAAGGCGGCGTCGGCAGGGGGGCCTCGGTCTTGACGGCCTTGCGCTGGAACTTGGGCGTAAACACCGTCCGGCTTTCCGGGAAGTAGTCGCCAAGGGCCAGCATGCTGGCCAGACCGCCGTGCAGGTCCGGGGCGATGGTGATGTCGTAGTCGCCGCGGATTTCGGGCTCGAATTCCGGGAACCACTGGCCCAGCCGCTTCATGATCTGCACGTAGCCGGCAAAGGCGCCGAAGGTGTTCCAGTGGGTGTCGGTGCGGTAGTAGACCTGCGCCTGCTTTTTGACCTTTTCCAGGGTCGGCCGCAGGTCGAGCACCGGAATGTGGGCCTTTCGCAGGGCGTTGACGAGCTGGTCCGTGCGGCTGACGGCGTTGACCCGGTTGTATTGGCCCGGCAGGAACTCCGGATAGACCGTGTGTTTGTTGGGGGCGATCACGATCAGGTAGCGGATGCCCTGGGCGGCCAGCCATTCGTACCGGGCGCGATAGATGTCCACCCAGCGGGCGATCTGCTCCGGGGTGAACAGGTGGGCCGAGCGGTAGTCCTGGATGACGTTGAGTTCGTTGTTCTCCTGGGACAGGAACAGCCAGTCCTTTTTGCCCTTGATGACCGTCTGGTACTGGTTGGAGGCGCGCAACCAGAAGATGTCCAGGATGTTCTCCAGGCGCACGAGCAGCTTGCGGAAGCCGAAGGTCTTTTCCAGATAGCCGCGTTGCAGCACGTTGAACGACTTGAAGATCTGGGAAATGGAGAAATTGGGCAACGGGGTCGGATCGTTTTCCATGAGGTACACGTCCGGAGCCACGTCGAAGACGTTGTCCACCATGGGCAGGCAGATCAGCGCCAGGAACAGGACAATGCCGGCCAAGGCCACGGCTTTGTGGGCTGGAGAGGGAACCACGGCCATCGCAAATGCCTTAGAACTGGAAGTAGATGAAGGGATTGTGCGTGCCGCCGGCCAGGGACATGGCGCACAGGATGAACACGGCCGGCATGAAAACGAGGCTCACCATGGCCTCCACCCCGTCGTCCAGGGCGATGGGGCCGAGCCGCCGGCTGGCGAGCAGCCGTTCGCGCACCGTCCGGAACCAGGGCACGATGGGCGTCGAGCCGATGGTCGCCGCGATCAGGACGATGACGACCTTGGGGTTGAGGAACAGCCCCAGGTGCCATTCCACACCCGAGCCCCTGCCGAAACCGGCCATGGCCTGCAGATAGGCCAGGGCGCCGGGCAGGGTCTCGGCCCGGAAGAACACCCAGGCCACCATCACCACGAGCAGGGTGTAGGCGTGGGCCACGATGCGCGACCCATCCGTCAGGCGCTTGCCCAGGGAAAAGCGTTCCAGCACGGAAAACGCGCCGTGGAACATGCCCCAGATGACGAAGTTCCAGCTGGCGCCGTGCCACAGGCCGCACAGGAAAAAGACCGCCACGAGGTTGAAATACAGGCGGACCGGGCCGACGCGGTTGCCGCCCAGGGGAATGTAGAGGTAGTCGCGAAACCAGGTGGACAGGGAGATGTGCCAGCGCCGCCAGAATTCCTTGATGGACCGCGACACGTAGGGATAATTGAAGTTCTCCATGAATTTGAACCCGAACATGTGGCCGAGGCCGATGGCCATGTCCGAGTAGCCGGAGAAGTCGAAGTAGATCTGGAACGTGTAGCAGACGATGCCGAGCCAGGCCACGGGCGTGGTCAGGTGCTCGGCCGGAATGGCGAAGATCTTGTCGGCCGGCAGGCCCACCACGTTGGCGATGAGCACTTTCTTGCCCAGCCCGATGACGAAGCGGTTGATGCCCTTGGAAAATCGTTCGAGGCCGACGGTGCGGTGGGTGATCTGGGAGGCGATGTCCTTGTATCGGATGATGGGGCCGGCCACGAGCTGGGGAAACAGCGAGATGTACAGGGCCGTGTTGGGGAGCGAGCGCTGCGGTGGCGTCTGCCGGCGGTAGACGTCCATGATGTAGGAAATACAGTGGAACGTGAAAAAGGAGATGCCGATGGGCAGGTGCACCTGTCCGATATGGACCGTCGGCAGCCCGAGATGGCCGAGGAGCAGGTTGAGGTTGGCCACCAGGAAGTTGGTGTATTTGAAAATGACGAGCAGGAGCAGGTTGAAGGTGATGGCCGCCCCCACCTGCCGCTTGGCGTCGCTGCGTTCATGCGCTTTGTGCACCCACAGGCCGAACAGGTAGTTGGCCACGATGGAAAGCAGCATGATGACGACGTATTCGCCTTCGCCCCAGGTGTAGAAGAACAGGCTCGCCGCCAGCAGGATCCAGTTGCGCAGGCGCTTGAAGGGGACGAACAGATAATAGGCCGCCAGCACAATGGGCAAAAAATAGAACAAAAAGGATGCGGAGCTAAATACCATGGCGGAGTGTCTGGGGTAGGGGTTTGCGGCGCGGCCGTCCCGTGTCGGCGTCGCGAACGATGATTGGGAAACGCCGCGCCCGCGTTCATGTCACGGGTGATCGCTCTTACCCAAGGTCACCGGCTTTGACAACTCCCGCTCCGGGCGGTTTCCCTTGCAAAGGTCGGCCGAGTGGGTACAAGGGTCCATGTCCGACCCCTTTCCCACCCTTGACCTGATCCGCCACCGTCTCGAGGATCTCGGCTCCGAACGCGTCTGGCGTCCCGTGCCGGGGCCGGACGGCAATCTGCTGGCCCGGGGCAACGGCCCGGCCCCGGCCGAGCTCGACGGCATCCTGGACGGCCTGGACCTGCGCGACAAGAGCGTGGCCGACCTCGGCGCCAACCTGGGGTATTTTTCCTTTCTGGCCAGCCGGCGCGGGGCGCACCGGGTGCTCGGCCTGGACATCGATCCCGAGGTCGTGGCCGTGGCCGGGCTGCTCGCCCGGCTGCACGGTCTGGGCAACGTGGCCTTCGCCACGGTGGATTTTCTGGCCTCCCCGCCCAGGCGTCCCTGTGACCTGGCCCTGCTGGTGGATTTCATCGGCCGGGCCGTGGTGCGCAAGGGCAAGCTGCCGGCCGTGGTCGCCGCGGCGACGGCCTGGGGGGCGCGGGAGATTTTTTTCACCCTGCGCGAGGTCTATCCCCTGGACGAGCTGGGCATGTCGGCCGACGCCATGACGGCGCTGTACCCGGGAACCGTGCGCGACGGGCTCTTTTTCACCATCGACGCGGTGACGGACCTGCTCGGACCGGACTGGACGCGGCGACCCGTGGCCGGGGACGGCCCCGAGGCCGGCTTTTGCTGGCGGCACGAAAAAACGCCCGCCCTGTTCGTGCGCCGGACCTGAGCCGCGCCGTCCGTCCGGGCCGGCTTACGCCGGCAGCCGTTCCCGGGTCAGCGCCAGCCAGGCCCTGGCCGCCGGCGACAGGCGCGCTTCCTTGCGCCAGACCAGCGCCGCCCGCCAACGCAAATCCGTTTCCGCCAGAAGCGCCACCCCAAGCGGCGACAGGTTGCGGCCCTCGGTCAGCAGACGCGGCAACAGCGCCGCGCCAAGGCCCGAGGCCACAAGGGCGATGATGAAATCGACCTGGCTGCTGCGCGCCGCCGGAGAGGGGGTAAAACCCCTGGCCCGGCAGGCCGCCTCTATGCGGCTGTTGAGCACGAATCCCTGCTCGAACAGAATCAGCGGCGTTTCGGCCAGCTCGATCAGGCGCACCGACTCCCGCTTGGCCAACGGATGGTCCGGCCACAGGATGACCATGAGCGGATCGTCGCGCACCGGCTGCCAGGCAAAAGCCTCCGGCACCGGGAGCAGCGACACCGCCAGTTCCACCTCGCCCGCGGCCAGCGCCTGCTCCAGCCGGGCGCTGCCTTGCTCCAGCAGCTCGATCTCGACCCCGGGATAGCGGGCGCGGTACTCGGCGAAAAGCGGGGCGAACAGCCGGGCGCTGCCGAAGATGGGCAGCCCCAGCCGCAACCGGCCGGACACGAGCCCCCGCATGTCCAGCAGGTCGGCCACCATGTTTTCGCTCTCGGCCAGCATGGTCACGGCCCGGGCGTAGACCACCTTGCCCGCCTCTGTCAGGCGCACGCCGTTTACCAGCCGGTCCAGCAGCGATTCCCCCAACTCCTGTTCCAGCTGGCCCACCGCCTTGCTCACCGTCGACTGGGTGGAAAAAAGTTCCCGGGCCGCCCGGGAAAAACCGCCCTGGCGCGCCACTTCCACGAAGGCCCGCAGTTGTCGCAGTTCCATGCCCATTCCAATACGGAATAGATCCGATTCCGACAATTCATTTCACAACTGGCCAGGGGATGCCTATTGCCTGGGATGTGCAAGGAGTTATGCCATGTCAAAGTGTGTTGCCAAACAGTTGACCCGCGTGTCCGTCTCCCTGGCCGGCCTGCTCCAGGTCGCCGGGCTGATCGGGCTGTGGTGGGTGTGCAATCTGCTGGTGCAGGCCGCGGGTGTGCCGGTGCCGGCCGGAGTGGTCGGCATGCTGGTGCTGGTGGCCCTTTTGTGCGGCGGCGTGCTGCCGGCCAAATGGCTGACGCGCGGCGCCGGCGGATTGCTGGACCATTTGCTGCTCTTTTTCGTTCCGGCCTGCATGACCCTGCTCGACCACAAGGAACTGCTGAGCCTGACCGGCCTCAAACTGCTGGCCGTCATCATCGTCGGCATCGTCTCGGTCATGGCCGGGACGGCGATTGTCGTGGAACTGCATTTTCGGGGGAGAGCCCGCCATGTCCGTTGAACTGGAACATCCGGCCGTTTTCTGGCTGGTGGCCACGCTGGCCGCCTACGTGGTGTCGCGCGTGGTCTACCACTTCGCGAAATCCTTTCTGACCTCGCCGTTGCTTTTGAGCTGCGTCCTGTGTCTGGGCCTGACCATGGGCCTGCATACGAGCTATCGGGAATATATGCGCGGCGGCCAGTGGCTGCTGCTGCTTCTGGGACCGGCCACGGTGGCCTTTGCCCTGCCGATTTACGAGCACCGGGCCCTGCTGCGCAAATACTGGCCCACGTTGGCCGTTGGCGTCGGCTTCGGCTGCATCCTGGCCTTTGGCGGGGCCTGGCTCATGTCGGGCCTGCTCGACCTGCCCCGCAATGTGCGGCTGTCGGTGCTGCCCCGGTCGTTTACCACGCCGTTTGCCATGGCCTTTGCCAAGGACGTGGGCGGCGCGCCGGATCTGGCCGCCGTGTGCGTCATCGCCACGGGCATTCTCGGGGCGTCGGTCGGCGGCATGTTGCTCAAGGTGCTGCCCCTGCGCTGCGCCCTGGCCCGCGGAGCCATGCTCGGCATGGGCGCCCACGGGGCCGGCGTGGCCAGGGCCCGGGAGATCGGCGACGAGGAGGGGGCCGTGGCCGGACTGGTCATGATCCTGGCCGGCGTCACCTGCGCCCTGCTCGGACCGGCCGTGGCCCTGCTGCAATCCTGAACCGACCGGCCCCGTCACGGGGCCGGTTCATGAAAATGCCGCTGTGCACAACGCGCCGGATTGGGGTATGGGGACGGGGAAACAATTCGGAGGCAGTTGCTGTATGAACATGCTTTTTTCGCCCATCACCCTGGGGCCGCGAACCCTGGGAAATCGTATCTTCATCGCGCCCATGTGCCAGTATTCGGCCAATGACGGCCATCCCTCGGCCTGGCACGCCATGCACCTCGGCCATCTGGCCATCTCCGGGGCCGCCGCCCTGGCCATCGAGGCCACGGCCGTGGAGCCGCAGGGTCGCATTTCCGCCGAGGACCTGGGCCTGTGGTCCGAGGCCCACAAGACGTCCCTGGAACGCACCCTGGCTTCGGTGCGGGCTTGCTCCGCCACGCCGATCATCATTCAGCTCGCCCATGCCGGACGCAAGGCCTCCACGGCCAAGCCCTGGGAGGGCGGCGAACAGCTGTCGCCCGGGCAGGGCGGCTGGCAGACCGAAGCCCCCTCGGCCATTCCCTACGCGCCCGGCGAGGCCGCCCCGCGCGCCCTGGACGCCGCCGGCCTCGACCGCATCGAAAAGGCCTTTGTCGCCGCCGCCAGACGGGCCGACGCCCTGGAACTGGCCGGCGTGGAAATCCACTGCGCCCACGGCTACCTGCTGCACCAGTTCCTTTCGCCCCTGTCCAATGTCCGCGACGACGACTACGGCGGCGATCTGGAAAACCGGATGCGCTTTCCCCTGCGCGTCATCAAGGCCGTGCGCGCCGCCCTGCCGGCCAATCGCGTGCTCGGCGTGCGCATCTCCGCCACCGACTGGGTGCCCGGCGGCTGGGACATCGAACAAAGCGTGGTCCTGGCCGGACGCATCAAGGCCCTTGGCTGCGACTACATCCACGTGTCGAGCGGCGGCCTGTCCCCGGACCAGCACATTCCCGTCGGTCCCGGCTATCAGGTTCCCCTTGCCGCGCGCATCAAAAAGGACGTGGGGCTGCCCACCATCGCCGTGGGCCTGATCACCGAACCTTTTCAGGCCGAATCCATCATCAGCGCCGGACAGGCCGACATGGTGGCCCTGGCCCGGGGCATCCTCTACGATCCCCGCTGGCCCTGGCACGCCGCCGCCGCCCTCGGCGACCACATCACCCCGCCGTCGCAATACCTCCGTTGCGCCCCCCACGAGGTCAAGGACCTGTTCCGGTAGGCCGGGGCGCCGCCCCGGACCCTGCCAGGGCGCTGCCCTGGACCCGCCGGGAGGGGGTCACCCCCTCCCGGACCCTCCCGAAAGGGGGTGGCGGCCGGACGGTTGGTTGGTCGGGTGGGGCTTCGAACATTTGTCGGCGCATTTTTCCCCAGGCAAAGCC
>JAFABC010000098.1 GCA_023426275.1 Pseudomonadota bacterium | reverse complement strand
GCCCAGGCCTTGCCTGGGCAAAAATGCGCCGCCAAACGTTCGGAGCCCCTCAGCCGCCGGACGTCGCTGCCGGCTGCCCCTTTCGGGAGGGTCCGGGAGGGGGTGACCCCCTCCCGGCCGCCGGAGGCATTCTTTTCTTCTCTAATTGGCGGACAGGGCGTCGATGGCGGTGAGCAGGGCGTCGAAGGACGACAGGCTGAAGATGATGAGCACTTCGCCTTCGATGAGGTGGTCCTTCATGCTGAACTGGGTGCGGGCCACGAGGATCATGCGCGTGTCCTGGCCCACGATGCTTGTGATGTCGGCCTCGATGAAGCCCGGGTGGGAATAGCACAGCGGCTCGCGCAGGATATTGGCCAGCGAGCCCATGACGCCGTTGAGCACGATGTTGCCGATTTCCTGGAGGGTGCCCCGGCGCATGGCTTCGTCGCCCGGCAGGGTCTCGTCGCGGCCGAGCACCACGGCCACCAGTTTGGAGGCCGATTCCGGCGGGAAGATCAGCGCGCTCATGCCGGCGAACTGGCCGGAGAAGCCGAGTTGCACGGCGGAAAAGATCGACTGCGGCTTTTCGGCGTACAGCTCGGCCAGTTCGGGGCGCGTCAGCACCCGCAGCACCGGCACCTGCAACTGGATGTGGGTGTTGACCATCTGGTTGAGCATGCCGGCGGCGCGGCCGACGCCGATATTGATCAGCTCCTGCAGAATGTCGAGCTGCAGCGGGGTAAGCAGGGTGTCCATCCAGAGCCTCCGAGGCTACCGGAGAAAGGGTTCCAGGGCTTCGAGCAGGGCCGGTTCGCTGACGGGCTTGTTGAGAAAACCCTTGGCTCCCAGCTCCAGGCAGCGGCCCCGGGTGGTTTCCTGAATGTCGGCCGTGACCACGACGATGGCGATGTCCGGCAGTTCCTGCGACAGGGTTTCCATGACGGCCATGCCGCCGGGATCGGGCATGTTGAGGTCGAGCAGCACGGCCCGGGGGGTGCACTCCCTGGCCAGACGCAGGCATTCGTCGCCGTCCTTGGCCTCGATGACGTCGAAACCGGCGGATTTGGCCATCTTGGCCGCCTGGAAGCGCTGGAACATGGAATCGTCGGCAATGAGCAGCGTGGGCATGTCGGTTATCCTATAATGACTCTGGACAATTTTGTATTTTCACCTTCGAAAAACACTCTCGTCAAGCGCCGATGGCGGCGGTCACGGCCTGCCGGGCCGTTTCGAGCCGGTCGAGCAGGGCCGCGAGCTCCGGGCCGTCCACGGGCCGGGCGGCCCGGGCCGCCCGCTCCAGGGTCGTGGCCAGACGCAGGCATTCGCCGGCGCCCATGGTCGCGGCCGTGGATTTGAGCGTGTGGGCGTGCAGGCGCAGCGCCGCCATGTCCGTGGTGGCCAGGGCCTGTCGCGCCGCGGCCAGCCGCTCCCGGAATTCATTTTGGGAAGTGGCCAGGATGGGTTCGAACAGTTCGCGGTCGATGCCGAGCCGGTCGAGGGCCCAGTCCACGTCCAGCACGCCGTGGGGCTGATCCCCGGGCGGGGCCGACGGACCGGGCAGGGCGGCCGGGTCGGCCGCGTCGCCGGCATTGGCCGGATCGGCCGCCGGGCCGGCCAGCCGGTTGATGGTGCGGGACAGCTCCTCCAGATTGACCGGCTTGCCGACGTAGGCGTTCATGCCGGCTTTGGCGCAGGCCTGGCGCACCTCCTCGGAAACGTGGGCCGTGACGGCGATGATGGGCACGTCCGTGTCCTGGATGGGGGCGGTGCCGTTGCCGCCGGCCCGGATGAGCCGGGCGGCGGTCAGCCCGTCCATGGACGGCATCTCGATGTCCATGAGCACCAGATCGAAGGCTTGCCGGGCCAGCAGCTTCAGGGCCGCCTCGCCCGAGGTGGCCACCGTGCCGTGGTGGCCGAGCTTTTTCAGGTGGATGGTCATCAGCTTGATGTTGACCGGGTTGTCCTCGGCCACGAGCACGCGCAGCCCGCGCCGGGCCGGCGCGCGGCGCGGGGCGGTCGCGTCTGGTCCGTCCTCGCCTTCGGCGGGGGGGAAGGGCGCGGAAAAAACGAAGGTGCTGCCCGCGCCCAGGGTCGAGGACACCCGGAGGTCGCCGCCCATGAGGCCCGCCAGTTCGCGGCTGATGGCCAGTCCCAGGCCGGTGCCGCCGTAGTGGCGGGCCGTTGATTCGTCGGCCTGGCGGAAGCTGTCGAAAATGGCGTCCTGCAGATGGGGCGGGATGCCGATGCCGGTGTCGCTGACCTCGAAGGCCAGGCGCGTGCATCCCGCTTCGCCGGTCAGCGCCCGGGTCAGCCGCACCGACACCGTGCCGCTGCTCGTGAACTTGATGGCGTTGCCGACGAGGTTGACCAGGATCTGCCGGATCTTGCCGGCGTCCCCGTGCAGGCGGGCGGGCACGTCCGGGGCGATGTCGAGGGTCATGGCCAGGCGTTTGGCCCGGGCGCTCACGCCCAGGGATTTGACCACGGCCCGGGTCAGCCCGGCCGGATCGAAATCGGCCGGATCGAGGGTCATGCGGTGGGCCTCGATCTTGGAGAAATCCAAGATGTCGTTGAGGATGCCGAGCAGATGCTGGGCCGAGTCGCGCACTGTGTCGAGGTAGTCGCGTTGTTCGGCGGTCACGCCGGTGCGCAGCACCACCTCGGTCAGCCCCAGGATGGCGTTCATGGGAGTGCGGATTTCGTGGCTCATGCTGGCCAAAAAGCGGCTTTTGGCCTGATTGGCCCGGTCGGCCTCCTCCTTGGCCGCGCGCAGGGCCACGAGGTTGCGCCGGCGCTCCACGCCGAGGGCCAGCTGTTCGGCCACGGAAAGCAGCAGGTCGGCGTCCTTTTTGCCGTAGCGGCGCGGATCGGAGAAGTGCATGAGCCCCATGACGCCGAGCACCTCCTGGCGCACGCGGATGGGCACGCCGAGCAGGGCCTCGGGCATCCGGCCGATGCAGGCCAGGCCGCTGAGGTTCATGCCCTGCCGGGTCACCAGCAGGGGATGGGCCGTGCGCAGGATTTCGATGAGCGCGTCGGCCCCGCGAAAATCGGCGACGTTTTCCCGGGTCAGGGGCGTGACCAGCCGGCTCAACCCGGTCACGGCCGGCAGCGCCGGCTGGACCTCGCTGGTGAAATGGACGAACTCCAGGCTGTCGGCTTCCTTGTCGACCAGGGCGATGAAGAATTCACGGGTGTCCAGGGCTTCGCCGAGGATGTTGCGGATGGTGCGGTAGAGGACGTCCATGTCCTCCTCGGAGGCCACGGCGCTGGAGATGCGAAAGAGGATGGACGTGGTCTTTTCGCTTTCGTGCAACTCCTCCACCACGAGCTGGGTTTCGGTCATGTCCCGGATGCTGGCCACCACGCATTTGGCGCCGTCTTCGCCGGTCCAGGGGACGTAGCGCACGCTGACATAGCGCCGGCCCAGACGCGGCAGCTCGACCCAGTGCTCGAACTGGACCGTCTCGCCGGCCAGGCAACGTTGCAGCATGGGCTCGATGCCTTCGGCGAAGATGGCCGGGCCGGAAAATTCGGCGATGGACCGGCCGATGATGCCGTCCGGTTCCAGCCCGTAGGCGCGCACGTAGGCGTCGTTGACGAACAGGTAGCGGCCCGAAGCGTCGATGAGCGACACCATGTCCGAGGACGCGGCGATGATGCGGGCGTAGCGGCGCAGATCCTGGCCGGCGCTGTCGATGTCCGAGACGTCCTGGACAAAGGCTTCGTTGTAGAGGACCTCGCCGTTGGCGTCGGTCACGGCGCGCACGTCGCGGCGGGTGGTCAGGTGGCGGCCGTCGCGGCGGCGCACCGTGGCCACGAAGCCTTTGACGTGGCCGGTTTCCCGCAACTGGCGGGTCAGGGTTTCCCAGTGCGCTTCATCGACAAACAGCTGCCGGCCGAAGTCGGCGGCTTCGCGGCGCAGCTGTTCGGGCGAGGCGTAGCCGTACAGGGTGGTCAGGGCCGGGTTGATCTCCTCCATGGCGCCGGCCGGGGTGGTCCGGCAAATGCCGATGGGCGCGGTGGCGAAGGTCTCGCGGCCGCGTTTTTCCCGGCTGGCCAGCTCGTGTTTCTCCCGGCGCAGGCGCTCGATGGTGCGCTCCAGCCGGGCCGTGCGCTCGCGCACCCGCCGCTCGATCCGGGCGGCCTCGCCGTGCAGGAAACGCCGCTGGCGCAAGGCCTCGGAGTCGTCGAGCAGCACGCCGAGGACGAGTTGGCCCCGGGTTTCGGCGTCGCGCACCAGTTCCAGCACCAGCGTGCCCTGGCGCAGCTCCCCGTCGCGCCGCTGAAAGGCCAGGGCGAGCAGGCGGCGGTCCCCGGGTTTCTTGAGCGCGGCCAGGGCCGCGCCCACGGCCTCGGTCGCCAGGGGAAACACCGTCCGGAGAAACGATTCCACAGGCTCCAGCCGGGCCTTGCCCGGCGCGCCGAGCAGGCGGCACAGCGATTGGGCGATGCGGACCATGGCCGTGTTCTGGCGCAGGCCGAACATTCCGAGCCGGCCGGTGATGGGCGGATCGCCCGGAACCGTCTCCTCGGCCGTGGCCTCGGGCAGGTCGTCGAAAAGGAACAGGGAGGCCGGCTCCACGCCCAGGGCATGGTGCAGGGCCTCGATGGTGGTCAGGGACGGAGCGGCCGCGCCGCGCTCGATTTTGTTGAGGTGCTCCAGGGAGACGCCGGCGCGCGCGGCCAGGGCGGCCTGGGTCAGGCCGGCCAGCCCGCGCAGATGGCGGACCCGACGGCCCAGACTGCTGGCAAAATCGGTTTTCATGTTGGCACCCGGGGGCGATCACGCCCGGGGCCACATAGAACACGTCATGACATTACGTGTAAAGAAGTCTTTTCCTGCTGTCCGACATTGGTTATTTTTGACACATCATACTGATAATAAAAAGAAAAAGTGAGTTTTCCCTGGACGAGTCACACTTTTTTATTTAAAAACGTGTCACTCTAGACAAGGAGAAACAGATTATGCGGAAATTTCGTGTGTTGGCATTGGCTGCCCTGCTGCTGCTTTCGAGCACCGGGGCCATGGCCGGACCGAAAGTGGCGGCGTCCTACGGCGATGGGGCGGTCGTCTTTCGCCTGGCCACCGGCAGCCCCGGAGAACTGGGACTGCTGCAACAACTGGGTGAGGCCTATTGCGCCAAGGCCGGCTGCCGCCTCGACTGGGTCAAGGCCGGAAGCGGGCAGTCGCTCGACCTGCTCAAGGCCGGCGACGTGGACATGATCATGGTGCACGCCCCGGCCGCCGAGGAGAAAGCCGTGGCCGCCGGCTGGGCCGGTTGCCGGACGCTGCTCGGCTCCAACGAATTCTTCATCGTGGGACCGGCCGCCGATCCTGCCGGCATCGCCAAGGCCGGCTCCGCCGCCGACGCCTACCGGGACATCGCCAAGGCCAAGGCCAGGTTCTTTTCGCGCGGCGACAACTCCGGCACCCACAAAAAGGAACTGGCGATCTGGAAGGCCGCCGGCATCACGCCGTCCGGCGACTGGTACGTGGTCACCAAGGACTTCATGACCGCCACCCTCAAGCGGGCCAACGACGAGGGCGGCTACTTCATGACCGACAGCAGCACCTGGGCGGCCGAACAAAAGAACATGCCCAAGCTCAAGGTGCTCTTTTCCGGCGACAAAAAGCTGGTCAACACCTACCACGCCCTGTGCGGCCAGAAGGACGGCAAGCCGGCCTCGGCCATGGCCGCCGGGTTCATCACCTTCGTGGCCTCGCCCGACGGACAGGCCATCATCGGCAACTTCGGCAAGGACAAGCACGGGCAGCCCCTCTACAACGACGCCGCCTACGCCAAGAAGTACGTGGATTAAGCGGGAGCGGGAGCGGGAGCGGGAGTCGGAGTGGGAGGAATGCCTCCGGCGGCCGGGAGGGGGTCACCCCCTCCCGGACCCTCCCGAAAGGGGCGGGCGGACGTTGGGCTGGCCGGGCGTCTGGTGCCGTGGGGCTTCGAACGTTTGGCGGCGCAATTTTCCCCAGGCAAAGCC
>JAFABC010000095.1 GCA_023426275.1 Pseudomonadota bacterium | reverse complement strand
CGGCGGCCGGCGTCGTCCGTCCCCGCACACCTCGGGTCGTGGCCGGCGGCGTCGCCGGAACCTCCGGCCTGGGCCTGTGCTCCTGGCCCCGGCCGCGAGCCCGCCTGTCCGGCCTGCCCGGCGGGCTGGGCGCGGGCGAGGCGGTGTTGCCGTTTCCGGTTTGCCTGGGCTGCGGTGGACCGCCGCGCATCGCCGACACGTTGGTTTGCCTTGCCGCTTTCGGTGCGCGGGGATGCGGTCTGGCGGACGCGTCCCTGACGGTTCCCTATGTCTTTGACTGCGCCGCCGGGGAGGAATGGCGATGACGAGTGTGGGGTTTTCCCTGGAACTGGCCAGCGCCGCCCTGACCGTTCACGAAGGTCTGCCTGGGCAGGCCCTGTGCCGGCATGGCGACGCGATTGTGCTGGCCGATGCCACGGGCCTGTATCGTGTGGGCGCAGGTGATGCCGACGATGGCGGCGAGGGTGTCGCGGCCCGGTTTTCCCTGCCGCCGACCGATGGCGGGCTGGCCGGCCCCATGCGGCTGCTCGGCGTGGTCGTCGAGGGCTGGGTCGCGGGTGAATTGGAAGTTGCGGCCACAAGCGACGCGGGTTGCGAACTGGGCGGTCTGCTCGGTCCGGTGGGACTGCCCGGCGCGCCCGGTCGGGCCATGGCCCGGCTCGGGCGGGGCTATGGCCAGGTCTGGCGGGTGACGCTGGCGGCCGTGGACGGCGCGCCATTCGACATCGGCGCGGTGTCGCTTGTCCTGCTGCCTCTCGACCGGAGGCCGGCGTGAAGGGGGATTTTCAGCCGACCACCCGGGTGCGCCTGACTGGTGACGTGGCCGATGGCCCGCGTCTGGCCGGGCTGCGGGCCGTGGCCCTGCGGGAGCTGGCCACCATGCATCGGGAAAACGTCCTCGATTTGCCGGTGTGTTCCCGGTCCCTGCGCCTCGATGGCGGCGAGGCCATTGTCTGCCGCCGGGTGGGCTCCCTCGACAGCGTGGAAATCGTGGCCCCGCCGCATCGGGAGCGCGCACGGCCCGTGCGGCCGTTGCCCGGGCCGCGTCCCGGCGACGACGGGTTCTTTTACGCCATTCCCGACTGCCTGGCCCGCTATGACGGCGGGTCCGGCCCGGAAAACGCCATCCCGGACGGCGCCCTGGCCGGCTGGTCCCTGGGCAGCGGCAACGACGTGACCGTCGGCGACCCGGACGATGCCGGTCTGCTCTTGTCGGTCGGGATGCCCGAAGCCGGCATCGTGCGCGAACCGGGTGTGTTCGTCCTGCCCGGCGGCGCGGCCTCGGGACTGCTTTTCGGCCGGGAGCACATCCCGGACAGCGCGCCTTTTTCCGTCAGCTGTCTGGTGCGGCTGCGCGCGCCCCTGGAATACGACTACACCTACGACGCCAGGGACGTGCTCAACCCGCTGCGTCCCTATCTGCTGCGCAGCGACGACGGCGACACCTTTGTCCGGGATTGTCCGGGCAGCCTGTCGCCGCTGCTCGGCTTCTGCTCGCCGCATATCCACCCCGGCTGGACCGTGGACATCACCTATCCCTGGTCGCCCTGGAACGAGGATTACGCGGCCAACACCGAGCGGCTGGTCGGGGCTAGGCGCGTGGACACGGTCTGCGACGGCGCGCCGCTTCTGGCCGGGGACGTCTACCGCGACGCGCGCGGGGCCGCCTATCCGCATCCCCACGGCTTCGTCATCGGCCTCCAGGCGGCCGGGCTGTTTCTTGCCAACGGCGATTGCCTGCTCGGGGCGCGGCTGTCCAATTTCGAAAGCCAGTTCGGCTACGCCCCGGCCCTGACTGATCCCCTGGAATGCGGCGTGTGGCACCACGTGGTCATGACCCACAAGGCCGACGGGACGGTGCGGCTCTACCTGGCCCGGGAAGACGATGCCACGGCTGCGGTCTATGGCGGCAGACAGCCGCTTTGCGCCATGGACGACGCCTGCGCCTACCAGATGTGCGGCGTCAACGCCTGGACGCTGCGAAACGGCGACACCGGTCAGGCTATCGGAGCCTACCGCATGAATCCGGCCATGGACGTGGCCCTGCCGCGCTTTTTTCACTACGCGCTTTCGTCCGAACAGGCCTACCTGCTGCAACTCGAAGCCTTCACCGGACTTTTCGTGGCGGACGATCACGAAACGGCCCAGGCCGCCGCCCTGGGGCTGACTCCCATCACCATTGCCAAGGAGGCGTCATGAGCGATTCCACCGGCGCGGCCGGCATCGTGCGCAACAATTTCGATACGGCGCAAAACTACGCCAGCGACGCCTGGCACGCGGCCACCGCCTTCCTGGACCGTCTGGGCGGCGTGGCCCGGCTGACCTATCCGACCGTCAACCTGCCCGAGCCGCCCCAGGCCCCGGAGTACGCCGGCGTGCCCGACGCGCCCGGCCTGGCCGCCGTGACTCTGGACAGCGTGGCCGCGCCCGAAGTTCCGGAACTGGCGGCCACCGATCTCGATGGTCTGGACGTGCCGGAATTCGTCGTGGCCGCGCCGGACATCGTGCTGCCCGAGGACCCCGATCCGGTCTGGCCGGAGGGGCCCGGCGAGGCTCCGGGCCTCGAAGCCGTGGACCTGCCGCCCGATCCGTCCCTCGTGCTGCCCGAGCCGCCGGTGTTCGATCCCGTGGCCATCCCGGCGCTTCCCGGCCCCCTCACCCCGACCTTCGAGGGGGAACGGCCGCCCATGCCCGAACTGCTCGCCCCGGGCAACCTCTTCGTCATGCCCGCCGCCGGGGAGTACGATTCTCCCCTGCGGCAGGCTCTGACCGAACGGCTGACCCGGGAGGTCGGGCAGGGCGGGGCCGGCCACGGCAGCGAACTCGAGCAGGCGCTTTGGGACCGGGCCCGGAACCGGTTGGAGGACGTTCTGGCCCGGCGGCTGACCGAACTGTCCGACGCCTTTGCCGCCCGGGGCGCGGACTCCCTGTCCGGCCCCCTGGCCGAGGCCCTGCGTCTGGCCCATGCCGAACATGCCGAGGCCCTGGCGGCCGCGAATCTGGATATCCTGGTCAAGGAAGCGGACATGGCCGCCGCCAACGGGCAGGCCGCCGTGACCCAGGCCCTGGGGCTGGAGGCGCAGGGCATCGAGCTCTTCAACCAGGCGGCCTCCCGGGCCTTCGAAGGAGCCAAGGCCCTGGCCCAGTACGGCTACGAGGCCCTGCACGCCGAAGTAGCCGTGCATAATGCCCAGCTCGCCCGCTATCAGGCCGACGCCGCCGTGTTCGAGGCCCGCATCCGGGCGGCCTTGTCGGACCTGGAGGCCTACAAGGTCCGGCTGGAAGGAGCGCGGCTGTCCGGCGAGGCTCAAAAACGGGCCGCCGACCTCTATCTGGCCGAACTGTCCGGGGCGAACACACTGGTGGCCCTCTACAAGGCCCGCATGGAGGGCGCGGCGGCCAAGGCGGCTGTCAGTCGCGACCGCATCAGCGCCTACGAGGCGCAGGTGCAGGCCTACGTGGCCTCGGTCAACGCCAACACCGCACGCTACAACGCCCAGGCCGCGGCCATGGCCGGCCAGGAGGCCAAGGCCCGCGTCTATGCCGAGCAGGTCCGGGCCTACGGCGAGCGGGTGTCCGCGGCCAAGGCCGTGGCCGAGACCAGACTTGCGGTCTCGTCCGAGGAAAACGGCCTGCGGCTCGATGCCTACAAGGCCGACGTGACCCGGTTCGAGGCCGAATTGTCCCAGGCCCGGGCCCGGGCCGAGGCCCTGCTCAAGGACAAGGAGCTGTCCCTTCGTGCCCACGAGGCCGGCTTGAGCGCCCGGCGCGATCAGGCCGAGCTGCTTTCCAAGGACCATGCCGCCCGCGTGGACGCCTACCTCAAATCCGCCGAGGTCTCCATCAAGGAGGCCGACATGCTGCTGCAAAATTCGCTGGGGGAATTGCGCCTGGAAGCGGAAAAGATCCGGTCCGGCGCCCAGGTTTCGGCACAGATGGCCTCCAGCGCCCTGAGTTCCGTCAATGCCTCGGCCCAAATCGGCTACAGCGAGTCCGTGGGCCAGCGCACCAATACGTCCACCACCGAGGCAACCCACCGCTCCGTCAGCGAAACCACCTCGAAAACGAACGGATTCCGCGAAAGCTATAATCATAACTATAACTATAAAGTCTAACGACGAGTTCCAATTGGCGTTGCCGGACACGGCGAAGGGAAGATGCCTCCGGCGGCCGGGAGGGGGGCACCCCCTCCCGGACCCTCCCGAAAGGGGTGGGCGGATGGCCGGTTGGTCGGGCGGCCGGGCGTCTGGTGGCGGGAGCCCCGAGCGTTTGGCGGCGCATTTTCCCCCAGGCAAAGCC
>JAFABC010000093.1 GCA_023426275.1 Pseudomonadota bacterium | reverse complement strand
GGCTTTGCCTGGGGGAAATTGCGCCGCCAAACGTTCGAGGCCCCGCCGAACAACCGAGCAGCCGACCGCCGCCCCCTTTCGGGAGGATCCGGGAGGGGCAGTGCCCCTCCCGGCCGCCGGAGGCATCTTCTCTTTCCTCTCCCCTCTACTCCTGGCCGCATTCCCGGCGCAGTTCGCGGAAGATCTCTCCCAGGGGCACGAAACCGAGCAGGCGCTCGCCTTCGATGACGGCGGCAAACCGGCTGTCGGCCTTGATCATGGCTTCCAGCACCAGGTGCAGGGGATCGGCCGGGGCGACCACGGGGATATCGCGCCGGGCGGCCTCGGAGGCTTTGCGGGCCATGCAGTGGCGGCAGGCCTCGCGGTAGGTTTCTTCGAAATCGTCGTCGCCGAGGCTCGTGCGCAGACTGGCCTCCAGGGCGCAGTCGTTCAGATCGGAAAGCAGCGTACGCAGACTGACCACGCCGAGGAAACGCCCCTGGCGCATGACGGCCACGGCGTCCATGTCCGGGCTTTTCTCCAGATGGTCCCGCAGCTTGTCGGCCACGGCATCCAGGGTTTCTCCGGCGTCGACGGCGATGACGTCGGTGCGTAAGGCGTCGAAGGCGCGTTTGCGGATCATGGGGTCGTCTCCTTCCTTCAATATACGGCCGTGGCCGCCGGCCAGGGTAGCCGCGATCGGCCCGATTGGGAAGGGACGCGCCCTGGCGGGGCGGCCGCTTTTTTCGTATTGTGCCGGCCAGTATCCCTTTCACCCCCTACCGTGAGGTTTCACCATGCGCCTGATGCCCGTTTTCGTGACGTTCGCCCTGGCCGTGCTGGCGGCGGTCGCCACCGTGCGGCCGGCCGTGGCCGAGGAGGTCGGCTGCGTCACCACCGAATGGAAGCTCCTGGGAGCCAACCATAAAGTCTGCGTCAACGCCTTCGAGGACCCGGACGTGCCCTGCGTCACCTGCTACATGAGCCAGGCCCGCACCGGCGGCCTGTCCGGGGCCGTGGGACTGGCCGAGGACCCGTCCGAGTTCTCGCTCGACTGCCGCCAGACCTGCGCCATCAATCTGCCGGCCAAGTTCCCGACAAAGCGGAAGGTCTTTTCCGAAGGCACCTCGGTGCTGTTCAAGGACACCCAGGTGACGCGGTTTTACGATGAAAAGCGCAAGGCCCTGATCTATCTGGCCGTCAGCCGCAAGATCGTGTCCGGTTCGCCCAAGAACTCCATCTCCACCGTGGTGGTCCGCTAGGCGCCGCCCCGGCCATGCCCAGTCTGGACGCCTTTGCCGTCGGCACCGTTCTGGTCGATGCGGACGGCGTGGTCATCGAGGCCGACGCCGCGGCCGGACGGCTGCTCGGTCCGGCCCTGGCCGGTCCCGGGCCGTTGCGTTGGACGACGCTCGGCCTGACCGACTCGGTTCTCGCCCCGCCCGAGGGACAGGCCCGCCTGATCCCCCGGGCCGGCGGCGGGGGCAATCCGCGCTGGCTGCTCCTGGCCCGGCGTCGCCAGCCCCTGGCCGGACGCACGGGCCATGTCTTTTCGCTGGCCGACGTGTCGCACCTGGTCAACGACCTGGACAAGTACGAGGGCTTTTTCAGCAACGCCGTCGAGGGCATCTTCCAGTCCAGCCCCGAGGGCCGCTTTCTGGCCGTCAATCCGGCCCTGGCCCGCATTCTCGGCTACGACGGCCCCGACGACATGATCGCCGCCCTGACCGACCTGCGCTCGGAGCTGTACGTGGACCCGGCCGACCGGGACAAGCTCCTGGCCGGGCTGGCCCGCCACGGCGTGGTCACGGGCCTGGAAACGCGGTTTTACCGCAAGGACGGCTCGGTCAAATGGATTTCCCAGGCCGCCCGGGTGGTGCGCGACGCCGGCGGCGCGGTGCGCTACATCGAGGGCCTCAACATCGACATCACGGCCCGCAAACGGGCCGAGGCCGCCTACAACGACATTCTGGAACGCTACCGCTCCATCGTCACCGGCAGCATCGACGGCGTCATCCTATGCGGCGCGGCCGGGGAGATCGTCACGGCCAACCCGGAAACCGAGCGGATTTTCGGCCTGTCCGAGGCCGAACTGTCCCTGGTCGGACTGGCCGGGGTCATCGACGACGCGGACGGGGCGCTGGGGGTGGCGCTCGCCAGTCTGGCCCGCACCGGCCGGTTCCGGGGGGAGCTGGCCGGCCTTGGCGCCGACGGCCGGACCGTGCCCCTGGAGGTCTCGGCCAGCGGCTTCGCCCACCAGGACGGCCCGGAACAGGCGGTGTGGATCGTGCGCGACGTCACCGACCGCAAGCGGGCCGAGGCGGTGCTGCGCGAATCCGAGGAGAAATTCCGGCGCACCTTCGACCAGTCGCCCATCGGCGCGAGCATCCTGTCGCTCGACTACCGTTTTCTGCGCGTCAACGACGCCCTGTGCCGCATCACCGGCTACGCCGAAAGCGAGCTGCTCGACAAGTCCATGCTCGAGGTCACCCACCCCGACGACGTGCCCGAGACCATTGCCTGGGCCGAGCGCCTGCTGGCCGGGGAGTTCGACCGCTACGAGATCGACAAGCGCTATGTGCGCAGCGACGGCGGCACCGTCTGGGTCCATCTGTCCGTGCGGCTGCTGCGCGACGAGGCCGGCCGGGCCATCTCGTTTATGCCCATGGTCCAGGACGTGACCGCGCGCGTGCGGGCCGAGGCCGAGATGCGGGCCCTGCTGGCCGAAAAGGAATCGCTGCGCTCCAACCTCGAAGCCGTGTTCCGGGCCATCCCCGACGCCATCGTGGTGGTGGACACGCGGATGCGGGTCATCAAGACCAACCGCCCCCTGCACGACGTCTGCTTCGTCGGCGACATCAAGACCGGCCCGGGCGGCCAGCAGGTGGTGGCCGGGGCCTGCCGCCGGGGCTGCTTCGCCGCCCTGCGCGAAACCCTGGCCACGCAACAGCCGGTCATCGAATACCGGGTGGAATGCAAGGGCCAGAATCCCGGCCGGGTGGTGGTCATCAACTCCATGCCCCTGACCGGCGAATCCGGGACCTTTGTCGGGGCGGTGCTGCTCATCCGCGACATCACCCGGCTGGCCGACCTGGAAAAACGGCTGACCGACCTGCACGGCCATCGCGGCATGATCGGCAAGTCCAAGGCCATGCGCGACATCTACCAAGTCCTCGACCAGCTGGCCGACGTGGACACCACCGTGCTCATCACCGGCGAATCCGGCACGGGCAAGGAGCTGGCCGCCGAGGCCATCCACTACGGCGGCTCCCGGGCCCGCAAGCCGCTGGTCAAGGTCAACTGCTCGGCCCTGTCCGACGAGCTGCTCGGCAGCGAACTGTTCGGCCACGTGCGCGGGGCCTTTACCGGGGCCATCCGCGACAAGGTCGGCCGGTTCGAGGCGGCGCAGGGCGGCGCGATCTTTCTCGACGAGATCGGCGACATTTCCCCGCGCCTGCAACTGGGTCTGCTGCGCGTGCTGGAGAGCAAGGAATTCGAGCGCGTGGGCGAGGCCCGGACCCGCAAGGCCGACGTGCGCGTCATCGCCGCCACCAACGTGGACCTGCCCGAGCGCATCCGGGCCGGGCGCTTCCGGGCCGATCTGTACTACCGGCTCAAGGTGGTGGAGGTCCGGCTGCCGCCGCTTCGCGAGCGCACCGAGGACATTCCGCTTCTGGCCGAGCATTTCATGCGCCAGTTCGCGGCCAGCTTCGGCAAGATCATTTCGCGCCTGTCCGAAGCGGTCATGGGCATTCTCATGGCCTACCCCTGGCCCGGCAACGTGCGCGAACTCAAATACGCCATGGAGCACGCCTGCGTGCTGTGCCGCGAGGGCGAAATCCAGCCCGGGCATCTTCCGGGCGAACTGCTCGCCCCCCTGCCCGGCCCGGCGGCGCTGCCGGGCGAGCCCGCGCCGCGCCGGGGGGGACTGACCCGGGAAGCGGTGGCGGCGGCGCTGCGGGCCACGGGCGGCAACCGTTCGGCCGCGGCCCGGCGGCTGGGCGTGGACCGGCGCACGCTGTATCGCAACATGGCCCGGCTGGGCATGTCCTGACGTTTCCGCCAGGTGTGGCATATGCCACACCTTCGTGCCCCACCTGTGGCGCAAATGCCACAGGTCAATGCCCCACAGCATAATTCCTCTCAGCGGACAATCGAACGGAACGGTCCATTTTCATGGATGAAAATGGAACTGTTTCCCATCCGTCATCTTGGCATACTCATTGCTATATATCCTTTTCACCATGTCCGGCGCTCCGCCGTCCCCGCTTCCGTCCTCGCGGCGGGAGCGGGGAACTTTCCCGGCGGCGCGACAGGCGGCGCGCGACGCGGACGACGTTCGCCCACAGCCCTTCAGGAACACGCGCCTTCTTGAAGCATTGGCGAAACATGGTACCGTGTCGTAACCACCAAACCCTTTAAGGACGGAGGGGAAACGATGTCCGTACCCACCACGGCGACCCACGAGGGATTGCCCGTCGGCAAGCTCTCGGCCTACCTCGACTGGCTGCAGATGCTCACCGGCGCGGCGCTCATCCTGTTCATGTGGGCCCACCTGATCCTGGTCGCGAGCATCCTGTTGGGACCCGGCGTCATGAACGCCCTGGCCTGGTTCTTCGAAGCCACCTACATGGCGCAGGTCGGCGGCCCGCTGATCTTTCTGGCCTTCCTGCTCCACTTCGTACTGGCCGCCCGCAAGATTCCCTTCGCCACCAGACAGCAACGCATCATGCTGGCCAACGCCAAACGGATGCGCCACACCGACACCTGGCTGTGGATCATCCAGGCCACCACGGCCATGGGCATCCTCATCATGGGCGGCATCCACATGTGGGTGGTGCTGACCAACCTGCCGATCACCGCCGAGAAGTCCGCCGCGCGCATCCAGACCGGCTTCTGGTTCGTGTTCTACCTCTTCCTTCTGCCCATGGTCGAACTGCACGTGGGCATCGGCTTCTACCGCATCCTGGTCAAATGGGGCTTCCTCGACCGCCAGGGCCGCTGGTCGCTGAAGAAAAAGGAGAACATGCTCACCGCCATCTTCATCGTCGTCGGCCTGCTTTCGCTTCTGCGCTACTACTTCCTGCCACTCAAATAAGGACGCCAGCCATGAATATCATCCAAACCGATCTGCTGTGCATTGGCGCGGGGCTGGCCGGCGAACGCGTGGCCATCGAGGCCGCGGCGGGCGGCTTTTCCGCCATCTGCCTGTCCATCGTCCCGGCCCGCCGTTCCCACTCCTCGGCCGCCCAGGGCGGCATGCAGGCGGCCCTGGGCAACTCGGCCATGGGCGAGGGCGACTCCCCGGACGTCCACTTCGCCGACACCGTCAAGGGCTCCGACTGGGGCTGCGACCAGGAAGTGGCCCGCCTGTTCGTCAACGCCGCGCCCATCGCCATGCGCCAGATGGCCTTCTGGGGCGTGCCCTGGAACCGCGTCGTGCCGGGCGAACAGACCTACTACAAGGGCGGCAAGCCCTTTACCGCCTTCGAAAAACCGGAAAACGAGGGCCTGATCCACTCCCGCAACTTCGGTGGCACGGCCAAGTGGCGCACCTGCTACACCTCCGACGGCACCGGCCACTGCGTGCTCTACACCCTGGACAACCGCGCCGCCCAGATGGGCGTCGACGTCCGGGACAAGGTCGAGGCCATCGCGCTCATCCACGACGGCGACACCTGCATGGGGGTCATCGCCCGGTCGCTCAAAACCGGCGAACTGACCGCCTACCTCGCCCGGGCGACCCTGATCGCCACCGGCGGGTTCGGCCGCATCTACCGCGAATCCACCAACGCCGTGATCTGCGACGGCGGCGGCCTCATCTGCGCCCTGAACACCGGCGTGGCGGCCCTCGGCAACATGGAGGCCGTGCAGTTCCACCCGACCGGCATCGTCCCCACCGACATCCTGGTCACCGAGGGCTGCCGGGGCGACGGCGGCACCCTGCTCGACAAGAACGAATACCGCTTCATGCCCGACTACGAGCCGGAAAAGGCGGAACTCGCCTCCCGCGACGTGGTCTCCCGGCGCATGACCGAGCACATGCGCAAGGGCCTCGGCGTCCCCTCGCCCTACGGCGACCACCTCTGGCTCGACATCCGGCACCTGGGCGAACACCACATCCGCACCAAGCTGCGCGAGGTGGATGAAATCTGCCAGTCCTTCCTCGGCGTCGACCCGGTGCACCAGCTCATCCCCGTGCGCCCCACCCAACACTATTCCATGGGCGGCCTGCGCACCAACAAGGACGGCGCGGCCTACGGCCTCAAAGGCCTGTTCGCCGCCGGCGAGGCCGCCTGCTGGGACATGCACGGCTTCAACCGCCTGGGCGGCAACTCCCTGGCCGAAACCGTCGTCGCCGGCATGCTCATCGGCGACAAGATCGTCGAATACCTGAAAGGCACGGAAACGACCTTCTCCACCGCCGCCGTGCGCGACGCCATGGCCAGGGAGCAGGCCCGCATCGCCGACCTCGTGGCCTGCAAAAACGGCAACGAAAATCCCTACACCGTCCGAAACGCCATGTTCGACTCCATCATGAAGGGCGCCGGCATCTTCCGAAACGGCAAGGACCTGGAAACATGCGTGGGCGAACTCCAGGAAATCCTGGGCCGGGCCCGCAAGGTCGGCCTTCGCAGCAACGGCAAGGGGGCCAATCCCGAGCTGACCATGGCGCTCAAGATCGAAGGCATGGTCAAGCTGGCCCTGTGCGTGGCCTACGGCGCGCTCATGCGCACCGAATCGCGCGGCGCCCACACCCGCGAGGACTACCCCGCGCGCAACGACCGCGACTGGCTCACCCGCACCCTGGCCACTTGGCAGGAAGGCGCGGACCTGCCCACCCTCGACTACGAACCCGCGACGAAGGTCTTCGAGATGCCCCCGGGCGACCGCGGCTACGGCGGCGGCAAGATCATCCCCATGGATGCGCCCAAGGACTAGGCGAAATGGAAAGCGGGAAGAGACAGGGAAAAAGCGCCTCCGGCGGCCAGGGGGAAACTTTTTGAAAAAAGTTTCCCCCTGGGCCTCCTTCAAAAACTTCCAAAGGGGGACCGGAGGTCCAGTCGGCCGATGTGAGCAAACGGAAGGCCGGAAGCGGCCTTGCTTTCAAGGATAGGCCGAAGGGGCAGGGTCGGCGGGGGTGCGGGCCGGACGCGAAGGCGCATTCTTCAAATA
>JAFABC010000025.1 GCA_023426275.1 Pseudomonadota bacterium | reverse complement strand
AAAATGCGCCGCCAAGGTGCGCCAGCGTCGCTTCGCGCCGCCAAAGACACATCGAGGGGGTCCGGGGGGAATCATTCCCCCCGGCCGCCGGAGGCGCTCTTTAAAGAATCTGTTCCAGGAATTTTCGGGTTCTGGGGTGCTCGGGGTTGGAGAAAAACGCCTCGGGCTTGGCCACCTCCAGAATCTGCCCGCCGTCCATGAACACGATGCGGTCGGCCACTTCCCGAGCAAAGCCCATTTCGTGGGTCACGCAGACCATGGTCATGCCCTCCCGGGCCAGCCGGACCATGACGTCGAGAACCTCGCCAATCATTTCCGGATCGAGGGCCGAGGTCGGCTCGTCGAAGAGCATGATCTTGGGGCTCATGGCCAGGGCCCGGGCGATGGCCACGCGCTGCTGCTGGCCGCCGGAGAGCGTGGCCGGGTAGACGTCGGCCTTTTCCAGGATGCCGACCTTGTCCAGCAGTTGCCGGGCCATGGCGTTGGCGTCCGCCTGGCTCATGCCCTTGAGCTTGATGGGGGCCAGGGTGACGTTTTGCAAAACGGTCTTGTGCGGAAACAGGTTGAAGCTCTGGAAGACCATGCCCACTTCCATGCGGACCTTGTTGATGTCCACGGACGCGTCGTCGAGGTCGTGGCCGTCGACCACGATTTTTCCCCGGCTGATGTCTTCCAGGCGGTTGATGGTGCGAAGCAGGGTGGACTTGCCCGAGCCGCTCGGCCCGATGATGACCACTTTTTCGCCGGAGGCCACGTCGAGGCTGACATTGGTCAGCGCGGCCACCTGGTCGAAGTACTTGCTGACATTGGCGATGGTGATGATGGGGTTATCGTTTGACATGGTGGGACAAACGCTCCTCCATGATGCTGACCAGCTTGGACAGGATCAGGGTGATGATCAGATAGAGCACGGCGACCATGGTGAAGGTCTCGAAATACTCGAAGGATTCCGAGGCGTATTCCCGGCCGCGCCGCAGGAGGTCGGCCACGCCGAGGATGGACACGAGGGAGGTGTCCTTGAGCAGCGCGATGAATTCGTTGCCGACCGGGGGCAGGATGGTCCGCCAGGCCTGGGGCAGGATCACGTGATACATGGTCTGGGCCCGGTTGAAGCCCAGGGACCGGGCCGCCTCGGTCTGGCCCACGGGAATGGCCGTGATGCCGGCCCGGAACACCTCGCCCATGTAGGCGCCGTAGCACACGCTCATGGAGATCACCGCCGCCAGCAGGTCCGGCACCTGCACGATGCGGCCCAGGGCGTAGTAAATGTAGAAAAGCTGGACGAGCAGGGGCACACCGCGCACCACTTCCACATAGGTCGAGGCGATCAGGTTGATGTATTTGTTGCGGGAGATGCGGCCGAGCCCGGTGATCAGACCGAGGATGAGGGCCAGGACGATGGAGTAGATCGTGACCTGGAAGGTGACCAGGATGCCGTCCGGCACGAACTTGAAGATCTTCAGGTACGGGTCCGGCTTGAAATAGAGCAGGCAGGCCAGCACGATCAAGGCCCCGGCAAACGAGATGCGCCAGGCCGAGACCAGTCCCTTGTCCGACGATTTGGGGATGGCCGCGCCCTCGCCGACGTCAATGACGGTGTGGGCTTCTTCCTCGCAGGGTGTGCATTGTTTGGTCATGAGACGATTCCGCCGATGTTGCCTTCTGCGGCAATGAATGCTGCGTGATGATGAAAAACGATAATGGCTCTGGCATCAGGATGCAGGGGCAAAAGCCCGGGCGCGACAAAAGAGCGGCGGGGCGTCATCCGACGCATCCCGCCGCTCCAGGGTGTCGTTATTTGCTGCCGCCGATCCACTTGGCCAGCAGCTGCTTGTCGATGCCTTTTTTCTTCACGGCCTCGATGCCCTTGTTGATCAGGTCGAGGTCTTCCTTGTTGCCCTTTTTCAGAGCGATGCCGTAGTACTCGTCGCCGGCTTCGATGACGCAGGCGATCTTGAGCGCGCCCTTGTACTTCTCATTTTGCAGGGCGTACTGGGCGGCAACCGGATCGTCGCAGACAACGCCGTCGATGCGGCCGTTGTAGAGATCCTCGAAAGCCAGACCGACCTCGTCATAGGACTTGTCCTTGACGCCTTCGGCCTTCTTGATGGCGAAGTGGCCGGTGGTGCTGATCTGGGCGCCCAGGGTCTTGCCCTTCATGTCGTCGATGCACTTGGCCTTCGACTTGACCGGGATGACCAGGGCCTGACGCACCTTGAAATAGGGAGTGGAGAAATCCATGGTCTTTTTGCGCTCGTCGGTGATGGAGACCGAGGAGCAAATGGCATTGTACTTGCCGGCGGCCAGACCCGCAAAGATGCCGTCCCAGGCCACGGCCTTGAATTCGGGCGTGAACCCGGCTTCCTTACCGGCGGCCTTCATGTAGTCGATGGCATAGCCGGTGATCTGTTTGTCCGCGTTGACGAACTCCATCGGCGGCCAGGTGGCGTCCGTGGCAAAGACGATGGTTTTCGCCAGGGACGGTGATGCGGTCATGGCGACAAGGGCCAGGGCCAGGACGAGTTTTTTGACCATGGAGGACTCCTTTGTTGGATGTGGAAAGGTCCGGGGGAACGTCCCCCATCGCGCCCGCAAGCTTTTCACGCACTTGTGGCTGAAACGACACCAAAATTCAAGGTCATCTACAGCCTAATCGCGTGCATTGCGCGAATTCCCCCCGGTGCGCCGCTCCTTCCATTTTTGACAAAACATGGACAATTTTTCGAGATTTTCCGGAAAGTCCGCCCGGCCGAAGCCGATGCGGAATCGATCCGACCATTCCTCGCCATAGAGTCGTCCCGGCAACAAAAGCAGGCCGGCCTCGTCCAGGGCGGCCCGGCAAAAGGCGTCGGCGTCGCCGGAGAGCACTCCGGGAAAGGCGGTCAGGCCCCCGCGCGGGGGCACGAAATGAAACATATCCGGGCGATTGGCGAAAAACGCCGTGAGGGCGTCGCGGTTGGCGGCAAGCAGGGCCCGCATACGTTCCAAGATGGCCTCCCGGGCGGTCAGGGCGCACACGGCCAGATATTCCGACGGTGCCGAACCGCAGATGGAAAGATAGTCCTTGATGGCCGCCAACCGGGCGAGAAGCTCCCGGTCGCGGCAGGCCACCCAGCCCACGCGCAGTCCGGGAAGCCCGAAGGATTTTGACATGACGCCAAGCGAGGCCGCCGTCTCGTCCAGGTCGCAGGCGGCGGGCAGGGTCGCCACGCCCGGGGCTTCTGAGAAGCGGTAGACCTCGTCGGAAAAGACTCTGGTCCCGTGTTCCCGGGCCATGGCGAGCATGGCGGCGAAAACCTCGGGCGTGGGCAGATACCCCGTGGGATTGTGGGGAAAATTGAGCACCAGCGTCCGGGCCCGGTCGCCAAGCAGCGCGCCGAGTTCGCCCATGTCGGGCGCGAAGCCCCAGTGCGGATCGCAGCGCCAGGAGGCCACCCGCGCCCCCAGGCTGCGGGCCACGTCGGAAAGCGACTGGTAGCAGGGCGTGGGCGCGACGACTTCGTCCCCGGCTTCGAGGCTGGCCATCATAAAGGTGGCAATGGCTTCCTCGGCCCCGACATGGACGAGAACGTCGTCCGGGGTTATGGTCGTGTACAATCCGGCGATGGCTTCCCGAAGCTCCGGCGCGCCCCGGGAGTCGGTGTAGCCCAGGCGCAGCCGGCCCAGTCCCGCCCCGGCCCCGGGGACCAGATCAAGCAGTTCGGCCACGGACAGGGTTTCGCCGTCCGAGGCGCAAAGCAGTCGGGGCGCGGTGAATTCATGGGCGGCGAAAAAACGTTCCAGGCGGAAAGGGGGCAGTTTCACGGCAATTGCGTTCCTTGATGTTTCTCGATAGGTGAGCGCGAAAACAAGCGGACATACCGATGAATCCTTCTCCCGGCAAGATTCTTTTGCTGCTCGGCCTGGCCCTGGCCTTTCTCGGGCTGCTGCTGTTGCTGTTCGACCGGACCGGAACGTGGCAGAATCTGTGGCAGCGCCTGCCGCTGGGCCGGCTGCCCGGCGACATCACCTTCAAGCGCGACGGGTTTTCGTTTTCCTTCCCCTGGGTCACCTGTCTGGTCATCAGCGTCGTTTTGTCGCTGCTGGTTGCCCTGTTTCGCAAATAATGAAACGTCGGCGACACAACGATGACATTGTGGCCCCAACTGATTTGTGCTAGCCCTGCCTGCTTATGGGATTCGACATCGCTCAGTTCCTGCGCACCAACAAGACGCTCGCCATTTGGGTCGCCTTTTTCGGTTTGGTCTGGTTGGCCAATTATTACGGTCTGTTCGGACTCGTCTTCATCACCTATATCCTCTGTTTTCTGTTCCACAGCCCCATCGATTTCCTGGCGGCCAAAACGCGGCTGCCCCGAACGCTGTGGGCGGTCGTGGTCTACATCGTGTTCGTGACCGTGGTGCTGTCGCTTTTGTCCTCGGTGCTGCCCAAGCTCGGGGCCGAATCCACGGCTTTTCTCAAAAAGCTGCCCGACACCCTGGAGACCCTGCGCCGCCACCTCGACCAGTGGGCCTGGCTCGCCCCGGACATGGCCGCGCCCATCGCCCGGGTCAAAGACTACCTGACCCTCGAAGCCCTGGTCGGCGTCAAGACGCAAACGCTTTTCACCCTGGCGGTGAACTCGTTTAACCAGATCACCACCTACGTTTCGACCTTTCTGCTCGGCACGCTTTTTAGCTTCCTCATCATGCTGGATTTTCCCAACCTGCGGGCCAAGACCATCGCGTTGCGCGATTCGCGACTGCGCGACATCTACGACGTCACCGCCCGCAGCGTGGTGCGCTTCGCCATTGTCGTCGGCATGGGATTCCGGGCCCAGATGCTCATCGCCGGCGTCAACACGGTGCTGACGGCCATCGGCATGTACATTCTCGGCATCGAGCCGGTGATGCTGCTTTCCACGGTGGTTTTTTTCTGCGGCCTGATTCCGGTGCTCGGCACGTTCATTTCCTCGGCGCCCATCGTGCTGGTCGCGGTCAACACCATCGGACCGTCGCACGCCATGTGGGCCATCGTCATGATCATCATCGTCCACACCATCGAGACCTACATCCTCAATCCTCGCATCGTGGCGGCCATGTTCAAGATCAGCCCGCTGGTCACGCTGATGATCCTGTATGTCGGCCACAAGCTTTTCGGCCTTTGGGGCATGGTGCTCGGCGTGCCGGTGTCGGTCTTTTTGTACCGGCATGTCATTTTGGGCTCCGAAATCCGGCTTTGCCAGCCGCAGGACAGCGCCCTGGAGTGTCTGCATCGCAAAGAAGTTCCCCCGGCAGACGAATAGGAAGTCATGAAACGGAATTGGCGTCTTGTCACCGCCGGATTAGCGGTGGTCTGTTTTTTCGCGGCGGCGGTGTGCGCCCGGGCCGGCCTGGAAGAGGGCAAGGCGGCCTACCGCGCCGGGAAGTACGCCGAGGCTCTGGCGGAATTTCTGCCCCTGGCCGAAGGCGGGGATGTCACCGCCCAGAATCAGGTGGCGGCCATGTATTATATCGGCCAGGGCACGCCCCAGGATTTCATCAAGGCGGCGCAATGGTTCCAAAAGGCCGCCGAGGCGGGCGACGCCGACGCCCAGTACTGCCTGGGCAAGCTCTCCTTGTCCGGACAGGGCGTGCCGCAGGATTTTGAAAGCGCGGCCAAACTGCTGACCGAGGCGGCCCTGGCCGGCAAGGGCGGCGCCCAGCAGCAGCTCGCCATGCTCTACCTCTCCGGGCAGGGTGTTCCCAAAAATCCGGTCAAAGCCTATTTCTGGGCCCTGCTTGCCGTGGCCGCGCCGGACCTGCCCGCCGAGAACAAGGCCTCCGCCACGACGCTTCGCGACCAGATCGAAGCCACCCTGGCCCCGCGTCAGATCAAATCCATCCAGACCATGGCCCACGACTGGGCCCCGCGTCCGAAAAAGGCCGAGTAGAAAAAACGTCTTGCCGGCCGGAACGTTGCCCCGGCCCCACCGGGAAGCGTCACCCCTCCCAGTCCCGCCTCGTTTTCTCCGCGTCCGCTCCCCAACACCCGAAGTCTTTTCCCGTCCCTCCCCTGCGTGGGGGACCGGGGGGGATCATCCCCCCCCGGCCGCCGGAGGCATCTTTATTCTTTGCCTTCCGCCGTAAATCCGTGCCGGACGAAATTGCGCGACAGGCCGGCGCACAGGGCGGCTTCCGTGGCGATGGTGGCCAGGGCCGCGCCCTTGGCGGCGAAAAAGGGGATGAGCAGCAGGTTCAGGATGATGTTGCAGACAGCGGCCCAGACGGTCAGCCAGGCGTAGGTGCGTTCGCGACCGAGGGCCACCAGGGCCTGGGTGAGCACATAGTTGGGCAGGATGAACGGCAGCGCGGCCAGCAACCAGGCCAGCAAGGGGATGGCGGCGGCATATTTGTCGCCAAAGGCCAGGGTGAGGATGGTCGGCCCCAGGAGGAGTCCCCCGGCCGTGGCGGCCAGGGACAGGACGATCATGACGGCCAGCATGCGGAAAAAGGACTGCCTGAAGGCGGCCCTGTCGTCGAAGGAAACGCGCAGCCGGCGAAAGAACATGTGGGCCAGGGGCGTGGCCAGCATGATGACGCCCTCGATGAGGCGGTAGGCGGCGGCGTAGTTGCCCACGGCCGTGGTGTCGTCGGTCAGCTGGCGCAGCAGGATGATGTCGCAGCGAAAATAGATGGTCGTGGCCGCGGCAATGCATAAAAACGCGGCGCAGGGGCCGTAGACGGCGCGACTGGCGGTCAGGCGCGGCCGGACGTGCAACGGCCGGCTGAAAGGCGACAGCAGGGCGGCGGCCTGCCCGACAAGCAGTCCCAGGAAGATGGCCGCCACGCCCGGCGTGGGCAGCAGCAGGGCCAGCCCCGCGCCCAGGGCCGTGGCCGTGCGGGTGATGGCGCGCCAGACGCCTTCGGCGGCGAAGTTGTTGTGTCCCTTCAGGTGGGCGGAGACGAGGGCGGCGGCGGTAAAAAGCGCATAGTAGCACACGGCGGCGACGAGGGAGAGCCGCTCGTCGGCGGGGAAAAGCGGCGTGAGCAGCAGCCCGAGCAGCGTCGTTGCGCCGACATGCCCCAGGGCCAGGGCCATGAGCGGCGGCCGGCCGGCTTCCGGGGCCAGGGCGGTCTTGGCGGTTTCGCGAAAGATCAGCGTGGTGAAGCCGCCGTCCTGGAGGATGGCGAACAGCGAGGCCAGGGTGAGGATGTAGGTGTATTGGCCGAACCCCGCCGGCCCGAGCACGCGGCCGAGCAGGAAGGTGAGCCCCACGGCCACGGCGGCGGCATACAGGGTGGCGGCCCATTGACTGCCCAGGGCCCTGGTCAGGGCGCGATTCATGGCACCGATCCGGGCGTGTCGCAGGTCAGCAGCAGATGGTCCACGGCCGTGGGCAGATCTTTGGCCAGGACATGGGGCCAGCCCGGTTCATGCTGGGTGGGCAGCTGGATCGGGTCGGCCGCGTCGTACAGGCCGAGTTCCCGGATGTGGCGCGGGCCGTGGCCGGTCCTGACCAGGATGGTCAGGGGCGAGCCCAGGGCGAGCCCGAAGGCGATGTCCGAGGCCGCGTCGCCGATGACGGCCGTTTCGGCGGGGCGCAAGTCATGCCTGGCGGCCAGGGCGGTGAACATGCCGGTGGCCGGCTTGCGGCAGGCGCAGCCCGTGTCGGGGGCGTGGGGACAGTAGGCCGTCTCCTCCAGGACCACGCCGTAGGCGGCAAGCAGGGCGTTCAGGCGGGCCTGGACGGCCAGATACTGCTCCAGACCGTAATAGCCGCGTCCGATGCCGGATTGGTTGGTGACGCCGAAAAGGCGCACCCCGGCCCGGACAAGACGGGCCAGGGCCGGACCGGCGCCGGGAATGAGCGCCACCCCGTCGGGATCGCACAGATAGTGGCGTTCCTCGATGAGGGTGCCGTCGCGATCGAGCAGCACGTTGCGAAGAAAAGGGGCCATCAGAAGTCGTCCTGGAGAGCCGGCAGATACGGCAGGGGCCGGGTGGAAAGATAGAGGGAAAGGGGCGCGCCGGCATTGTCGTCGAGTTCGAGGGCAAACGGCGAGTCCTTGACCGCCGGTCCGGTGAAGGCGGCGGTGTCGAGCACGGCTTCGATGCGCATGCGCCGGACGTCGCGTGACCACAGCTGGGTGCCGGGGCCGGAAAGATCGAACCGCACAAAGCCGTTGGCAATGGGTTTGGCAAAGCGCAGGACCGACACGCGGCGGACCATGAGCCCTTCCCACAGCCCCGAGCGGTTGCTGGAAAAACGGTCCAGGGGCGTGAAATGGACGCCGTCGTGGGAAAACGACACGGTCACGCTGTTTTTGCCGGCCTTGTCGGCGAAGATGCGGGGATAGGACAGGATGCGCAGCAGCCGGATCGGATAGGCGGAACTGAGCGGCACGGTCACGGAGCACGGGCCGGCGGCGCGGCAGGACAGGCAGTCCTCGCCCGCGTTCTTGCGGATGTTCTCGGCCAGGGGGAAGGCGGCCAGGGCTTCGTCTTCCCTGGAAAAGCTCGGCTCGAAGCGAAGGACGCCCCGGTCGGGTTCCAGCAGCAGGGTTGTCGGCGGCGGCGCGAGCACCGCCACGGAACGCGTGTGGCCGTCGATGGCCAGGGTCGGGCGGTTGAGCGCGCCGACGAGTTTCATGGCCGGAAACGTGCGGGGCGGCGTCTGGCCAAGCCGCGCCGTCTCCGGTTTTTTGTCGGGCAGGGCCGTAAAGGGATCGGCCAGGGCCGGATCGAAAAACAGGTAGGTCGGCGCACCGTCGTCGCCGGCAATGGTGAAGACCGGGGACAGGCCGGGGTGGGCAGCCCTGAACGCGGGCAGCGCTTCGGCGGGATTGGCCGCTCCCCGGGGGATGTTCGGCCGGGCCGGAAAGACGTAGAGGGCGTCGGCGTCCACAAGGGGCTGGTCCGCGCGCCAGGTGGCCAGGATGTTGTGCCGGGCGGCGCGGGCCAGCGCGGCCTGGGCCGGACCGGAGCCGGTGGGACGGCCGTCCAGGGCGGCGGTCAGCTCGATGCGCGTGGCCTCGATGACGCCGGGATCGAACACTGGGCCGTAGGCCAGCCGCAGGCGCAGCTGGCGTGCGCCGCCGGCCGGCACGGCAATGGCGGGGCGCGTGGTGATAAACGAACGTTTTTCCAGATTGGGGGCGACGCGCCTGCCGCCCGGGCCGCGAAAATTGCCGTCGGTGATGACGGCGACGGGGACCAGGGGGGCGTCGTCCAGGGCGGCCAGGATTTCCACCCGGGAATCCGAGGGCAGATCGGCCAGGAAGGTGGCCGAGAAGGTGCAGGCGAGATCGAGGCTGTGAAGCCGCGTGCCCGGAGCGGCCACGAAGCGGTAATCCACATGGCCGGGTTTGTCGTAATCGTAGTGGGTCAGGGTGTGGTAACGGCTTTCCGGGCCGAGATTTACGGCTTCGTCGCAGTCGGCGTAGAATTTGTAGGTGGTGAAGTCTTCCACATAGCGCGCCTGACCGGCGGCGTCGGGAAAGAGTTCCACCGGCGCAGTGCTCACGAGTCCCATGGCCGAAATCGTGGTGTCCTGGATGGTGACGCGTTTTTGCGGTGGAAAGGGGACCTGCGGCGGGGTCAGGTCGCTTTGGATGAGATGGTAGGCGCGTTTGTAGCCATCCGGCGCATAGTGCGAAAGATTTTCAAAAACACCGGGCAGATACCAGTTGGCGATGAGCTTGGGATTGCGGTTGCTCTGGAAGAACAGATACCGCACGTTGTTTTTGTTCCAGGCGAGATAATCGGCCAGTTCCTTGGCATAGGACGTCTCGCGCCGATAATAGACGGACAGGGAGCGCAGGTTGGGGATGCTGACGATGAGGCACACGACAAGGCCGGCCAGGGGCGCGGCCCAGGCTCCTTGTCGTTCGGACAGTCCCAGGTGCCGGTCGATGCGCCCGATCACCCAGGCCACGCCCAGTCCGGCCAGGGCGAGCAGGGCGTAGAAGGTGTTGAAGGCGTAGCGGGAACTCAGTTCCAGCTGGGTGCCGGCGGCCAGGAAGGCCGCGAGCGGCGTCAGGGAAAAGGCCAGCAGCAAGGCCAGTCCCTCGCGCCATTTGGGCCTGACGCCGGCCACGACCGCGCCAAGCAGCGCCAGGATGGCCAGGGCCAGCCAGGGCAGGCCGTGCCTGGGCGCGGCGTAGGCCCCGAATTCCGTGAGCGCGGTCAGCAGGAAATCCCCGGGGATGGACGGGGAGCCGCCACCGGATTTGAGCAGGGTGAAGACGTTGCGATAGGCGGGAATCCAGGGAACGTACAACAGGCCGACAAGGACCACCGCGCCGGCCAGGGCCAGTCCCTTGCCGAGCGCCTGCCGGCCGGTCAGCCGTCGCGTGGCCAGTCCGCGCAGGAGAAACCAGGCGGTAAAAACACCTTCGGCCGCGATGTTGGAAGTGGCCGTGTAGGCGGTGTAGCACATGGCCGTGGTGACGCCGACAAAGGCGAGATGCCAGCGCAGGCCGCCCCGGGTCAGGGCGCGAAAGAGTGTCAGAAGCGAGAGCAATCCCAGGAGCATAAGCAGGCTGTAGGGGCGAAGCTCCCGGGAATAGTGCAGCTGGTAGACGGAAAAGGTGGCCAGGGCGGCGGCGAACAGCCCGGCGCGATGGGAAAAAATATCGGCCACGAGCGCGTAGAGTACGGCGATGGTGGCGGTGCCGCAGACCACGCTGGTCAGCCGCAGCACGGCGTCGTTGTGGCTGACGCCGAGCATGGCGTGGGTGATGAGGTGGTAGAGTGGGGGGAAGAATTCCCCGCCGATGTCCGACGGCCCCACCACCGTCAGGGTGTGGAGCATCCGGGAGACGGGAAGCCTGGCGATGCCCAGGGTGATGAACTCGTCCCACCATAGGGACGGATCGCCAAGATGCAGCAGACGCAGGACCGCCCCGGCGAGTAACAGCAGGGCAAGCAGGATGGGGTACAGTTTGCGGGTGTCGTTGGACATGCGGCTGGCTGGTTTGGGTCCCGAAGAAGACGGGACCAAGGCCATTTAGCCAAGCTTGGCCGGGAAGACAAGGCCGGCGTCCGGGTCCGGGGCGCAGATGACGCCGGCGGCGAGCACCCGGCCGTCTCCATCATAGAGGGCGGCGACCTGTCCGGGCGTCGGCCGGGACACGGGGGCGTCAAAGGTGATGGCCAACATTCCGTCACGGAATGCGGCCCGGGCGGGGCGCGGTCGCATCCGGTAGCAGGTCTGGGCCAGGACCCGGTCGGGCCAGCGTTCCGGCGACACCAGCACATTGACGTTTCCGGCCAGACAGGCCGAGGCGTGGAGTTCGCTTTCCACGCCGACGATCAGGGCGTTTCGGGCCGCATCCTTGGCCAGGACGTAGAGCGGTTCGCGCCAGCCGACGCCCAGTCCCTTGCGCTGGCCGATGGTATGCCGCCACAGGCCCTGATGACGGCCGAGCCGGGTGCCGTCGGTCAGGAGGATGGGGCCCGGACCGGACAGGGCGGACGCGTTTTTTTCGAGAAAGGCCCGGTAATCGTCGCCGGGCACGAAACAGACTTCGCGTGATTCCCGGGGCAGCGGCGGCATCAGCCCCAGGGCGGCCAGGGCCCCGGGATGGTCGGCCTTGCGCCGGCCGGCCAGGGGAAGCCGCGTTTTGGCCAGGGCGGCGGCGGGCACCAGGGAGAGAAAATAGCTTTGGTCGCGGGTGTCGTCCGCGCCCCGGAAAAGCGCCGGACCGGCCGGGCCGTGTTCCAGCCGGGCGAAGTGTCCGGTGGCCAGGGCCTCGGCCCCCAGGGCCAGTACCGCGTCCAGAAGCAGGCCGAATTTCAGGTCCCGGTTGCAGATCGCACAGGGATTGGGCGTTTGGCCGGCGGCATAGGCGGCGATAAACGGGGCGATGACCCGTTCCCGGAACGGCCCGGACAGGTCCACGACATGCAACGGCGCGCCAATGCGCGCGCACTGGTCGGCGATGGCCCCGGCCAGGGCCTGCTGGGCCGCATCCGGCGGCAGGAAGTGGGCGTGTACGGCCATGACGGCATGGCCCTCGGCCCGCAAGAGCCCCAGGGCCAGCAAGCTGTCCGCGCCGCCGGACACCGCGACGGCCACGGAAGGGATGCCTCCGGTGGCCGGGAGGGGATGATCCCCTCCCGGACCCTCCGCAAAGGGGAGAGACACAATGTGTTGCCGTCGCTCGTGCAAGATTTCCTTCCAGGGGGTCCGGGGGGATGATTCCCCCCGGCCGCCGGAGGCATCTTCCCTTCCTACAACCCCGCCGGCTGCGGCAGGGGCGGCAGGGCCTCGCCCAGCACCTTGGCCGTCTTGAGGATGGCGGCCTCGTCGAAGGCCGGGCCGAACAGCTGCATGCCCACGGGCATGGCCGAGTCCCTGCCCAGGCCGACCGGCATGGACAGGCCGGGCAGTCCGGCCAGATTCAGAGAGATCGTAAAAATATCGCTCAAGTACATCTGCAACGGATCGCCGGACATCTTGCCGATGGGGAAGGCGGCAAAGGGCGAGGTCGGGCCGCAGATGACGTCGCATGTGGTGAAGGCGTCGAGGAAATCCTGGCGGATCAGCCGGCGGACCTGGGCGGCCTTGCGGTAGTAGGCATCGTAGTAGCCGGCCGAGAGTACGTAGGTGCCGATGACGATGCGGCGCTGCACCTCCGGGCCGAAGCCCTGGGAGCGCGACAGTTCGTAGAGCTCCTCCAGCGACTTGGCCTCGGGGGCGCGCAAGCCGTAGCGCACGCCGTCGAAGCGGGCGAGGTTGGAGGAGGCTTCGGCCATGGCCACGATGTAGTAGGTGGCCACGGCGTAGGGCGTGTGCGGCAGGGACACGGGCACGACCTTGGCCCCCAGGTCCTTGGCGGCGTCCACGGCGGACCGGCAGGCGTCGCGGACTTCGTCGTCAACGCCTTCGCCCCAGTATTCGTCGGGCAGGCCGATGGTCAGGCCGGACAGGTCGGTCGCCCCGGCCAGGGCCGCTTCGAAGTCCGGGACCTCGCGCGGGGCCGAGGTGGAATCCTTGGCGTCGTGGCCGGCAATGACGGTCAGCATGGCGGCGGCGTCGGCGGCGGTGCGGGACAACGGGCCGATCTGGTCCAGGCTCGAGCCGTAGGCGACCAGACCGTAGCGCGACACGCGGCCGTAGGTGGGCTTGATGCCGATGGTGCCGCAGAAGGCGGCCGGCTGGCGGATGGAGCCGCCGGTGTCGGTGCCAAGCGCCGCGAAACACTGGCCGGTAGCCACGGCCGCGGCCGAGCCGCCGCTCGATCCGCCGGGCACGCGCGTGACGTCCCAGGGGTTGGCCGTGACCTGATAGGCGGAATTTTCCGTGGACGAGCCCATGGCGAATTCGTCCATGTTGGCCTTGCCGAGGATGATCGCGCCGGCCTCCCGCAGCTGGGCGATGCAGGTGGCGTCGTAGAAGGGAACGAAATTTTCGAGGATCTTCGAAGCGCAGGTGGTCGGGGCGTCGGCCACGCAGATGGCGTCCTTGATCAGCACCGGCACGCCCCACAGGCGTTTGGCGGCATCGGGACCGGCGGCGTCCATGGTTTTGGCCTGCTCCAGGGCCGTATCGGCCATGAGATGCAGGATGGCCTTGAGCCTGGGTTCGGTGGCCTCGATGCGGGTCAGGCAGGCGGCCACGGCCTCCTCGGCCGTAAGCTCCCTGGCGGCCAGTTTGTCGCGGACTTCGGTCAGGGACAGGCGGCAAATATCCGACATGACAAATCCTTTCTGCACGCGCCCCCGCGTCCCTGAAAAGGGGCGCGGGGGCGCGACGTTCCCGGCGGGATGTGGGCCAAGCCCCGCGGTTAGACGATTTTCGGCACGATAAAGAACTGACCGTCCGTGGCCGGGGCGTTGGCCAGGATCTGGTCGCGGGCGCAGGTCGTCACCGCCACGTCCTCGCGCAGGGGCGTGGCGTGGAGCACCGGGCTATACAGCGGTTCGACGCCGGTGGTGTCCACCTCGCCGAGGGTTTCCATGTAGGCCAGAATGCCGTCCATCTGCGCGGCAAAGCCGTCCAGGGCGTCTTCCTCCAGGCGCAGGCGGGCCAGTTTGGCCACCTTGGCCACTTCTTCGGGGCGAATGCTCATGCGTATGCGTTCCTTGACGGTTAGGAAACGGCCTGATGGTGGGCCGGTACGGGGACCAGGGGCGCCGGCTGCTGCTCGGGCAGCGGCGTGGCCGGCTGCGGCGTGATGGGCTGCGGCGCGGCCGGTTGCTGCGGCGTGGCCGGCTGGGCCGGCGCGGGCTGCGGGGCCGGCTTGGGCGAATAGGATTCCTCCGTCTCCGGGGCGGGATTTTCCAGGGCCTTTTGCCGGATGGCGTTGAGGCGCTGGCGGAAGCCCTCGGGGTCGAGGAGCACCGGGCCGGCCACCGACGGCCTGAAGAGGTACATGGAGACATGGGCCCTGCCGTCCGGGGTGTAGGACAGCGGGGCCATGCTGAATTCCATGCCCGTGGCGGCCTGGACCAGACGGGAACTGACTTCCTGGGGCGCGGCGCCTTGCGGCAGCGGGCCGATGCGGGCGGCCAGCCGGGCGAAGTCGTAGCCGATGGCTTCCCACAGGTCGGGTTGGGTGTCGCCAACGGCGCGCATGGCCGCGATGAGATCCTGCGTGGCCCGTCCCTGGTTCTCCGGCCACCAGGCGCCGGGGCACACGGCCAGCCTGTAATTGTTGATATTGATGGGCGTCTTGGCCAGGGCGGCGCGGAAGAGCGACTCGGTCCACAGCTGCGGGCCGAGGATCAGCAGGTCGTCCACGTTGTTGCGGAAGAAATTAGCCAGCACCTTGTCGGCCCGGGACCAGTCGTCGGGGATGAACACCGCGCCAAAGCCGGGGCGGCCGCCGCCGGTCTTGAGCATTTCCAGCACGGTGGCATCCCAGCCCGTGGCGTCCTGGGGCGAGTAGACGCCGGTGGCCGTGACCTGTCCGCCCTGCTGGGTGACGGCCTGGGTAAAGGCCTGCCCCATGGACTGGCCGTAGCGGTCGCTCGGACGCAGCAGACCGTATTGGTTGATGCCGTAATCGGTCAGCGACAGGCGCAGCAGGGCGTCGATCTCGTCGGCCGGGCTGGGGAAGAAGCGCCAGGCGTCGATGCCTTCCCGGGCGCTGCCCAGGGTGGACATGAAGGCGAGAAACACCCGGCTGTGCAGCAGGCCCGTGCTGGTCAGCTCCTTGAGCGTGAGCGGATGCATGGGACCGCCGACAATGGTCACTTCCGGCGGCAGGGCGCGCAGGTTGTCGACCCAGCCGGGCAGGGTGGCGTCGATGACGATGACGTCGAGGGGCGTGCCCTCGGCGGCCAGCTTTTCCTGGGCGGCCTTGATGCCTTTTTGGACCTTGCCGCCGATCTCCCGGAACGGACCGCCAAGGGGCAGCAGGACGGCCACCGTGTTGCGGGCCAGCGGGGCCGGCTGCGTCGGTGTGGGCGCGGTGGGCGGCGTCTCGGGCGGCGTGGGCGGAGGCGGCGGCGGAGGCGGCGGCGCGAACATCCCGCCGCAACCGGTCAGGGAAAAGAGGGCCAGACACAGAAACAGACCCGCCAACAGGCGAGAGACGCGGCGAAGGGAAGTTGTCTTGGCGTGCATGAGCGAACCGGGGTTTGGCGGCGGCGCCGCCGTGACCAGCGTACCAAAAAAAGCCCGACCCGTCTGAGGACGGGTCAGGCTTTTCGATACGCGGGATCGTGTGCGAAAGCAAGTCGCACGGACCGCGGGTTATTTCACTTCGGTGTAATCCGCGTCAACCACGTCCTCGTCGGAGCCGGACTTGCCGGCTTCGGAGCCGGCCGCGCCAGCCTGGGGACCACCGGCCTGTCCGCCGGCCTCGGCCTTTTGCTGGTAGAGCTTCTCGGCCAGCTTGTGGGACGCCTGGGACAGATCGTCGGTGGCCCGCTTGATGGCCTCGTCGTCCTCGCCCTTGAGCGTTTCCTTCAGGTGGTTGAGCTTGGACTCGATTTCACCGCGCGTGGCCGGGTCGACCTTCTCGCCGAGCTCCTCCAGCGACTTCTCGGTCGTGTAGACCAGGGTGTCGGCGTGGTTGCGGGCTTCGATGAGGGCCTGCTTCTTCTTGTCGTCCTCGGCGTGGGACTCGGCGTCCTTGATGAGCTTTTGGATGTCGTTCTCCGACAGGCCCGATGAGGCCGTGATGCGGATGGACTGCTCCTTGCCGGTGCCGGTGTCCTTGGCCGAAACGTTGACGATGCCATTGGCGTCGATGTCGAAGGTGACCTCGATCTGCGGGATGCCGCGGGCCGCCGGCGGCAGGCCGGTCAGCTCGAAGCGTCCGAGCGTCATGTTGTCGCCGGCCATGGGCCGCTCGCCCTGGAGCACGTGGATGGACACCGAGGGCTGGTTGTCGGCCGCCGTGGTGAACACCTGACTCTTGCGGGTCGGGATGGTCGTGTTGCGGTCGATCAGCTTGGTGAACACCCCGCCCAGGGTCTCGATGCCAAGGGACAGCGGCGTGACGTCGAGCAGCAGCACGTCCTTGACGTCGCCGGCCAGGATGCCGCCCTGGATGGCCGCGCCCATGGCCACGACCTCGTCCGGGTTCACCGACCGGTTGGGCTCCTTGCCGAAGAAGTCCTGCACGCTCTTTTGCACCAGCGGCATACGGGTCATGCCGCCGACGAGCACGACCTCGTCGATGTCGGAGGCCTTGAGGCCGGCGTCGGCCAGGGCCTTGCGGCACGGCTCGATGGTGCGCTCGACCAGATCGTGGACCAGGGACTCCAGCTTGCCGCGGGTCAGCTTGATCATCATGTGCTTGGGACCGGAGGCGTCGGCCGTGATAAACGGCAGGTTGACCTCGGTCTCCATGGCCGTGGACAGTTCCTTCTTGGCCTTTTCGCCGGCTTCCTTGAGGCGCTGCAGGGCCATGCGGTCCTTGGCCAGATCGATGCCGTTCTCCTTCTTGAATTCCTCGACCAGGTAGTTGATCACGCGCTGGTCGAAGTCCTCGCCACCAAGGAAGGTGTCGCCGTTGGTGGCCCGGACCTCGACGACGTTGTCGCCGACTTCCAGGATGGAGATATCGAAGGTGCCGCCGCCAAGGTCGAAGACGGCGATCTTCTCGTTGGACTTCTTGTCGAAGCCGTAGGCCAGCGAGGCGGCCGTGGGCTCGTTGATGATGCGCTTGACCTCGAGGCCGGCGATGCGTCCGGCGTCCTTGGTGGCCTGGCGCTGGGCGTCGTTGAAGTAGGCCGGCACGGTGATGACGGCTTCGGACACGGGCTCGCCCAGATAGGCCTCGGCGTCCTTTTTGAGCTTGCCGAGGATGATGGCCGAAATCTCGGCCGGGCTGTATTTCTTGCCCTCGACCTCGACGTAGGCGTCGCCGCCGGTGCCCTCGACAATCTTATAGGGGCAGTGCTCGAGCCAGCGCGTGACTTCGGGGCCATCGAACTTGCGGCCCATGAGACGCTTGATGGCGAAAATCGTGCGTTCAGGGTTGGTGACGGCCTGGCGTTTGGCGATTTCGCCGACCAGCCGCTCCTTGGTAAAGGCCACGATGGACGGGGTGGTGCGGCCGCCCTCGGGGTTGGTGACGCACTTCGGGTCCTTGCCCTCCATGACATAGACGCAGGAGTTGGTGGTCCCGAGGTCGATCCCGATTATCTTACCCATGATAGCCTTTCCTCCTTGGTGGTTCCGGTATGATCTGCCGCCGCGTGGGGCGGATGTTTACATGTGGACAGGCTCGTATATAAGGCCCGTTTTCCCCGAGTAAAGGGGCTTTTCCCGAAAAAAATGCCGCAATCAGCCCTGATTTGCCTTGTTGACCATGACTTTGGCCGGGCGCAGCAGGCGGCCGCGCAGGAGGAACCCCTTTTGCACCACCTGGGCCACGGCGTCGTCGGGCAGGCCGGGCTGGCTGACCATGCCGAGGGCTTCATGGGATTCGGGATTGAACGGCTCGCCGATGGCGCCGAATTCGGTCACGCCATGGCGGCCCAGAATGTCGACAAAGGCCTTGCGGGTCATGTCCACGCCCACCACGAAATCCTTGCAGGCTTCCAGGCCCCGGCCATGGGTCAGGGCCAGATCGAGGTGGTCGAGCACCGGCAGCAGTTCCGACACCAGGGATTCGGTGGCGTACTTCTGGAAGTCTTCCTTTTCCTTGAGCAGGCGCTTTTTGAGGTTTTCGGTTTCCGCCAGACTGCGCAGACGCCGATCGGACTCGGCGCTCAGCGCCGCGCGCAGGCGTTCGATTTCCTCTTCCGGCGTCAAAGGCGGCGATTCCACCGGAGTTTCAGGAATCTCGTTCGGATCATTGGGTTTTTCTTCAGGGGCCATGCATCCTCCAAGGGTCGCGCCGGGCACGAAAAAAGGCCGGCCGGTTCCGGCCGGGCCGGGCGCGCGGGTCTGGTGACGTTAAAAATGCCGGTCAAGCAGCCGCGTCAGGGTGTCGGCGGTGCAGGTCACCACGGGCACAAGCCGGGCGTAGTCCATGCGCAACGGTCCGATCACGCCGATGGCGCCAAGGGGCGTGTCACCCGTGCCGTAAGGCGCGGTGATGGCCCCGAGTTCCGCCAGGGCGGCCTGGTCCGATTCCCCGCCGATGGTTATTACCGTTCTAAGCTCGTTTGCGGTTTTGTCCAGCAGTTCAAGCAGGATCGTGCGTTCTTCGAGCACCCGCATGAGTTCGCGCATGTGTTCGGCGTCGGTGAATTCCGGCTGGGACAGCATGTTGGGCGTCCCGTCCACGATGACCGCGCAGGCCGGCTCGCGCTCTTCCTCGAAGGCGAAGCGGGCCATGGTCAGGGCCCGGCGGCACAGGGCGTTCAAGGTCCTTCGCGCCTGCTCCATTTCCCGGACCAGACGGCGTCGGGCCTGCGTCACGGTCAGGTCCGCGAACAGGTCGTTGAGATAGTTGGCATAGCTTACCAAATCGTCGGCCGTGACGTCCGGATCGGTCTCGATGACCCGGGTCCGCACGAGGCCGCCCTGCAACACCAGCAGCACCATGACCAGCCCGGGCTTGAGCAGGGAGAAATCGATGCGCTTCCACCGGGCCGCGGCCTGGTTGGGTGCCACGACCATGGCCACCTGCAGGGACAGACCGGCCAGCAGGCGCGAGGCCCGGCGCAGCAGGTCGCCCATTTCCAGGCCGGCCGTGGACAGGTTGGCGGCGATGCTTTGGCGCACGTCATCGGACATGGGCGTCGGCCGCATGACCGTGTCGAGATAGAACCGGAAGGCCTTGGTCGTGGGGACACGGCCGGCCGAGGTGTGGGGCTGATCCAGATAGCCGGCCTCGGTCAGGTCGGCCATGATGTTGCGGATCGAGGCCGGGGAAAGACCCAGGGGACTTTGCTTGGACACGGCGCGCGAACCCACCGGCGAAGCCGAGGCGATATAGGCCTCGATGATGGTGGTCAGCACTTCCCGTTCCCTGTCCTGAAGCGACATGGCGCTATGCTCCATTTGGCACTCAAATTCCAAGAGTGCCAAACGGGTAACAATCGCGGGAGGCCGTGTCAAGGGACGGCGGGGAAACGAGTTGATTAAATCAAGAAATAACGGGATGTTATGAGATGCCTTCCGAGAACGGCGGCACGGCGTCGACGCGCAGGGTCGGATCGATGCGCACCCGGGCGTCATTGGTGGTGTGGTCCAGGGCCTCCATGGCGAACGCGGCGGCTTTTTCCGGGTCCGTGGCGGCAATGGCTTCGAGCAGGCCGGAGTGGATGTGGTCCTGGTAATGGTTGACGCCCCGGTCGGCGATGAGGCTGTCGAGGAATTCCTGAAAGACCAGACAAAAGCTGCGGTACAGGTCGGCCAGCAGGCCGTTGCCGCTGGCGGCGGCCACGGCGGAGTGGAAGGCGATGTCGGCGGCCACGTAGCCGTGCACGTCGCCCGCGTTTTGGGCCAGACGTTTTTTTTCGAGGCATTCCCGCATGGTGTCGATGTCGGCCTGGGTGTGGTTTTGCGCGGCCAGCCGCACGGTCTCCACTTCGAGAATGCGGCGCACTTCGCGGATTTCCACGGCCTTGGCCCGGCGCAGACGGTATTCCAGGGGCTCCTGGGCCGTGCTGCGTTCGAGCACGTAGGTGCCGTCGCCCTGGCGCACTTCGAGCAGGCCCGCGCTGACGAGCACGCGCACGGCTTCGCGCACGGTCGAGCGGCCCACGCCGAGCTGGGCCATGAGCGCCGGTTCGGTGGGAATCTTGCTTCCGGCCGGGAAAATACCCAGCGAGATTTTTTCCTGAATTTGCTGAATGACGAGATCAGCCAGTTTGCGTGGGCGCACGGGGGTAAGTCGGGAAGGCATCGTCTGATGATCTCCGGGCGCACCATAGATGGGCGCCGATGGTCCGTCAACCGAAATGCGCGGCCCCTTCCCGTGACAAAATTGCAGGGCAAGGCCCGGCCGGTGCGGCACTGGCCGGGCGAGGGCCGTTGGCTTCGGTTTCGGGCGTTTCGGACGCCGTTACTTGGGCGAGGACATGGCCAGGGTCACGCCGTTGAACTGGACCGTGGTCGTGATGAACGTGGTCACGTCCGTGGACGGAATGCCGGCCCTGGCCGCGTCGTAGCGGGACGCGTCATCGGCGAACAGCGCGATGGAGTGGGTGGTCAGGAAGGAGGCCGGGTCGGCGATGAGCGTGGCCAGATCCGGGGTCGAGGACAGGCTGGCGTCCCCCTTTTCCACGGAGATGGTGAAGGCGGCCGTCTGCGTGCCCAGGTCGTTGGTCAGGTCCGAAGGATCGGAAAACGCCGCGATGCGGGCGTCGGTCCCCCATTCGCCGTCGCCGGACAGGCCCAGGGAGCCGAAGACCACGGCCGCATAACGGGTGTCGGCCGTGTCCGGATGTTCGGCCATGTAGGCCTGGGCGGCGCCGCCTCCCAGACTGTGGCCGGTGACGTAGACCTGTTCGATGCCAAAGGCCGACACGGCGGCGTCGAAGGCCGAAACCCCTTGGGCCAGGAGATCGTAATAGCCTTTGGTGTCGAGCCAGTAGCCCGCGTCCTGGCTGCTGGCGACGGCGCTGAGGCCGTTGGTGGAATAATTGATGTCGTCGGTGCCGCGAAAGGCGATGATGGCGGCGGGCGTGTCGTTGACGATGGTGGTCCAGCTGTCGAAGGCGGCGTTGGCCGCCACAAAGGTGCCGGTGCCGTTCCCGGTCAGGTCGAGCTGGGTCAGGCCGCCCGCCTCAAGGGCGGACACGACGCCCGCGTCGTCGCGGTAGGCGGCGGCGGACACCACGGCCAGTACGCTGTCCAGGTTGGCGTCGGTGATGGAAACGGTGGTCCAGGCGGCGTCGGTGGCAAGCGACATGGGCGGCTCCTCGTTATGGAATACGGCTCCATATTCGAGTTACGCCGCCCCCGGACGGTCGTCAACCGCCAATCGCGGACAGGCCGGGCTCAGGCCACCCGCACCATGGACCGGCGCATGATCTCGGCCGGCAGGATCTCCTGCACCTTGCCGTCGGCGTAGCTGACCACGTCGCCGCCGAAAAAGGACACGTCGGCCGGGTCGTGGGTGACCATGACCAGCGGAATGTCCAGGCGGTTGAGGATGCCGGCCAGTTCCACCCGCAGGCGCTGGCGCAGGGGGACGTCGAGCGCCGAGAAGGGTTCGTCGAGAAGCAGGGCCTTGGGGTCCCCGACAAGCGCCCTGGCCAAGGCCACGCGTTGCCGTTGCCCGCCGGAAATGCGGGCCGGCATGACCTCGGCCAGGGACGTGATGCCAAACAGGTCCATGATTTGCGCAACACGGTCGGCATTTTCCTTGCTGAGCCGGCCAAAGAGTCTGGTCAGGCCAAAGCCCACGTTCTGGCGCACGGTGAGGTGGGGAAACAGGGCGTAGTCCTGGAACAGGTAGCCGATGTTGCGCGCGCGCGGCGGCACGAACACATGGTTGGCGGTGTCCACGAGGACCCGCCCGTCCACGGTGATGCTGCCGGTATCCGGACGCATGAGTCCGGCTATGGCGCGCAACGTCAGCGTTTTCCCCGAACCGGACGGGCCGAACAGCACCACCCGGGTGTCCGTGGTGGCGAATTCGGCCGTGAGCTGAAATCCCCTCGCGGCCGACTTGAAGGACTTGGAAATGTTGACGGTGATGCGCATGGGCCTGCCTTGTCCTACGGCTTCTTGAAGCCGAATTTTTTCAGGATTTCCTGACCCTTGGGGCCGGTGACAAACTTGATGAAAGCCTCGCCGTCCTTTTTGTTGGCGGCGTGGCCGAGCACGGCGATGGGGTAGCTCACAGGCTTTTCCAGCGGAATTTCGGCCACGATGGCGACCTTCTTGCCGCCCTTGAAGGCATCGGTGGCGTAGACGAAGCCGGCGTCAACCTCGCCGCGCATGAGGTAATCCAGCACCTGGCGCACGGACTCGGCCATGATGTACTTGGCCTTGAGCGTGTCCCAGACACCGGCCTTGGTCAAGGCGATCTTGGTGTAGTTGCCGGCGGGCACGGTCTCGGGGTTGCCCACGGCGATGGTCTTGACGGTGGCGGCCTTGAGGGAATCCAGGTCCTTCACCTTGGCGGGATTGCCGGCCGGCACGGTCAGCACCAGGGAATTCTGGGCGAAGTTGACCCGGGTGGCGGTGTCGATGAGCTTTCTTTCAATGGCCTTGTCCATGGTCTTCTGGTTGGCCGAAGCGAACACGTCGACCGGGGCGCCCTGTTCCATCTGGGACAGCAGCGCGCCGGAAGCGGCGAAGTTCATGTTGACGGTCAGGCCGGGATGTTCCTTCTGAAATTCCGCTTTCACCGCCGTGAACGCATCGGTGAGGCTGGCCGCCGCGGACACGGTCAACTGGGCGGCCGCGGCCGGCAGGGCCATGGCCACGACCAGTGTCAGGGCCAGCAGGGTTTTTTTCAGCATGATGCTCCTCCTCGCTATGTTTTAGGTTTGATGACCTTTGCCACGACCACGAGCAGGGTCACGCACACCACGGAAATGATGAGGACCAGCTCGTTGGCCAGACTTTCATTGTTGGCGGCCATGGCGCTGTACACGGCCAGCGACATGGTCTGGGTTTTGCCGGGCAGGTTGCCGGCCACCATCAGGGTGGCGCCGAATTCGCCCATGGCCCGCGCCTGGGCCAGCATGACGCCGGCCAGCAGGCCGCGCAGGGCCAGGGGCAGTGAAACCCGGAAAAAAATGGCGGTTTCCGAGGCGCCAAGCGTCCTGGCCGCGTTCTCCAGGTTCTGGTCCACCCCGTCAAAGGCGGCCCGGGCCGAGCGGTAGACCAGGGGAAAGGCCACCACCGCCGCGGCCAGCACGGCGCCCTCCCAGGTGAACATGATGTTGAAGCCGAATTCCTCCCAAAGGTATTTGCCGACGATGCCCCGGCGGCCCAGAAACACGATGATGTAATAGCCGAGCACGGTCGGCGGCAGCACCATGGGCAGGGTGAGGGTGGCGTCGGCGAGGTCCCGGCCCGGGAAACTGCGCACGCAGGCCAGACGGGCCAGCAAAATGGCCGGCACGCAGGCCAGCGCCGTGGCCAGGGTGGATACCTTGAGGGTCAGTAGCAACGGAGGCATGACACTGGCGTCAAACATGGGGGAACGTCTTCCTTGGCGCGCGTTGCGTGGGGTCAGGACTTGGCTGTGGGGACAACGGTCGCATTTATGTTTCCGCAACAATAAGTGAAGGTCGGCATTGTGTATAGAGTCTCACGATTTTTCCCGGGGGCGTGTCAATGAGACGCTGTGCCCGCAAGATCGGTTGGGCGCAATTTTTCTGTGGAATGTCGTATCCGGATGCGACGGTAGAGAGCCGCTGCATGGCACCGGCACTGCAACGGGCGCGGGGGGAGTCGCCCCGGAGGCGGGAGGCGACGGCTACTCGACCAGGGCCAGGGCGGCCTGGAGATAGTCGGTCAGGGAGAGCTTGGCCTGTGGCGGGAGTTCGTGAAAGCGCAGTCCGAGCTCCAGGCGATGGCCGGAGGGGGCGCGTCGACGCGGGTGGAGAACTGGCAGCCGGACAGGCTGAGGTCGAGCAACATGCCCGACAGGGCATGCCCCTCCAGTCGGGCCTCCACGGGAATGCAGCAGGCCACGCGCCTGTGCCGGCGCAGGTCGTAGGACTCCAGCCGGGCGGGGTAGGTGAGAAACACCAAGGGAAAGGGAACCTGGATCCAGCGGATGATCCGCACCGAAAAGCCGATGACCGTCCCTTCGTGCAGGTAGCGGGCAATGACGCCGGCGTCGGGATAAAGCAGCTGATAGAAGGCCTCGCGACGGGTTTCGGTCAGCACCGGCATCTGCACGATGACGAACCGGCCCCGCACATGGCCCACGCAGTGCGATTGCAGCTTGTCCTCGAAACCGCCGACCTCGAGCAGCATTTTGGTGCCCGGCGGACAGTGCAGGGCCACGGCGACGGGCGCGCTCATGCCGGTGCGCCGTCGGGAAGGGAAATATCGGGAAGGGGCGCGTCTTCGGGGACTTTTGCGTCGGCGGCCTGCCGGAGGTGGTCCAGATAGCGCCGGGCCGCTTCGAAGTCGGGGCGCAGGGCCAGGGCCCGTTCGAGACTTGCCCGGGCGGTGGCCGTGTCGCCGGATTCGCCCTGGGCCCGGGCCATGTTGAACAGGAGGTGTTCGTCCCCGGCGTTGCGCTCCAGGGCCTTTTCGTAAAAGGCGATGGCCTCGGGAAAACGTCCGCCCTTGCGCAGGTTGATGGCGAATTCGTTGAACAGGTGGCGTTCCTGCTCCAGAAACAGGGCGTCGATGTTGAAAATGCGGCGCAGGGCCGCGGCCAGCTTTTTGCCGTCGCCCTTTTGCAGATAAATGTTCCCCAGCTCGATATTGGCCTTGGGATGCTTTTCGTCGAGGAGCAGGGCCTTGAGGAATTCCTTTTCCGCGCCGTCAAGATTGTCCTCGGCCAGGTGTTTTTCGGCCTGGACGATCTTTTTCTTGAGGGATTCGAGAAAGGGCAGGCAGCGCTTTTCGTAATAGCCGCTTTCCGGCTGGTAGTTGCCCATGAATTCGCTTTTGCTGACCGGCGTGATGGGGCCCGACGGAATGGAATTGGCGTTGAGGGCCTGCACGCTGTATTCGCCGTCCTCGGAGCGTCGCACGAACCAATAGGTTTTCTGGTCGTGGCTGCGCTTGGTGGTTCCCTGACCGGTCAGGGTTTGCCGGGCCAGGGAGTAGACGCCGAGAATACGGCAGCTTTCCCGGCGCGACGGGGACGCATCGGCCCGGGACGCCTCGACGGGGAGAGGGTGGCCGGTTTCCTGGTGTGCCATGGGGACTGGTTTCGGCCACCAGGAACGAGCGTGGCGCGGAGGTTGAGGTTGCCCGGCGCGGCGTGAAGCAGGCGCGCGCACCGGCCGCGGCCAGCACGCCGCGACGCCTTTGGAAAATATATACGCAAGGACCGGGGGTGTCAAAAACAGCTCCGGCCCGCCATGCGCGCATAACGGGCCGGTTGTTGGCATTAGATGGTCGCCAGGGCCGGTGCGGCCGGATCTCAGCCGCAGCCTTCGCCGCCGCCCGAGCCGCCGCAGCAGGCCTTGCCGAGACCCTTGCGCCGGCTCTTGAGCAGGGACAGGTCGCCCGCGCCGTAGACTTCGGCCAGGGCCGTCTCCAGGAAGCCCGAACATTCATAGGGCAGCACGCCGGAGGCGGTCAGCACCTTGCGCGGGGTCTCGCCGTAGGCGGCCACGAGCACGGCCCGGCAATCGGAAAGCACCTTGGCCAGTTCCTCCCAGCGCTTGGGACCGGCCCCGGGATCGGGGGCGTAGCGGTCCTCGACGTAGGAGAAGCCGATGCCTTCCTGCTTCCAGATCTGGAACTTGTGGGCCTCGCCCAGGTGCATGTTGACGAGCATGCCCTCGCGGGTGGCCACGGCCACGTAGGGCCGCTTGGACAGGTCGGCTCCGGGAACGGTGTGCGAGCATTCCGCGAGCAGCGGCGAGAGTTCGCCCGAACGGTCGTTGCACAAAAGCCCCACGGCGTCGGCCCGGCAGCGCTTGCAATGGCTCATCTGCGGCAGCAGCTCGCCGGCCCTGGCGCGCAGGTCCTTGATCATCTCGGACGTGGGCGCGGGCACCTCGGCAAACGGCGTGTCCTCGACCGGGAACAGCGGCATGATGTTTTGGATGTCCACCCCGAGCTCGGACAGCTTCTTGGAGACTTCCACCACGTGCTCGTCGTTGACGCCCGGGATGACGATGGTGTTGGATTTGACGATGACGCCTTTTTCCTTCAGGATCTTAATACCTTCGATCTGCCGTTCCAGGAGAAGCCGGGCGGCGTCCTCGCCCCGGTGGATGACCTTGCCGTCCCGGGCCCAGGCATAGACCTTGGCGCCGATCTTCGGGTCCACGGCGTTGACCGTGACGGTCACGTGGGTGACGCCCAGCTCGGCCAGTTCGGCGGCATGGGGCGGCAGGGCCAGGCCGTTGGTGGACAGGCAGAAAAGCATCTGCGGGAACTTTTCCTTAAGCAGGCGGATGGTCTCCATACTCTCGGGGTTGGCCATGGGGTCGCCCGGGCCGGCAATGCCGACCACCGTGATGCGGGGTTCCCGTTCCAACACCTTTTCCATGTACAGCACGGCCTGCTCGGGGCTGAGCACGGCGCTGGTGACGCCGGGACGCGATTCGCTGACGCAATCGTATTTGCGATTGCAGAAGTTGCACATGATGTTGCACTTGGGGGCCACGGGCAGGTGGACCCGGCCGCAGGAGCCGGCGGATTCCCTGTTGAAACAGGGGTGCTTGGAGAGGTCCTTGGTGGTGGTCATTGCGCGCTCCTTTTAGAGATAGCCGTACCCGACGGGGCTGTCAGCCTGCTTGCGTTCGAGGATGGTGTTGACCAGGCGGTCGAAAAGGCTCTGGGTGCCGCGGTAGCCGATGTGCTGGAGCCGCTGGCCGCCAAAGCGGTCATGGATGGGGAAGCCGATCCGCACCAGCGGCACGCCCATGTCCTTGGCGTAGCGGTAGCCCTTGCTGTGTCCCACGAGCAGGTCCGGAGCCAGATCGGCGGCCTGCTCGGCGATGTCATGGAAGTCCACGCCTTCCCGGGCCTCGGGCGGCTCGGGCAGGATGTCGGCGGTCACGTCGGCCAGGGCCTGCTTGAAGTTGCGGCACTTGGCCCCGGTGGCGGCCAGGATGGGCTTGATCCCGATTTCGGCCAGGAAGGCCACCATGGCGATGACGAGGTCTTCCTCGCCGTAGACGATGGCCCGCTTGCCGGCCACGTACTTGTGTCCGTCGACGTAGGCGTCCACCAGCCGGCCGCGTTCGGCGGCGTACTTCTCGGGCATGGCCAGCCCGGTCAGCGTTTCCAGGGCGTCGAAGAAGGCGTCGGTCTCGCGCACGCCGATGGGCAGGCCCACGCGCAGGTTGCGCACGTCGAAGCGGCGTTCCAGGTTGGCCCCGGCGCTTTCGGCCATGTGGTCGGCCCGGCCGCATTCGATGGTGCCCAGGGCTCCGGACATGGCCTGGATGTCGGCAAGCGGCGTGCCGCCGGCCGGGAGTTTTTCGTAATCGAGCAGGGCCGGGCGATCCATGCTTTCGGAGATGTCGGGCAGGATCGTGGAGGACACGCCGTAGTCGTCGAGAATTTCCCTGAAGTAGCGGATGTCGGCCGGGGAGACGAACCCGGGGATGAGGTTGACCCGGCGTTCGGCCGGGACCTTCTCGCGCACGAGCTGGCTGGCCAGGGCGGCCGTGGCCGCGTGCCAGCCTTCCATGTGGGTGCCGGAGTAGCTCGGCGTGGAGACGCTGACGATTTCAGGCAGGGGCAGGTCGGCGAACTCCTTGCGAAATTCCGCCAGCAGATGAGGCACGTCATCCCCGATGGTTTCGGTCAGGCAGGTGGTGGCCACGCCGACGACCTTGGCCCCGTACTTGGACATGACGTTCAGGATGCCCTTTTTGAGGTTGGGGCCGCCGCCGAAGACGGCCTGCTTCTCGCCGAGGGCCGAGGAGGCGATGTCCATGGGCTCGCGAAAATGGCTGATGATGTAACGGCGCATGTAGGTGGCGCAGCCCTGGGAGCCGTGCAGAAACGGGATGGCTCCCTCGACGCCCCGGAAGGCCAGGGCCGCTCCGAGGGGGGTGCACAACTTGCAGGCGTTGGTCGTGGAAACGTAGGGCGAATCGCTCATCTTTCTTCTCCCCCGGCGGCGCGCTGGCCGGTTTCGTTGGCCTTGGCCTTGGCCATGGCCTCGCGACGGGGCACGAACCGCCAGATGGGGCTTGTGGCCGAAGCGTGCACTTCCTTGGCGAAATTGAGCATGCCGATAAAGCCTTCCAGGGCTTCCTTGCGTTCGTGGTTGTGGTCGCAAAAGCCGACCCCGAGCTTGTGGGCGATGGGCCGTTCCTTGACGCCGCCCACGAACAGGTCCACGTCGAGCTCCCGCACGAACTTGGAGAGCTCCAGCGGATTGGAGTCGTCGACGATCACCGTGCCCGGGTCGCAGATGGCGGCCAGCTCCTCGTAGTCTTCCTTGGTTCCGGTCTGGGACCCGACGAGCACCACCTTCATGCCCAGGTGGCGGAAGGCCTTGATCAGGGAAAAGGCCTTGAAGGCGCCGCCGACGTAGATGGCGGCCCGCTTGCCTTCGAGATCCTTGCGGTACTGCTTGAGCTGGGGCAGCAGTTCGGCCAGTTCCTCGCGCACGAGCTTCTGGGTGCGCTCCACGATGCCGGGGTCGCGGTCCTTGAAATGGTCGGCCACGGCGTACAGGGAATCGGCCATGTCCTCGATGCCGAGGTAGGACACCCGCAAAAACGGGATGCCGTATTTTTCCTTCATCATCTTGGCCAGTTCCATGGTGGCCCCGGAGCACTGCACGATGTTGAGGGCCGCGCCGTGGCAGCGCCGCACATCGGCCACCCGGCCGTCGCCGGTAATGTTGGCCACCACCTCGACGCCCATCTTCCGGAAGTACTCGCGGATGATCCAGATTTCGCCGGCCAGATTGAAGTCGCCAAAAATATTGACGGAAACCGGGCTGATGTCCGTGGTGTCGCCCGTGCCCGCCAGGGTGAAGAGGGCCTTGCAGGCGGCGGCGTAGCCTTCGCGCTTGTTGCCCTTGAAGCCCTCGGACTGCACCGGGATGATGGGAATGCCGGTGGTTTCGGCCACGTCCCGGCACACCGCGCCCACGTCGTCGCCGATGATGCCGACGATGCAGGTGGCGTACACGAAGACGGCATTGGGCTTGTGGCGCTCGATGAGTTCGAGCAGGGCGGCCTTGAGTTTTTTCTCGCCGCCGAAAATCACGTCTTTTTCCTGCAAGTCGGTGGAAAAGCTCAGACGGTGGAGTTCCGGCCCGGAGGACAGTGCGCCGCGAATGTCCCAGGTGTACACGGCGCAGCCGATGGGCCCGTGGACGAGATGCAACGCGTCGGCGATGGGGTAGAGCACCACCCGCGAGCCGCAAAACACGCAGGCCCGCTGGGAGACCGCCCCGGCCAGGCTTTCGCGGTTGCAAGCCAGTTCAAAGGGCCCTTCGCCCTTGCGGTGGATCTGATCCCGCCGTTCCTCGAAAATGGCCTGTTCCATGTACGCTCCTTTCCCCGATCACCACTTCCCGGGGTCATCGGGACTCTACAAAGACCGTGCCATTTTATAATATACTGAAATAAAAAAAATTATATTGAAGCGTACAGGATGTCGGACAAAATTGTATTTCAGGGGGCGACAGAAATGTAGCGACAGGCACGATTGCGTTCAAAAGCGTGGACGGCGGGGCGGAGACGACGGGATTGTCGCTGTTTCGTCACCGGGACGACGTGCGCCACAGGCGTGTCCGGGGTAGCTGGACGTTTTGGAAGTCGTCTGGCCGCAACCCCTCTTTCAGGACCCGCAAGCCCCATGACCAAAACACTTGGCTCCCGTTTTCAGGACGCGTTTTTCCGCTACATCCACGGCAACCGGCTCGTGTACAACGCCTGCTGGGAGGATCCGCGCCTGGACCGGCGTCTGCTCGGCCTCACGCCGCGATCCCGCGTGGTCGTCATCACCTCGGCCGGGGACAACGCCCTGGATTACCTTCTCGACGCGCCGGAGCGCATCGACTGCGTGGACGTGAATTTCCGGCAAAACGCCCTGCTCGAACTCAAGCGGGCGCTTTTTGCCCAGGGTTCCTTCGAGGAACTCTTCGCCTTTTTCGGCGAGGGCGGCGGCCCGGGTTGCGCCGGCGTCTATGCCCGCATCCGGGGGGCGTTGCCGGACTACGCCCGGACCTTTTGGGACCGGAACATCGGCTATTTCAAAGCCGGGGCCTTTTCCCGCTCCTTTTATTACCACGGCGCGTCCGGGGCGGTGGCCTTTGCCTTTTCCCGGCTGCTCGGGGCCGTGAAGCCCGGCGTGCGGCGCAGGATTCCGCGATTGCTGGCTGCTACCACGGCCGAGGAACAGCGGCGGCTTTTCTCCGAAATCGAACCGGTTTTCTGGGACCGCCTCAGCCGCTGGCTGGTGGGCCGGCCGGAAACCATGGCCCTGCTCGGCGTGCCGCGCCCGCAAATCGAGCTGGTCCGGCGTTCCCATCCCGGCGGCCTGGAAGGGTTCGTGCGCGACAAGGTGCGCCGGGTCTTCACCGGCCCGCCCATGGCCGAGAACTATTTCTGGCGCGTCTATCTGACCGGCCGCTACACGCGGGAGTGTTGCCCGCAATACCTCAAGGAAGCGAATTTCGCGCGTATTCGCGGCCGGCTGGAGAGCCTGTTCAGCCACACCGCCACACTGAGCGGCTTTTTGGCCGACCATCCCGGTCCCTACAGCCATTTCGTCCTGCTCGACCACCAGGACTGGCTGGCCAGCCACGCCCCGGCCGATCTGGCCGAGGAGTGGGAGCGCATCCTGGACCGGGCCGCGCCCGAGGCCAAAATCCTCATGCGCACGGCCGGGCTCGATGTCTCCTTCGTTCCCGGAGAAACACGGGGGCGGTTGCGGTTTTTCCCGGAGCTGACCGAGCCCCTGCACGCCACCGACCGCGTGGGCACCTACGGCAGCCAGCATCTGGCGGTGGTGGCCTGACATGGATGCCTGTTCCGCCAGCCCGCTGCACGCCTATTACAAGTGGCACGCGCGCATCTACGACGCCACCCGGTGGAGTTTTCTGTTTGGTCGCGGCCGCCTGATCGCCGAGGCCGCCGCCGCCCTGGGGCAACGGCGGCGGGAAGGGCTGCAGGTGGTCGAAGTCGGCTGCGGCACCGGCCGCAATCTGCGCCAGCTGGCCCGGATGTTTCCGGCGGCCGAGCTGCTCGGCATCGATTTGTGTCGGCCCATGCTCGACCGGGCCGGACGCGGCATGTCCGTTGATCAGGCCCGGCGCACGACGCTGGTCTGCGCCGCCTACGCCCCGGAAAGCCTGGCTCCGGCCTCGGCCGATCTGATCGTTTTTTCCTACAGCCTCAGCATGTTCAATCCCGGCTTCGAGGCCGCTCTCGATGCCGCCCGGCTGCATCTGGCCCCGGGCGGTCTGCTCGCCGTGGTCGATTTTCGGCGCACGCCCTTTGCCTGGTTCGGCTCCTGGATGGGCGTCAACCACGTGCGCATGGACGACCATCTGCTCCCGGCGCTGGCCGCGCGCTTCGCCACGGTATCCCGAACGTCCCGGCCGGCCTACGGCGGCCTGTGGGAAGCCTTCCGCTACCTGGGCCGATAGGCCGTCCCTGCCTCCCCCTGGTCAGCCGTCCCCGGCCCGGCTATCCTGTCGGGCAAGGGGGGCAGGCCATGACCGCATCCTGCGACACACGAACCGCCGTTGACCGGCCATATGGCCGGCCTTTGCCGTGGCGTGGCTTGTCGCGCAGTCCGCTTCGTCGCGGGAGGGCATGGTCATGAGCGAACCGGCGGCCGCCTCGAAGTGGTGGGTGCTCGCCGTTGGCGGTCCCTATGACCCGGACGACTTCGCGCAGCGCGAGGCGGCCCGCACGCGCCTGCGCCAGGAATTGCTGCTGCGCGCCATCGTGCCCGGGGAGTACGTCTGGGTCTGGGATGAAACCGACCGGGCCCTGCTTGTCTTGCGGACGTTTCCTTCCCGCGAAGCGGCCGAGGCCCATGCCGTCTATCTGTCCGGCCGGGGCGTGGTCGTCCGCGTGCGGCCGGCGTTCGACGAACCCGATACACCCAGCGGACTTGCCTGATTCGAGGCCCCCGGCGGCCGGAGAAGACGGGCCGGCGCGCGGTCTTGACCGCATGCGGGCGACCGTGTAAATGCCTGCGCCCCAACGGAGTGACGCTCTCGCCGACAGCAGGGCCGACACGAACGAGGGGAGAGGGGAAAAGCTGCCGGCGTCATCGGTAGCGCGGCGCTTTTGGTCTCCCGGGGCGGAGGCCTTGTTGTTTCTTTCGGAGAGAGAATCATCCTTCACTAAAAAGTATTCCCGTAATTCCAGCTGGTTGGCCTGACTGGGCGCACGCCTTGGTTTGCTGTTTCCGGGTGCGTTTGTTGACGCCAACCTGTTCCTTTCGTGTTCCTAACGTACGGTGGCTTGTTCCTTGTTTGTGCAAAACCATGATAACATATTGAATAAATATATTTTTTAGAAATTCTGAAAGAATGTCTTGAAATCCCGGTGGGAAGCCGGCGTGTTCCCGATCTGTTCCTTTTGTGTTCCTAACGGCGGTCAGGGTGTTCCTTTGTTGTGCAAAAACAGGCTATCAACTTAAAATGTAAGGTAAAATTTTTTATCATCCCGAAGTCTGGGGCACGGCCCGGGTCGGCCAGGAACGGACAAACGGGCTTCGCTACCTGGGCGGATGTCGCTTTCGTGTGCGTTTTGCGCCGTTGGCTGTTCCTTGCGTGTCCCTTTTCTGTTCCTTTCTTGTCTGTTTTGTCGCCAAGCTGTTCGTAACTGCGGCCCGCAGGGGTGCGAATTGTCGCTTTTGTGTGCAAAACGACCGGAAAATTGGTCGCAAGTTGTTCCTTCCTTGTTCGTATCTCTATTAACTTGCTGTTTTTACAGCATGATTTGCTGCAACCCACAAAGGGCTTTGCCAAAACCCCTGGCCCGGTCCTATCCTGGGTGCCATGCCGCTGCCCTTTGATCCACGCCTGACCGATTGGTTTGCCGCCAATCTCGGCGTTCCGACCGACATCCAGGCCCGCGCCTGGCCGCATATCGCTGCTGGCGAGCATGTGCTGGCCGTGGCCCCGACCGGGTCGGGCAAGACGCTGACCGCCTTTTTGTGCGCCCTGGATCGGCTGGCCACGGGCGTCTGGCCCACCGGCCGGGTGTCGGTGGTCTACGTCT
>JAFABC010000244.1 GCA_023426275.1 Pseudomonadota bacterium | reverse complement strand
GGGGCATCATGCCCCCCGGCCGCCGGAGGCATCTTTTTCTACAACAGAACCGGCAGGCCGGCCTGCTGGAAATTGGCGGGCCAGCTCAGGGGGCTGAGCGATTTGGGGAAGATCGCCGGGGACTGCCGGCCGGCGCGCGGCACGGCCGTGTCGATGGCCCGGGCCAGTTCCCCGGCCGCCCGGACCGGATCGGTCGGATCAATGTTGCGGATGCGCGGGTGCTCCCGGGACAGGTCCTTGCCGGGGTAGGCGTTGGTCAGCACCTCGAGCCCGAAGCAGGCCATTTCCAGGGGCGGATAGGACGGGTGGGGCGAGGCCATGAGCGCCAGCCCGACGTGGCTTTGCAGCAGCGTGGCCGCGTAGTCGGGCATGGACAGGGTGCCGAGGCTGCGCAGCGTCATGCCGTTGGCGAAGGATACGTCCTCGTGGGGCATCCCGGCGCTGTAGAAATCCACGCCCCGGCCCTGGGTCCGGCCGTGGACCTCGCTGTAGGCGGCCAGACAGGCGAGCACGGCGGGAAAGCAGTTGCGGTGGTGACCGGGGCGTCCGTAGACCAGCACGTTGACGCGGTCGGCGCGTTTGGGCGGGAGTTTGAAATCCAGGTTGCTCAGCAGGTAGAGCAGGAAATTGTCCAGGGACGGCCGGATGACCACGGCCTTGTCGCAGGGGTAGCCGCGGGCCAGGAAAAAGCGGTGCAGTTCCCGGGAATTGAAGATGGGCAGGCCGTGGCCGGCGTGCCGGTAGGTGCCCTCGGCGGCCAGATGTTTGAGGCCCATGGGGTAAAAACCGGGCTCCCAGTCCTGGATGAAATAGTAAAACGGCGGCGGGGCAAGGCCGGCCGCCGCGCAAAGTCCGGCCAGCCGCTCCCAGACCAGCACGGTGCGCCAGTTGGGGCATAGCAGGATGTCGCCGGGGTGGAAGACGAGCGCGGCGTCGTCGTGCAGGGAAACGGTTTCGATGGCGGTTTCGTCCCGGCCGAGGATGGGCGCGAGGGCGATGCGTCCGGCCTGCGGTGGCAGCGGGTTGAGCACGACGACGCGCAGGCCGACGTAGTGTCCGGCCAGATGGGCGGCCAGTTCCAGGGCCGAGGTCATGCCGCCGAACACGTGCTCCCGGTGCAGATGGGGCAGGCAGACGTTGAGGCGCGGCGGCGCGGCCTCGTGGTCGAGGGCGAAGCGGGCGCGGGCGGGCAGCAGGTCGGTGAAGGCCTCGGGCTGGTAGGCAACCACGGTGGTCATGGCGTTTTGGCCTGCCGTTGGGGCCTGGTGCGGTCCGGGGCCGGAACGCCGCAAGGTCGCTGCCCGCGCGGCGGCGTCATGGCGTGCCGTCGGCGGTTGACGGCGGCGCGGCGGTGTCCGGCTCCGGCGTCTTCGTCGTCTCGCCCGGGGCGTGGGGCGGCCGGGGCGCGGGCGGCAGTTCTCCCTTTTGGGCAGCGGCCCCGCCGTTCGTGAACATCTCGGCGTCGGCCAAAATCATGATGAGTCGTTTGAACATGCCGCGATCCAGGGTTTCCTTGCGCGCCTCCATGTTGCGCAGGGCCTCGAAGGGCGGATAGGCCGGCCGCCACACGCAGGCCCGGGTCAGGGCGTCGTAGGCGTTGCACACGCAAAGCGCCTTGACGTAGGGCGGAATGCCGACGGCGGGCAGGCCGGCCGGGAAGCCTTTGCCATCCTCCTGCTCGTGGTGGAACAGGATGCAGTGCAGGGTTTCCGGCGGCAGCGGCATGTCCACGCACAGTCCCACGCCCATGGCCGGATGGGCGCGGAAGGCCGTTTCCTCCTCGGGCGTCCAGGTGTCGGGCCGGCGGTCCAGCAGGCCTTCCGGCAGCCCCAGCTTGCCCACGTCGTGGAGCAGCGCGCCCACGCCCACCTTGACCAGCAGCTCCTCGTCCACGCCGGAGCGGTCCATGAGCATAAGCGAGGTGAGCACCATCACGGCCAGCCCGTGCTGGTATTCCTGATAGCCCTTGCTGATGAGCCGGGCCACGTTTTTCACGGCGTCGGGGGCCTGGAGAAAGCCGATGGACTGGCGCACGAGCTTGCCGACCTGATCGAAGCGGGCCCGGCCGATGCTGCGCGGCAGTTTTTCTTCGAGCACGCTTTTGGCCAGGGTGACGGCGCTGGCGTGCCAGATTTCGGCCCGGTCGGTGAAGGGAATGGAGTCGTCGACGAGCAACTCGCCCAGGGCTTCGCGCAGATAGTTTTCGTAATGGCGCTGTTCGCCCTTGTGAATGTAGACCGAGGCCACGCCCATGGCCCGCAACCGGGCCGCCTGTTCGGCGGTGAAGGCCCCGCCCCGGGAGGCGTAGAGCACGAGCCCCTGGCCCTTGCGCACGTAGACCGAAAAGCGCCCCTTGCCCCAGGGCCGCAGGGACGACGTCTTGATGGCCAGATAGGCCTTGAGCCCCTGGGCGGCGGCGGCCTCGTCGGCCGCGACGGTGTTGGGACTCATCTGGTCGTCTCGCCCGGGCCGGGATCATTGAGGGGCAGGCGCATTTCCACCACTTCCTCGTCGTAGTTGCGCACCACGGAAAAGCCGAGTTTTTCGGCCAGTCCCTGCATGCCGCCGTTTTCCATGAGCGCCTGTCCGGTCAGTTCCCGTGTGCCGCGTCCCTTGCAGTAGCGGATGATTTTTTCCATGAGCAGCCGGCCCAGCCCCTGGCCCTTCAAATCCGAGCGGATGATGATGGCGAATTCGGCCGAGGAGTTGTCCGGCCGGGTCGAGGCCCGGACCACGCCGAGCGTTTCGGGCTGGCCGTCGTCGGCCGGGGCCGTGGCGATAAAGGCCATCTCGCGTTCGTAGTCGATTTGCGTGAGCTTGGCCATTTCGGCGTGGGACAGGTCGCGCACCACGCCGAAGAACCGGAAGCGCAGATCCTCGGGCGAGAGGTGCTCGAAAAAGGCGAAGTGGGCCGGTTCGTCCTCGGGCCGGATGGGGCGCAGCATGACGTGGCGGCCGTTTTTGAGGCTGACGCACTCTTCCAGCTCCCGGGGGTAGGGGCGGATGGCCAGCCGGTGGGCGTCGGGCTCGGCTTCGTCGGTCAGCCGGATGGCCGCGCCGATGACCTGCACGCCGCCCGGTTGGGCCAGCACGGGATTGAGGTCGATGGCGGCGATGCGTTCGATGTCGGCCACGCACTGGGAAATCTGGTTGAGCGTCAGGCACAGCGCGTCCACGTCGATGGCCGGCTGGCCGGCCGCGCCGTGAAACGAAGCCGAGACCCGGGTGCGAAAGACCAGATCGCGGGCCAGGGACATGTTGAGCGGGGTGAGCGCCACGGCCCGGTCGCGCGTCACCCGCGCGGCAAGGCCGCCCTGGCCGAAAATGATGTAGGGGCCGAACACCGGGTCCACCCGGGCCTGGATGGTCACTTCGTGGGCCCCGCCGCGCCGGCCCATCTCCTGGACCACATAGCCGTCCAGCCGTGCCCCGGGCACGTGGGCCAGCACGCGCTCCCGGGCCGCCAGGGCGGCCTCGCGCACGGCCTCGGGGCCGGTCACGTCCAGCACGATGCCGCCGACCTCGAAGGGCTGGGGCACGTCCGGGGAGACGATCTTGACGGCCACGGGGTAGCCCAGCGCCTCGGCCGCGGCCACGGCGTCGTCCACGTCCTCGGTGAACTGGGAGGCCACGGCCCGCACGCCGTAATAGCCGAGCACCTCCTTGGCCTCGGGGTCGGTCAGCGTGAGGCGGCCCTCGGCATGGGCATGCTCGATGACGGCCCGGGCCGCGTCGGGATCGGGCGCGTATTCCGTGGGCAGGCTGGCCGGCATTTCCATGAGCAGTTCCTGGTTGCGCCGGTAGCGCAGCAGGTGCAGGAAGGCCGACACGGCCTGATCCGGGGTTTCGTAGGTGGGCACGCCGGCGTTGTTGAGGGTGGCCAGGGCCCCGCCGCCGGCCGGGTCGTAGCCCATCCAGCAGGCCAGCACCGTGCGGTTGGTCTTGGCCAGCACCTCGGCCATGGCCCCGGCCGCCTCGTCGGCGGACACGCCCGGAAAGGGCACGTGGATGACGAGCACGGCGTTGACGCCCGGGGCGCGCAACAGCGCCCGCAGGGCTTCGGCGTAATCGGCCGGGGCGGCGTCGAAGCTCATGTCCACCACGCCGTGGCGCAGCCAGTTGGGGCCGAGCAGCCTGGACAGGGCGGCGCGCGCCTCCTCGTCGAAAACGGCCAGCGTTCCCCCGCCTTCGAGCAGGGCGTCGGCGGCCATGATGCCGATGGAGCCGCCGTTGGTCAGGATGGCCAGATTCTCGCCGCGAAGCGGTCGCGAGCGGGCCAGCGTCTGGGCGGCGTCGAATAGGGCGTCGATCTCGCCCACGCGCAACATGCCGGCCCGGCGAAAGGCCTCTTCATAGACCTCGTCGCGGCCCTCGGCCGGATCGGGCGGAAAGACCTGCCACAGCTTGCGGCCGGGCTTGATGACCAGCAGCGGCTTGTTGCGGGCCGCCGCCCGGGAGGCGCTCATAAACGACCGGGCGTTGGTGATGGACTCCACATAGAGCAGGATCGAGCGGGTGTTGGGGTCCTGGGCCATGTAGTCCAGGATGTCGGCGTATTTGAGGTCGGCCCGGTCGCCAAGCGACAGGATGTGGGAAAAGCCGATGCCCTTGGTGCGGGCCCAGTCGAGCACGGCGGTGAAAAGCGAGGCGGACTGGGAAATAAAGGCGATGCGGCCGGGCAGGGCGTCCGAGGCGGCCAGGGAGCAGTTGAGCCCGATGCCCGGCACCACCAGTCCCAGCCCGGACGGACCGAGGATGCGGATGCCCGAGGGCGCGGCCGCTTCGAGCATCTTGTCCTGCAGGGCGCGCCGCTCGACCAGGGGCAGCTTGGCCCAGCCCGGCGGCAGCACCACGGCCGCGCCCACGCCGCGCCGGCCGAGTTCCCGCAGATGCTCGGGCACGGACAGCGGATCGGTGACGATGACGCCGATGTCCGGGGTCAGCGGCAGCGTGTCCACGGATTTGTAGCACAGCACGCCCGAAATGGCGTCGCGTTCCGGATTGACCGGCATGACCGGCCCCAGGAACTTGCCGCCGAGCAGGTTTTGCATGATCACCGCGCCCGGATGGCGGGGTTCCGCCGAGGCGCCGATCACGGCCACGGAATTGGGGCGAAACAGGGCGTCAAGGCTTCGGGCGCTCAACGGTGGCTCCGTGGGACGAGGTTGCGAGGAGTTGTGTGAGGATAGAAGGCTCGCCCCGTCAAGGCAAGGGGTTTCGGCCGTTTCGGGAACGGCCCCGCGTCCGGCGGCCGCTGTTGACAGGTTTGGCCGGGGGTGGCAGCTTCCAATAAAGACGCCGGCTTGTCTGCAATGCGCTTCCGGTGGCCGGCCAACCGCTCCCGTGTCCGCAAGGAGATCCTATGGAAGTCACCACCAGCTTGGTCACGGACAACGAGTTCTTTTCCTCCGAGCGCCGCGACAACGTGCTCATCGTGCGGGGCAAACCGCATTTCACGAAAAACGTCCGCGACCTGCGCAAGATAGACAGCTTTTTTGACCACCTGGAGATCATCGCCCACACCGATCAGGTGCGCGTGGTGGTGTTCATCGGCCCCCGGGAAAAATCCGGTGCGGCGGACACCCTGGAATTTTTTGAGGATTTCCTCAATTCCCGGCGCGAGGATTTCCTTATCCAGCGCCTGCTCAACCTCGTCAACAACTACACCGTGACCATGTCGGGCTTAAACAAGGTCACCATCCACGCCGACACCGGGCACATCACCTTTTTCAACCTGAACGTCAGTCTGGCCTGCGACTACCGCATCGTCGGGGAGAACTCGGTCTTTGAAAACGCCTCGGCGGAGCTGGGCACCATCCCCAAGGGCGGGGGCGGCTATTTCCTGTCGCGTCTGCTCGGCGGGGCCAAGGCGGCCGAGGTGCTGCAATGGCCGCGGTTCACGGCCGAGGAGGCCCTTACTCTCGGCATCGTGGACAAGATCGTGGCCGACAACCGGCTGGAGGAAGCGGCCTTGCAGGTGGCCAACTATTACCAGGAGCCGCAGGTGGCCACCATGCTGGCCATTCGCAAGCTGCTCAAAAGCGATCTCAACGAATTGCGCCATTCCCTCGAAACCGAGGACATGCTGATTCTCAACCGGGTCAACTCGCCGGAGTTCCGCGCCGCGCTCAAGGCGCGCAACGCGGCCCGGGCGAGTGGCGTCTAGCGTTGTGCCCCTTGTTTTGAGGACGCGACACGAGGACGGCGCGCGAAGCGGCCGATGGGCAGGGGCAAGCCGCCGGCGGCCGGGAGGGGCGCTCGCTCCTCCCGGTCCCTCCCGAAACGGGCTGTGGTTTCCGCGTCCCCTCCAAAAGCCGGCCGGATGACTTTCGAAGGCCTTTGGGCTATGCGCAAGCGGCCGTCTTTCCCGGACCCGGGCAGGCAAAACCGATTTTTCGCCGAGGTTTCATGCGCCTTTTGCTGACCATCTTCCTGCTTCTGGCCCTGGCGTCGACCGCGTGTGGCGGCAATCTGGATTTCACCCTGCACAAGCTCGATTCCGGCCGCCCCGGCCCCACCATCCTGGTCATCGGCGGCATCCAGGGCGACGAGCCCGGCGGCTTCTACACCGCCGCCCTGCTCATCTCCCACTACAGGATCAAATCCGGGGCCGTCTGGGTCGTGCCCAACCTCAATTTCCCGTCCATCATCCACAACTCGCGCGGCCTGCACGGCGACATGAACCGCAAGTTCGCCGACCTCGATCCCGGCGACCCGGAATACCCGGCCATCCAGAAGATCAAGGCCATCATCACCGATCCCCGCGTCGAGGCCGTGCTGCACCTGCACGACGGCTGGGGCTTTTACAGCCCCACCTACGTGTCCGAATGGCGCTGCCCGGCCCGCTGGGGCCAGTCCGTCATCATCGACCAGGATACGGTGCCCGCGGCCCGTTTCGGCGACCTGCACGCCCTGGCCGAAAAGGCCGTGGCCGACGCCAACGGCCGCCTCTACGACGACGAACACGCCTACCACGTCAAAAACACCCACACCCACGACCTGGACACCGAAACCGCCCGGGAGATGTCCAAGACCCTGACCTACTTCGCCATCAACCACGGCAAGCCGGCTTTCGGCGTCGAAGGCAGCAAGAACCTGAGCCCCTATCTTTCGACCTACTACCATCTGGCCGTGATCGAGAGCTTTTTGCACGCGTTCGGCATCGACTTCGAACGCACCTTCGAACTCGGCACGCCGCAGGTGACCGAGGCCCTGCAAAACAGCGTGGCCCTGTCGTTTTTCGGCAACAAGGTCTACCTCGACCTGCGAAACGCCAGGGAGCGGCTGCGCTTTATTCCGCTGAAAAAAGACAGCGCCGTGGAATACCGCCCCGGCAGTCCCATCATGGCCCTGGTCTCGGCGGACAACGGCTTCAAGGTCTATTTCGGCAACCAGAACGTCACCGAACTCGATCCCGCCTACTGCGAATACGACGCCAGCATCGACGCCGTGCCCATGGAAATCGACGGGGCCCGGCAGGTCGTGCCCTTCGGCCGGGTCGTGCCCGTGACCAAGAGCTTCCGCGTCGATCCCGGCGACTACCGCGTCAACGTCATCGGCTTCACCAAGTCCGGCCAGTCCGACGAAGCCGGTCTGGCCATCTCCCGGGCCGACATGCAGACCGGCTACTCCGTGGACAAGGACGGCTCCATCTACCGTATCGAGGTCTACAAGGGCGACAAATTCTGTGGCATGATCCTGGCCGCCTTCGACGCCAAGGCCCCGGCCATGACCGCCAACGAACGCCTGCTGCGCGATCTGGAACGCACCGGCGAAATCGAACTCGGACGGTAGTTGCCGGGGCGCTGCCGGGGCGCCGCCCCGGACCCTGCCAGGGCGCTGCCCTGGACCCGCCGGGAGGGGGTCACCCCCTC
>JAFABC010000237.1 GCA_023426275.1 Pseudomonadota bacterium | reverse complement strand
CGCGGTCTGCGCCGCCTCGGGCGCGGGCGCCCTCGGCGGCGGGCACGGCGGCAAGGCCCGGCTCGGCCCCCACTGGTTTTTCTACAATCTGCTGCTCACCGGCCTGCTGCTGGTCATGACCGCCCGCGACGGCATCTGCTTCCTCGTGGCCTGGGAGCTGATGTCCCTGGCGCCCTTTTTCCTCATCGCCCACCACGATGACGAAGCCGCGGTGCGGGAAGCCTCCTGGGTCTACCTGACGGCCGCCCACCTCGGCGCGGTCTGCGTCATCGCCTTTTTCGCGCTCCTGTGGGCCACCACCGGCGCCACGGGCTTCGCGGCCATCCGGCAGGCCGCGACCGGGGGCGGACTGGCCGCGCCGACCGTCCTGTTCGTCCTGGCCCTGGTCGGCTTCGGGGCCAAGGCCGGCTTTTTTCCCTTCCACGTCTGGCTGCCCGAGGCCCACCCGGCCGCGCCGAGCCATGTTTCGGCGGTGCTGTCCGGGGCCATGATCAACGCCGGGCTCTACGGCCTGTGGCGCGCCCTGGAACTGCTCGCCCCGGGCGCGCCCTGGCAGGGCTGGGTCCTTGTCGCCCTGGGGCTCGTCACCGCCCTGTCGGGCATCCTGCAGGCCCTGGCCCAGGGCAACCTCAAGCGCCTGCTCGCCTACTCCAGCGTGGAAAACATGGGCATCATCCTACTCGGCTTCGGGCTTGGCTGCGTGGGCCGGCAGGCCGGCGCGCCGGCCGTGGCCGTGCTGGGACTTGGCGGGGCGCTGCTGCACATGCTCAACCACGCGGCCTTCAAGGGCACGCTCTTTTTGTGCGCCGGCGAGGTGCTCCATGCCGTGGGCAGCGTGCGCCTCGGCCACCTCGGCGGCCTGGGCAAGCGCATGCCGCTCGTGGGCGCGGCCTTCGCCCTGGCCGCCGCCGGCATCGCCGGACTGCCGCCCCTGGCCGGTTTCGCCGGCGAACTGGCCCTGGCCATGGCCATGTTCCACGGCCTCGACCTGCCGGGGCTGCTGCCCAAGGCCGGATTCTGCGCGGCCATGGCCGCCCTGGCCGCCGTGGGCGGCTTCGCCCTGGCCGCCCTGGCCAAGGCCGACGGCCTGACCTTTCTCGGCGAACCCCGCACGCCGGCGGTGGCCGCCGCCTCGGCGCCGGGAGCGCGCACCCTGACGCCGGTCCTCGTTTTGGCCGGCTGCTGTCTGGCCGCGGCCGCCACCGCGCCCTGGCTGTTCGGCCTCGCCGCCGAAGCAGCCCTGACCTTTCCCGGCCTCGACGCCGGCCCGGCCCGGCTGGCCGTGGCCGACGCCCTGGGGATGCAATGGGGCGTGCTGGCCGTGCTCGGCGGACTGCTCGTCCTGGCCCTGGTCCTGTTCCTTGTCCGGGCGCGCCTGCTGGCCGGCTCCGGCACGCGGCGGGAACCGACCTGGGGCTGCGGCTACCTCGCGCCAAGCGCCCGCATCCAGTACGGCGCGGCCTCCTTTGTCGAACCGGCGGCCAGAATCCTGTCCGGCCCCATGGGACTGACCAGCCGCCTGGACATGGAGCCCGGCTGGTTCCCGGCCCGGGCCCGGCTCGTGGTCGCCGCCCCGGACCGGCTCAAGGCCTCGGTGTTCACGCCGTTTTTCGAACTGGTGGCCCGGGTCTGCGACAGCCTCAAGGTGGTGCAGCACGGCCGGGTCCATCTCTACATCCTCTACGTCCTGGCCACGGTCGTCGTGCTGCTGGCCTGGAAGCTCTAAGATGCAGCCCTACCTCCACCCCATTCTGGCCCTGCTTCTGGCCCCGTTGCTCCTTGGCGTCATCAACCGGGTCAAGGCCCGTTTCGCCGGCCGCCAGGGACGTCCGCTGCTCCAGACCTATTTCGATCTGGCCCGGCTCCTGCGCAAGGGCGCGGTCGTAAGCCGCACGGCGTCCTGGGTGTTCGTGGCCGGCCCGATTGTCTCCCTGGCCGCCATCGGCTGCGCCCTGCTCCTGGTTCCGGCCGGGGGACAGGCCGCGCCCGTGCGCTTTGCCGGAGATTTCATGCTCATGGCCTATCTGCTCGGCCTGTCCCGGCTGGCGCTCATCCTCGCCGCCCTGGACACGGGATCGAGCTTCGAGGGCATGGGCGCCAGCCGCGAGGCCGTCTTTTCCGCCCTGGCCGAACCGGTGCTCTTTTTGTGCTTCCTGTGTCTGGCCAGCCGGACCGAGGGACTGTCCCTGTCGGCCATGTTCGTCGGCCCCGGCCTGAATTTCGCCCCGGAGGCCCTGTTCGTGCCGGCCGTCCTGTTCGTGCTGCTGCTGGCCGAAAACGCCCGCCTGCCCGTGGACGACCCCAACACGCATCTGGAGCTGACCATGATCCACGAGGTCATGGTCCTCGACCACAGCGGGCCGGACATGGCCGCCATCGTCTACGGCGCGACGCTCAAGCTCTGGCTGTTCTGCGCCCTGACGGTCGGCTGTCTGGTGCCGCTCGGCGGCCTGCCGCCGCTGGCCGCCTGGGGCGTCTGGCTGGTCTGCATGGGGCTTCTGGCCGCCCTGGTCGGCGTGGTGGAATCGATCATGGCCCGGCTGCGCATGGTGCGCGTCCCGCGCCTTTTGGGCGGGGCCGGGGCGCTGGCCGCCCTGTCCCTGGTGCTGACGCTTTGGAGGTAGGCGCGTGGAACTGTTTCAATCCGTCATGGTGGGCCTTTTGTGCTGCAACCTGGCCTATCTGGCCATTTCCAGGTTGCGCGTGCTCGTCCGCCTGACCGCCATCCAGGGCGCGCTGCTGGCCTCGGTGCCGCTGCTGTTCAGCGGTCCGGCCGCCCATGGCCACGCCCTGCCCCTGGCCCTGGCCGTGTTCGCCATCAAGGGCCTGGGCTTCCCGGCCCTGCTGGCCCGCACCCTGTCCCGGCTGGAGGTCAACCCCGTGGTGGAGCCGACCATCGGCTTCAACCTGTCGCTGGTGGCCGGAGTGGCCGGACTGCTCTTTTCCCTGTGGCTGGAAACGCGGTTGCCGTTTCCGCCGGGGCTTTTCCCACCGCTGTTGTTTCCCACGGCGCTCACCACCATTTTCGCCGGCCTGACCCTTGTCGTGGCCCGCAAAAAGGCCCTGACCCAGGTCATCGGCTACCTCGGCATGGAAAACGGCATCTTCCTGCTCGGCACGCCGCTTTCCGGCCAGGGCTCGGTCTGGCTGGAACTGTCCGTGCTCCTGGACATTTTCGTGGCCGTGTTCGTCATGGGCATCGCCATCCACCACATCAACAAGACCTTCGAGTCCATCGACGTCGGACGGTTTTGCAGCCTGCGGGACTAACATCTCATGCTCGACGCCCTGCTTCTCGTCCCGATCCTGGCCGCCGCCCTGTCCCTGGCCCTGCCCGCCGACCGGCCCCGCCGGGCCGTGCTCGTCCTGGCCGCGGTCCTGCACACGCTGCTCGTGGCCGCCACCTTTGTCGCGCCGCCGGCCCCGGCCTTTGGCGGCCTGCTGGAACTCGACGCCCCGGGCCAGCTGTTCCTGGCCCTGGCCAGCCTGCTGTTTCTGGCCGCCGCCGTGTACGCAACCGGCTACCTGCGCGCCGAGGGCACCGGGACCAAACACGATTTCCAGGACGGGGCCGCCTTCGTCAACGCGCCGGAGCGCATCTTCACGGCCTGCCTGTGCCTGTTTCTGGCCTCCATGACCCTGGTCGCCTCCACGCGCAACCTCTCGGTCCTGTGGGTCGGCATCGAGGCCACCACGCTCTCCAGCGCGCCGCTGATCTATTTCCACCGCCACCGCCGCTCCCTGGAGGCGACCTGGAAGTACCTGCTCATCTGCTCGGTGGGCATCGCCCTGGCGCTTCTCGGCAACATCCTTTTTTCCGTCGCCTTTTACGATCCGGCAAACCCGCTGGCCTCCATGGACCTCACGGCCATGCTGCCCCGGGCGGCCCAGGCCGGGGGGCCCTGGCTCAAGGCGGCCTTCATCTTCCTGCTCGTCGGCTACGGCACCAAGATGGGGCTGGCCCCCATGCACAACTGGCTGCCCGACGCCCACAGCCAGTCGCCGTCCCTGGTGTCGGCCCTGCTGTCCGGCGCGCTTTTAAACTGCGCCTTTCTCGGCATCCTGCGCGCCCATCAGATTCTCGGCGCGGCCGGCATGGCCGATTTCAGCGGCGGCCTGCTCGTGCTGTTCGGCCTGCTGTCCATGGGGCTGGCCGCCGTGTTCATCGTCGGCCAGGGCGACTACAAGCGCCTGCTCGCCTATTCCAGCGTCGAGCACATGGGCATCCTGGCCCTGGGCGTGGGCATCGGCGGCGGGGCCGTGTTCGGGGCCATGCTCCACGCCGCCTGCCACTCCCTGACCAAGGGCGCGCTGTTTCTCGTCTCCGGCAACATCCTGGCCCTGTACCGCACGCGGTCGTGCCACGACGCCAGGGGCCTCGCCCGGGCCCTGCCCGTGACGGGCGCGCTGTGGATGGCCGGCTTCCTGGCCATTTGCGGCTCGCCGCCCTTCGGCATCTTCGTCAGCGAGCTGCTCATCCTGCGGGCCATGCTGGCCGGCGGGACCATTGTCGCCGCCGTGTGCTATCTGGTCTTTCTGGCGGTCATTTTCGTCGGCATGTCCGTAACGGTCATCCGCATGGTCCAGGGCCCGGTGCCCCCGGCCGTCCACCCGCCGGCGCGGGAATCCGTCGTGGGCTGGGCGCCGCCCCTGGCCCTTCTCGCGATGGTTCTGGTGCTGGGTCTTTTCCTGCCCGCCCCCCTGGATGCGTTTCTCGCCCGGGTGGCCGGGGCCATCGGAGGCTGACGCCATGGAATTTTCCCATACCAACAGCCTGCCCCTGGCCGACATTCCCGTCCTGCCGCTGGAGCGGTTCCGCCAGCGCGTGCTCGACCGCGTGGCCGACGGCTGGCGGGTCATGGCCCTTTTCGGCCTGCCCGGGGATGACGGCGTGGGGCTGGTCGCCCTGACCGGGCGCGACCACGACGGCCGCATCGCCGTCTGGCGCACCGGCCCGGTGACGGCCTATCCGGCGCTCACGCCCGAATGCCCGCAGTGCCACCTGTTCGAACGCGAGCTTTTCGAGCAGTGGGAAATCCGGCCCGAAGGCCATCCCTGGCTCAAGCCCGTGCGCTTCGCCCCGTCCCTGCGCCATCCCGACGGCCCGCGCCCGCAACCGGGCGTGACCGATTTTTTCCGGGTCCAGGGCGAGGACGTCCACGAGGTGGCCGTGGGCCCGGTCCATGCCGGCATCATCGAGCCCGGCCATTTCCGCTTCCAGTGCGCCGGCGAAAACGTCCTGCACCTGGAAATCAGCCTGGGCTACCAGCACCGGGGCGTCGAACGCCTGCTGACGGGCGGCCCGGACGTCAGGACGCCGCACCTTGTGGAGACCGTGGCCGGCGACACCACCATCGGCCACGCCCTGGCCCATGCCGCCCTGGTGGAAAGCCTGACCGGCGAGCCCGCCACGCCGCGCGGCCGCTGGATCGCCCGACTGGCCCTGGAGCTGGAACGGCTGGCCAACCACACCGGCGACCTGGGCGCGCTTTCCGGGGACGTGGGCTTTTTGCCCACCATGTCCTATTGCGGCCGCATCCGGGGCGATTTCCTCAACATGACGGCGCTTTTTTGCGGCAACCGCTTCGGCCGGGGCATCGTCCGCCCGGGCGGGGCGGCCGTCGATCTCGACGACGCCACCCGCGACGAACTGGCCCGCCGGCTGGAAGCCGGACGCCGGGCCGCCTGCGGCGCCTGCGAACTGCTTTTCGCCTCGACCACGGTCCTGGCCCGGTTCGAGGGCACGGGACAGCTCACGGCGACCACGGCGCAGGAACTCGGTCTGGTCGGTCCGCCGGCCCGGGCCTGCGGCCTGCCCCGGGACGCGCGGCGCACCTTTCCCCTGCCCGGCACCCGGGCCCGGGACATCCCGCTGTCCCTGCACGATTTCGGCGACGTCTACGCCCGGGCCCTGGTGCGCCGGCTGGAATTGGAAACCTCCCTGGATTTCCTGGACAAGGCCCTGGCCCAGCCGCCGGCCGGGCCCCTGCTCCGGCCCCAACCGGCCGCCCTGCCCCCGGGCCGGCTGGCCGTGGGGCTGGTCGAGGGCTGGCGCGGCGAGGTCCGCCACGTGGCCGTGACCGGTGCGGACGGCCGGTTTGCCGCCTACAAGATCATCGACCCGTCCTTCCACAACTGGTTCGGGCTGGCCGTGGCCCTGCGGGGGCAGCAGATTTCCGATTTTCCCCTGTGCAACAAGAGCTTCAACCTGTCGTATTGCGGACACGACCTGTAGGAACTCCCGCATGTTTCGCATTCTGCTCGAACGGCTGCGCCAGGGCCGACGCACGGTGGCCTTCCCCAAAAGCGTCCCCCCGCTGCCGCCCCGCTACCGGGGACGGCCCGAACTGACCGACGGCCCCTGCGCCGGGGACTGCGCCACCGTCTGCGCCGGGCTGTGCCCCACCGGGGCCCTCGGCAGCGACGACGCGGGCCTGTATCTCGACCTTGGCCGCTGCATCCTGTGCGGGGCCTGCGCGGCCTGCCCGGCCGGCCGGGTGCGCTTTACCGGCGACCACCGCATGGCCGCCACCTCCCGGGAAGGGCTCGTCCTGCGCCCGGGCACCAAGCCCGAAGTGACCCCGCTGCCCCCCGCGAAACGCCGGTTGTTCGCCCGCTCGCTCAAGCTGCGGCAAATAAGCGCCGGCGGCTGCAACGCCTGCGAGGCGGACATCAACGTGCTCGGCACGGTGGTCTACGACCTCGGCCGCTTCGGCATCGACTTCGTGGCCTCGCCGCGCCATGCCGACGGCGTGGCCGTCACCGGCCCGGTCACGGAAAACATGCTCCAGGCCACCCGCGACACCTTCGACGCCGTGCCCGATCCCCGCATCGCCGTGGCCGTCGGCGCCTGCGCCATCTCGGGCGGCCTGTTCGCCTCCAGCCCGGAAACCCACGGCGGCGCGACCGACGTCCTGCCCGTGGACCTGTTCGTGCCGGGCTGCCCGCCCCATCCCCTGACGATCCTGGACGGCCTGCTGCGCCTGTTGGGCCTGCCCACGCCCTAGCGAAAAAAGCTGTCTCCGGCGGCCCGGAAGGAGGAACATCCACCATACCCGCCGCGCCCCAAAGGGAAGGCGGTTTGGCGGCGCAACGCTTTACCGCGCCGTGCATGTCGGCTAGAACGGAAGTGCGGAACTGCTCGGAAACCCCTTTTCCGGAGGCACCCCCATGCACACGCCCGTCCCCTGCCCCGCCATGGCGACGCAACGGCCCGGTCGCATGGCCTGCCTGCCGCGCTGCCTCATCGCGCTGCTTGCCCTGGCCGCCCTGCTTGCCTGCCACCCCGACCGCGCCTCGGCCGGAATGCGCGTGAGCGCCCGCTGCGCTTGCGGCTACCACAAGGAAAACATGCCGCTGTTCGGCGGCCGGGCCAACTACAAGGTCTCCTGTCTGTTCCCGGCCCTGTGCCTGGAGTCGCGGGAGCTGGTGCTGGTCAACATCCTCGACCCCACGGCGAAAATCCGCGACTGCCCGGGCGGCTCCGTCGTGCGCTACGACGACCCGCTGCTTGCGCCCGCCCAGAAAAGTCCCGTCGTGGCCTCCTGGAACCTGCGCGACCGCGACACCACCGTGTTCCTCTACGCCGGCGGCTACGTGTGCCCCCGCTGCGGCAAGCGCACGCTGCATTTCGTGCAGACCGGATTCTGGGACTGAGCCGTCGCCCGCGACGCTGCGGCGTGGCGCGAAGCGACGCCGTCCGACCGTCCGTTCCCGCGCGCCGCAACCGTCCCCCAAACCAGGAGGCGAAGCGCAATTCGCTTGAAAAAACGCGCGACAGCCTATAGTGTTCTTGAGTCAAAAAGAGAGATGAAAGGACGACCCGGGGATCGTGTTTCTTTCGCGCATTGCTGACGTCAGTCGTGACGGCGGGGCTGATTCCACCAAAAAGACCAGGGCGGGCAAAGGCCGGCGCATCCTCGCCATTGCCCTCTATTGCGTCGCCCTGCTGCTGTTGGTCGAGGGCGGCGCCCGCGTCACCTGGCAGGTCCTCGACACCTCCTGGGACATGGTCGTGCCGCAGGAAATCTCCCGATTCGACCCCTTCCTCGGCTGGTCCCTGGTTCCGGGCTCCCAGGCGGTCTCCAAGGCCACGGGACGGCCGGTGGTCTACGCCATCAACGCCAAGGGCTTTCGCGGTCCCGACATCCCTTACGTCAAGCCGGCCGGCGAACGGCGCATCGTGCTGCTGGGCGATTCCCACGCCTTCGGCTTCGGCATCCCCGAGGACCTGCGCTTTTCCACCCTGCTCGAAGGCTATCTGCCGCGCACGAAAGTGGTCAATCTGGCCGTGTCAGGCTACGGCATGGACCAGATGCTGCTGACGCTGACGCGAAAAGCGGCGCGCTTCGCCCCCGACCTCATCATCGCCTACGTGCCGCACTACGCCGACCTGCGCCATCTGCGCGACAAGGTCTGGGGACTGGGCAAGCCGCGCTACGCGCTCCCCCCGGACGGTGCCTTGCGCCTGACGAATTCGCCCGTGGCCAACAACGGCTTCCTGCACGCTCTGGCCCTCGACGCCGACCGGCAGGCCGCCCGCCTCAGCCGCGCCTACCGCCTGCTGCGCGACGCGGTCTTTCATTGCATCGTCACCCGCGAGCAGCTCGTGGCCAAGGGGCCGGACGCGGCCACCCTGCGCGAGGCCGAACGCCTGGGCGAGGCCATCGTCGCGGCCATGGCCCGGGAAAGCGCCGCCCACGGCGCGAAATTCCTGCTGGTCACCCGGGTGGGCGAGCTGGCGGTCCACGCCATCAACGCCGGCATCCCCTGCCTGTTTCTGGGCGATTCGCTCAACAACCCGCATTTGAGCCTGCGCCACGACCCGACCCGCCACCCCAACGAGGCGGCCAACGGCATCATCGCCTGGGCCATTGCCAGGGACATCGAACGCCACCACCTGCTGCCGCCAATCCCCACCGACGCACCGCCCCCCCTCGATGCGACGGGCAAGCCCCCCAAACAAAAAGACGCCTCCGGCGGCCGGGGGGCATGATGCCCC
>JAFABC010000006.1 GCA_023426275.1 Pseudomonadota bacterium | reverse complement strand
AAAGAGTCTCTCTATCGAGGGGGTCCGGGGGGCATCATGCCCCCCGGCCGCCGGAGGCGTCTTTGCTCTTTAAAAATAACGCATGCTGACTTTTTTCAGCTCCTTGAGGCTGAACAGCATGGCGTAGTCGTCGAGGCCGGTGGTCTGGCACAGCGCATCCACCACGGCCTGGCAGTCGGCCTTGGAGCGGCCGTGGATCATGGTGTAGAGATTGTAGGGCCAGTCCAGGCAGTTGATGCGGTGGTAGCAGTGGCTGATCTCGGGGCGCTCGGACATGATGGCGCCGATGCGGTCCACGTCCTCCTCGGGCACGTACCAGGCCACCATGACGTTGGCGCCGAAGCCGGCCTTCTGGTGTTTGAGCGTGGCCCCGAATCGGCGGATCTCGCCGGCATCGACCATGCGCGAGAGCAGGGACAGGACATGGTCCTCGGTCGCGCCCACGGCGGCGGCGATGTCGGCGTAGGGCGTGGCCGAATCGGGCAGGTTGCCCTGCACCCGTTTGAGAATTGCCTTGTCCAGGTCGGAAAGGGCCGTGGCCGCGTGCGTATCGCCCATGTCGACTCCCGTTGGCGTGGTCTGGAAAGCCTTTGTCTCTACCGGCTTTGTGTGCTAGAAGCAACAGCGGCGCGGTCGTTGGAAACGGCGGCCGGCCGACCCGGCCCGAGGCCACAGGCAATCCGGCGGACCGGGCGCGCGGAGGCGTACGGATGAAGATCGCGGTGATTGGCGGCGGCAGCTGGGGCACGACCCTGGCCGACCTGCTGGCGAAAAAGGGGCACGAGGCCCGGCTGTGGGTGCGCGAACAGGCGGTGATGCACGAAATCCGCACCACGCGGCGCAATGCCTGGTATCTGCCCGATCGGGATCTGGCCGAGAACCTGGACGTCAGCACCGACGCGGCCGCCGTGTCCGAAGGCGTGCGGCATTTCCTGTTCGCCGTGCCGAGCCAGTTCGTGCGCAACGCCTACCAGCGTTTTCTCAAGCATCTGCCCAAAAATCCGGTCGTCATCTGCGCCAGCAAGGGCATCGAGCTCGACACGCTCATGACCATGTCGCAGGTGTGCGAGGACGCCCTGGCCAGCCTCAAGCCGCGTTTCGCCATGCTGTCGGGGCCGTCGTTCGCCTACGAGGTGCTGCGCGAGCTGCCCACGGCCGTGACCCTGGCCTGCAAGGACAAGAAAGCCGGCAAGGAAGTCCAGGAAGCCCTGTCCACGCCGTATTTCCGGGTCTACACCTCCACGGACGTGCGCGGGGTGGAGCTTGGCGGGGCCATCAAGAATATCATCGCCATCGCCGCCGGCGTGGCCGACGGGCTGGGGTTCGGCGGCAACGCCCGGGCGGCGCTCATCACCCGGGGCCTGCACGAGATGAGCCGGCTGGGCAAGGCCATGGGCGGCGAACGCCAGACCTTCATGGGCCTGTCCGGCATGGGCGATCTGGTGCTCACCTGCACCGGCGACCTGTCGCGCAACCGGCAGGTCGGGCTGCGGCTGGCCCAGGGCCAGAAGCTCCTGGACATCCTGGCCGAGATGAAGATGGTGGCCGAGGGCGTCAAGACCACCGAGGCCGTGCACGCCCTGTGCGCGAAGCTCGGCGTCGAGATGCCGCTGACCGAACAGGTCCACGCCATCCTCTACAAGGACAAGGACCCCTCCCAGGCCGTCTACGACCTCATGACCCGTTCCCTCAAGGACGAGTAGGGAAACCCCGGGGGGCCGCCGTCCGCCGTCGCCAGCCGGCGACGCGGGGAAACGCGCGGCCATCACTTCGCCCCGGGACGTCGGAGGCCCGTGCACGCCATGCTCACCCTGCGCAACGTCGATATCCACTACGGCCGGGTCCACGCCGTGCGCCGCGTGTCCCTGCACGTGGCCCCGGGCGAGATCGTGGCCCTCATTGGGGCCAACGGCGCGGGCAAGACCACGCTGCTCTCGGCCATTTCCGGCATCCAGCGCGTTTCCGGCGGCGAAATCACGTTCGACGGCCGGCCCATCGCCGGCATGAAGCCCGAGCGCATCGTGCGCCTGGGCCTGTCCCAGGTGCCGGAGCGGCGACTGGTCTTCGGCCCCATGACCGTGGAGGACAACCTGCGGCTGGGGGCCTATTCCTGTTTCAACAAGCGGCGGGTGGCGGCGGACATGGAAGAACTCTACACCATGTTCCCGGTCCTGGCCGAACGGCGCGGCCAGCAGGCGGCGGCGCTCTCCGGTGGCGAGCAGCAGATGCTGGCGCTCGGGCGGGCGCTCATGGCCCGGCCGCGCTGCCTGCTCCTGGACGAGCCCGGCATGGGGCTGGCCCCCCGGGTGTGCCGGGAGATTTTTCGCCACGTGGCCATGCTGCGCCAGGAGAAGGGGCTGACCGTGCTGCTCGTCGAGCAAAACGCCAAGAGCGCCCTGGGCGTGGCCGACCGGGGCTACGTGCTGGAGACCGGGCGGGTGCTGCTTTCCGGCACCTCCGAGGAGCTTTTGGCCAACAACGACGTGCGCCGGGCGTACCTGGGCCGGGAAAAAGACCGCTAAACGCCGGGAGGCGAGCCATGCGCGAATGTTTCGAGCCCCGCTTCGAGACCATGGACCGGGACGAACTGCGCCAGTTGCAGCTGGAACGCTTGCAGGAAACCCTGGCCCGGGTGGCCCGCAACGTGCCGCTGTACCGCAACCGCTTCGCCGAGCGCGACATCGACCCCGAGACGTTCACCGATCTGGCCGACGTGCGGCATCTGCCGTTCACCACCAAGGCCGACCTGCGCGAGGCCTATCCCTACGGCCTGTTCGCCGTGCCCCTGCGCGAGGTCGTGCGCCTGCACGCCTCGTCGGGCACCACCGGCAAGCCCGTGGTGGCCGGCTACACCCGAAACGACGTGAAGACGTGGTCGCGGCTGGTGGCCCGGGTGCTGGTGGCCGCCGGGGCCGGACGCGACGACGTGGTGCAGATCGCCCTGGGCTACGGGCTTTTCACCGGCGGCATAGGCTTTCACTACGGAGCCGAGACCCTGGGCGCGGCCGTCATCCCGGCCTCCAGCGGCGGCACCCGGCGGCAGATCGCCATCATGCAGGACTACCGCACGAGCGTGCTCGTGGCCACGCCGAGCTACGCCCTGCATCTGGCCGAAACGCTTGTCGCCATGGATGTCAACGTCAACGCCCTGTCGCTGCGCTACGGCCTGTTCGGGGCCGAGACCTGGACCGAGGCCATGCGCGCCGCCATAGAGGACCGGCTCAAGCTCACGGCCACGGACAATTACGGCTTGAGCGAAATCATGGGCCCGGGCGTGGCCGGCGAATGCCTGGAACAGGCCGGCATGCACGTCAACGAAGACCATTTTCTGGTGGAGATCGTGGACCCGGCCACGGGCGAGCCGCTGCCCGAGGGCGAGGAGGGCGAGCTGGTGCTGACCACGCTCACCAAGGAAGCCTTTCCCATGATCCGCTTCCGCACCGGCGACATCACCCGCATCCTGCCGGGCCCTTGCCCGTGCGGGCGCACCATGCGCCGCATCGGCCGCATTGTCGGGCGCAGCGACGACATGCTCATCATCCGGGGCGTCAACGTCTTTCCCTCGCGCATCGAGGCGCTGTTGCTCGAAATCGAGGGCACCACGCCCAACTACCGCATCGTGGTCGACCGCCGGGAAGCCCTGGACGAGGCGCTCGTCGAGGTCGAGCCCACCGAGGCGCTGCTCTTCGACCGGGTGGCCGAACATCAGGCCCTGCTCGACAAGCTCAAGCGCCGGCTGGCCTCGGAACTCGGCGTGGGGCTGGCCGTGCGGCTGGTGGAGCCGGGCAGTCTGGCCCGCAGTCAGGAAGGCAAGACCATCCGCGTCGTGGACCGCCGCAATTTGGGCGGCCAGAAAGACTGAAGACGCCTCCGGCGGCCGGGGGGCATGATGCCCCC
>JAFABC010000002.1 GCA_023426275.1 Pseudomonadota bacterium | reverse complement strand
CCGCCAAGGTGCGCCAGCGTCGCTTCGCGCCGCCAAAGACACTTCAAGGGGGTCCGGGGGGCATCATGCCCCCCGGCCGCCGGAGGCATCTTTCCCCGTCCGGCGCGGACACGCCACTTGACAATGGCGGTACGCGCACGCTATCAAATGGAGTTTACGAACACGGCATGGGCCTATAGCTCAGTTGGTAGAGCCACCGGCTCATAACCGGCAGGTCCCAGGTTCGAATCCTGGTAGGCCCACCACGAAGGATACATGGCCACCCAACCGCTGCTTTCCTCCAACGCTTTTCCCGCCGTCGCGGCGAGCATCCAAACGCGACAGAGGCGCTTGCGGACCGAACCGGTCTTCCAAAGCGCCTTTTTCATGCCGTCATGCGCGTGCGGGAACTGATCGACGTCATCGAGGCCACCGCCGATCCCGGCCGGGCCGCCTCCTGGGACCGTTCGGGCGTGCAGGTCGCCGGCACCCTGGACAGGTGCGACAAGCTGGCCATGGCCCTGGACGCCACCCCGGCCCTGCTCCGGGACGCCCTCGACTGGGGCGCGCAGGTCATTCTCGTCCACCACCCGCTCACCCTGTCGCCGCGCCTGCCCGATCGGCTGGACGATTTCCACCGGATGCTCACGCTGCTTTTGCCGCATGGCGTCTGGCTTTACGCCGCCCACACCTCGCTTGACGTGGTCACGGACGGCCCGGCCGGCTGGCTGGCCGACGAACTCGGCCTGCGAAACCGCCGCGTCCTCGAACCGGCGGGGACCATCCCGTCCCTGGCCGCCCGCTGGACCATGCCCGATCCCCGGTCCGGCCGCGAGGCCCTGGCCGGCATGGCGGGCGTGACCGCCCGGACGGACGGCCCGGACCTGCTCGAAGCCGTCTTCGCGCCCGGCCACAAGACCCGGGTCATGGCGGCCGTGGCCGCCGCCAGTCCGCAGGCCGCGCTTTTTTCCCTGACCGAGCTTCGCGAACCGGCAACGGTCTACGGCTACGGGCTGGTGGGCGATCTGCCCGCCCCGCTCTCCCTGGAGGCCCTCAAGGCCGGACTGGCCGCGCTGTTGCCGCGCCGCTTTTTCGTCCAGGCCGGAAACGGGCCGCAGTCCGTCACGACCGTGGCCTACTGCCCCGGCTCCGGGGCGGACATGGCTCCCCGGGCCTTTGCCGCCGGGGCCGAAGTCTATGTCACCGGCGATCTCAAGTACCATCAGGCGCAAGTCGTGCCGGCCGACCGGTGCGTCCTCGACGTCGGCCATTTTTCCCTGGAAGAGGTCATGATGCGCCGCTTTGCCGCGGCCTTGTCGCAAACCCTGGGTCCATCCGGCCCGGACGTTCGCTTTTTCCCCGGAAACGATCCGTTTTCGGTGCACATCCCAACGGGGACCGCTTCCCTGGGGACCGAATAACCACGCGGAGAACCCTCATGTATTTGAAACAGATCGAACAACTGGTGGTCTTGCAGAAGGTGGACGACGAAATCGTTCTCCTCCAGGACGAACTCAAGCAGGCTCCCCAGCGGATCGCCGAACTGGAAAAGCGTCGCCAGGAAATCGACAGCAGCGCCGAACTCATTCGCGACAAGCTCAAGTACCTGTCCGACCAGCAAAAACGCCTGGAAACCGAGATCGAAAACGATTCCATGCGGCTCAAAAAGAGCAAAAGCAAGCTCATGCTCGTCGGCAACACCAAGGAATATCACGCCATGATGCGTGAGATGGACAACCTGGAAAAGCAAAACCGCAACCGGGAAGAGGAAAAGATCACCGTGGCCGAGGAACTGGCCCGGCAGAATCTGGAACTCAAGTCCATCGAGGAAAGCGCCGAAGGGCTCAACGCCGATCTGAGCGCCGCCCAGGAGACGCTCGACAAACACATCGCCGAGGCCAAAAGCCGGCTGGCCGAACTCGACGCCAGACGGACCGAAGCCTGCACGGCCGTGCCCAAACCCATTCTCCAGCGCTACGAATTCATCCGCTCGCGCCTGAAAAATCCCGTCATCGTTCCGGTGGATGCCGGCATCTGCTCCGGCTGCCACATCTCCATTCCGCCCCAGTCGTTTATCGAGCTGCAAAAGGGCATTCAGATTTTAAGCTGCCCCAACTGCCAGCGCCTCATCTACTGGAGCGAGCACATTCCCCCCGAGGAAACGCCGGAAGAGGCCGAGCCCGCCGCCGAGGCGCCGGCCGAATAGGTCCGATCCCTCCATCCGATCCTTCCAAGGGGCGTTGCCACGGCAACGCCCCTTTTTTTGCGCCCAACCGATGCGATGGCGAGGCAAAGCAATCGAGGTGTTCGGTGGCGGGAGGGACGGCCCCTCCCGGACACTCCCGGGCGGGGGGGCGGCCATGTCCCTCTTGACAGGGTATCGGGCTGGTGGCAATTGAACGAACGTTCAGTAGTTCGCATGTGAAGTGTATTATGTCTTCCGACATCCGAAATAAAATCCTCGAAACAGCCGCCCGCCTGTTTGCCGCCCATGGCTACGCCGCCGTGTCCATGCGTCGCCTCGCCACCGAGACGGGCATGACGCAAGCCAACCTCTATTACCATTTCAAGGACAAGGAAGACCTCGTCCGCTCGACCCTGGCCTACGCCTTCAAGGACCGCAACCTGTCCCTGGAGGAGGCCATCACCGGAGGCAACGACCCGGAAAGCCGGCTGGAGCTGGCCATCTCCTGGTTCGCCCGCAACCTGTTCGAGGACGCCATCCTGGCCAAGCTGTTCATCCGGGAACTGTTGGTCGCCGACTCCGAGCGGATGAAATATCTGACCGAGCGCATTTTCCAGGACACCTTCACCACCCTTGTCGGCCTGTTGCAGGACTACCTCGGCGCACAACATGCCGTTTTGTATGGCCTCGCCCTGACGAGCACGATTCTGGGCTTTTTCCAGATTTCCGGTTTCACCAAACATCTCGACGAGGTGCGGCCGGAACTGGTCGATCCGGAGACCATTTCGAAATTTCTTATGAATGAACTGCGCAAGAAGGTCCGGGGCTGCGACACGGCCTGACGGTAATCCGGCCGTGTCGCCCGGCATCGTGGCGCGTTCGAGTTGACAGAGCCCGGTCGCCTGGCAAGGAGCACCGGCACTACGACGACGTACACGTCGTCAGGCCGGAGGCCCTCGCACCGTGACGCAACAGGGGACAGGCAGGCAGATGCAGCGCGAAACAGACAACACAAGAGCGACAGGATCGCCCGGATCGCGTCTTATCCGGGGCGATGCTGCCCAATCCCGCCGTTATTTGGAGGATTGCATGCGTCTCCAGGGAAAACCCACATCCTTCGGTATCGTGTTTGCGACGTTGGCGCTTGTCGTGTTGCTCGCCGGGTGTAGCCGCGATCCGCAAGGCGCGCCGGCTCCGGCCACACCCCATGTCTCCACCGTGACCATCAAGCCCGAAAAAGTGCTGTTGTCCACGGAGCTGTCCGGGCGCACGTCGGCCTACCGGGTGGCGGAAATCCGTCCACGCGTCAACGGTCTGATTTTAAAAAGACTTTTTACAGAGGGCTCCGACGTCAAGGCCGGACAGGTCCTCTACCAGATCGACCCCGCCCCGTTTCAGGCGGAGCTCGACACCGCCACCGCCGCCCTGGGCGAGGCCGAGGCCCAGCTGCCCACCACCCGGCTCAAGGCCGAGCGCTACGGCCGGCTGCTCAAGAACAGCGCGCTGAGCCAGCAGGACTTCGACGACGCGGACGCCGCCTTCAAGCAGCTGCAAGCCAACATCAGCTCCCTGCAGGCCCGGGTGCAAACGGCGCGCATCAACCTCGGCTACACCAAGGTCACGGCCCCCATCTCCGGACGCATCGGCAAGTCGAGCGTGACCGACGGGGCCATCGTCACGGCCTATCAGGCCACGCCGTTGGCCACCATCCAGCAGCTCGACCCCATTTACGTGGACGTGCCGCAGTCGACGGCGGAACTGCTGCGCATGAAAAAGCGTCTGGAAAAGGGCCTGCTCAATCCGCACGGCGCGGAAATCAACAAGGTCGGCCTCGTGCTCGAGGACGGCACGCCCTATCCGCTGGAAGGCACCCTCCAGTTCAGCGACGTCAGCGTCGATCCCTCCACCGGCTCGGTCACGTTGCGCATGGTCTTCCCCAATCCGCGCAACGTCATCCTGCCCGGCATGTTCGTGCGGGCCATCATCAAGGAAGGCGTCAATGAACAGGCCATCCTGGTGCCGCAGCAGGGCGTGTCCCGCAACGCCAAGGGCAATCCCTACGCCCTGATCGTCAATGCCGAGAGCAAGGTCGAGCTGCGGCCCCTGGTGCTGGACCGGACCATCGACCACAAGTGGCTGGTCGCCTCGGGACTGGCTCCCGGGGACCGGGTCATCGTCCAGGGCCTGCAGATGCTGCGTCCGGGCACGACGGTCAGCGCCACGCCCTATGAAGACAAAACCGCCTCCCAGGCCCCGGCCGGCTCGGCCGCCAAGCCCGCCACGAGCGGTGCCGGAGGCAAATAATGCTGTCGAAATTCTTTCTGAACAGGCCGGTCTTCGCCTGGGTCATCGCCATCGTCATGATGACGGCCGGCGCGCTGGCCATCTATCAGATGCCCATTTCCCAGTATCCGCCCATCGCGCCGCCTTCCATCGCCGTGACCGCCTACTATCCCGGTGCTTCGGCCGAAACGGTCGAAAACACGGTGACGCAGATCATTGAACAGAAGATGACCGGGCTCGACAACATGCTCTATCTGACCGGCACGAGTTCCTCCTCGGGCCAGTCCCGCATCGAGCTGACCTTCGCCCCGGGCACCGATCCGGACATCGCCTGGTCCAAGGTGCAAAACAAGCTCCAGCTGGCCATGGCCAGCCTGCCCGACGAAGTGCAGCGTTCGGGCGTGGAAGTGAGCAAATCCACCCGCAACTACCTCATCGTCGTCGGGCTGATCTCCGAGGACGGCAGCATGCGCGGCGAGGACCTGCGCGACTACGCCCAGTCCACGCTGGAAAAGATCCTGTCCCGGGTGCCCGGGGTCGGCGAGGTGGAAAACTTCGGCACCCAGTACGCCATGCGCGTCTGGCTCGATCCCGACAAGCTCAACAGCTTCGGCCTGACCGTGGGCGACGTCATGACGGCCTTGAACGCCTACAACGTGGAGGTCTCGGCCGGCCAGCTCGGCGGCGCGCCGGCCGTGCCGGGCCAGCGCCTCAACTCCCCCATCGTGGTCCAGCACCTGCTGCAGACGCCGGAGGAGTTCGCCAACATTCCCGTGCGTATCAAGGAAGACGGTTCCGTGGTGCGCATCAAGGACGTGGGCCGCACCGAACTCGGCTCCGAACGCTCGGACGTCGTGGCCTTCTACAACGGCCTGCCCTCGGCCGCCATGGCCATCCGCCAGTCCGCCGGGGCCAACGCCCTGGAGACGGCCGACGCGATCAAAACCACGCTCAAGGAGATGAGCCGGTTCTTTCCGCCGGGCATGAAGGTCGTGTACCCGTACGACACCACGCCGTTTACCAAGGTGGCCATCGACGAGGTGGTCAAGACCCTGTTCGAGGCCGTGGTGCTCGTGTTTTTGATCATGTTTCTGTTCATGGGCAACATCCGGGCCACGCTCATTCCGACCATCGCCGTGCCGGTGGTCCTGCTCGGCACCTTCGCCGTGCTCCATTTCTTCGGCTATTCCATCAACATGCTCACCATGTTCGCCATGGTGCTGGCCATCGGCCTCCTCGTCGACGACGCCATCGTGGTGGTGGAAAACGTGGAACGCATCATGTCCGAGGAAGGTCTGTCGCCACGCGAGGCCACGGCCAAATCCATGGACGAGATCACCAGCGCCCTGATCGGCATCGGGCTGGTGCTGTCGGCGGTGTTCGGCCCCATGGCCTTTTTCCAGGGGTCGACCGGCGTGCTCTACCGCCAGTTCTCCATCACCATCATCGCCTCCATGATGCTGTCGGTGGTGGTGGCCCTGGTGCTGACCCCGGTGCTGTGCGCCACGTTCCTCAAGCCCGTGCCCAAGGGACATGAGCCCTCGGAGAACGTGGTCTTTTTCCTGCGGCCGTTTTTCCGCTGGTTCGACCGCATGTTCTTCAAGATCCGCTCCGTCTACGTGGGCATCGTGGGCCGGTCCTTTTCCAAGGGCCTGCGCTACGGCATCGTCTACCTGCTGATCGTGGTGGGCGTCGGCTACCTTTTCAAGCGCATGCCCACCTCCTACATCCCCGATGAGGACCAGGGCATCCTGCTCGTCCAGGCCACCCTGCCCCCGGGAACCACCACCCTGGAACAGACCGAAGCGGTCATGGCCAAGGTGCGCGACTACTTCCTCACCCAGGAAAAGGACGCCGTGGAATCGTTCATGGGCGTCTCGGGCGTCAGCTTCGGCGGCCAGGGCCAGAATCTGGCCATCGGTTTCGTCAAGCTCAAGGACTGGAACAAGCGCTCCGGGGCCAACCTCAAGGTGAAAGCCATTGCCGGCCGGGCCATGCGGTATTTCTCGGGCATCAAGGAAGCCATGGTGTTCGCCTTCCCGCCGCCGCCCGTCGTCGAGCTGGGCATGGCCTCGGGTTTCGATTTCGAATTGCAGGATCGCGGGGGCCTCGGCCACGAGAAACTGATGGCCGCGCGCAACCAGCTGCTCGGCATGGCCCGGCAGGACCCGCGCCTGGTCCGGGTGCGCCCCAACGGCATGGAGGACATGCCCGAATACCATCTCGACGTGGACTGGGACAAAGCCGGGGCGCTCGGCGTGCCCATCAACGACATCCACACGACCATCTCGGCGGCCTTCGGCAGTTCCTACGTCAACAACTTCATCCAGAACGGCCGGGTCAAGCAGGTCTACGTGCAGGCCGACGCCCCCTACCGGATGCGGCCGCAGGACCTCAACCGGCTCTACGTACGCAATACCGAGGGCAAGATGGTGCCCTTTTCCTCCTTCTCGAGCGGTCGCTGGACCGTGGGCTCGCCCAAGCTCGAGCGCTACAACGCCTTCCCCTCCATCAACATCTGGGGCGAGCCCGCGCCGGGACACAGCACCGGCGAGGCCATGTCCATCATGGAAAACCTTGCCGGGAAGCTGCCGCAGGGCATCGGCTTCGACTGGACCGGGCTGTCCTACCAGGAACGCATGGCCACGGCGCAGGGACCGATTCTCTACGCCTTCTCCATCTTCGTCATCTTCCTGTGCGTGGCGGCGCTGTACGAAAGCTGGACGATCCCCATCGTCAACATGCTCATGCTGCCCCTTGGCGTGCTCGGGGCCATCGTGGCCACGTCGTTGCGGGGCTTCCCCAATGACGTGTATTTTCAGATCGGCTTTCTGACCACGCTCGGCCTGTCGACAAAAAACGCCATCCTGATCATCCAGTTCATCAAGGAACGCATGGGCCATGGCGAAGGCCTCATCGAGGCGACGCTCGGCGCGGTCAAGACCCGGTTCCGGCCGGTCATCATGACCTCCCTGGCCTTCTTCTTCGGCGTGCTGCCCCTGGCCATGGCCAACGGCGCCGGCGCCGGCGCGATGAACGCCATCGGCACGGCCGTGTGCGGCGGCATGTTGTCCGCCACCTTCATCGACCTGATCTTCATCCCGCTGTTCTTTGTGCTCGTTTCCCGCCTCTTCAAGCAAAACGGGAAAAAGCAGGCCACCGTCTGACCGGGACGTTGCCTCCGGAAGCCATCGCCCCGGCGCCAGCCGGAACCGACCAGCAGCCCACGCAAAGGGGAGCAGGCACCGCCCGCTCCCCTTTTTCTGTGTCGACTCCGAACACTCCCGGCACGAACCGCGCGCCTTGGGGCGCATTGCCCGGCGACGTTGCGCACTTGCCGTAACAGTTCGCGTTTCAAAATCTTTTTGCGGGCACAAGTCTTTCGGGGCCGCACAAGCCACCGTGGGCAGCCAAAGATGCAATCCGGAAGCGGCGACAAGGGAATTTTTCATGGCGCCAGATCCTTTTCACGCCTTTTCAAATATCGCCCGGGAAAAAATGGAGAAAAGTGGCAAGAATCGCCCCGCCCCGCCGCCCGGCCGACCGGATCAGGCAAGTATTCAGGAGAATCGGGCTATCCCTGTGGACCGGGAATCACGTAAAGATCCATCATAGTGATTCCCACGGGCCCGTGGCCGCGATCCGCCCGGTCCGCGCCCTGGCCCATGGAGCAACTTGCCGATATTCCAAAATATCTGCGCAAAACAGATGGAGTTGCCATGTGCGATTGTCATGCCGAAGAGGGCAGGCCCGGGGGGCTGACCCGGCGCCAGTTCATCAAAAGCGTGATCGCCGCCGGAGTCGTCTCGTTTTCCGGCCCGCTCTTCCCGGGACCGGCCGGAGCCGGCCCCAAGGCCACGCCCGGGTCCGTGGAGCGCCTCATCACCCTTGACGTCAACGGCCAGCAACGGCGGGTGGACGTCATGCCCCAGGAGACGCTGGCCCAGACCCTGCGCGGCAAGCTGGGACTCACCGGCCTGAAGATCGGCTGCGACCGGGCCGAATGCGGCGCCTGCACCGTGCTCGTCGACGACGTGCCGCAGTACTCCTGCTCCATCCTCACCCACAGCGTGCGGGGCAAAAAAATCCTGACCATCGAAGGGCTGGCCCGCCCCGGCGGCAGCCTGCATCCCCTGCAACAGGGCGTGCTCGACGAGCAGGGGTTCCAGTGCGGCTACTGCGCGCCCGGGTTTCTCATGGCCACGCTGGGCTATCTGAAAACCAACCCCGATCCCACCCGGCAGGAACTGGCCCACGGCGTCTCGGGCAACCTGTGTCGTTGCCAGGACTACGACAAGATTCTCACGGGCCTCATGCGCGGGGCCGCATACATGCGCAAGGGATGAGCCATGGCGACAAACGAGACTCTTTTTACGCCCAAGCTGACCGGCCGCGACTACACCACGCCGGATTTGCGCGCCAAACTGACCGGCGAGGCCCGCTATGCCGACGACTTCCGGGCCGAGGGCATGCTCGTGTGCAAGCTGCTCACAAGCCCCATGCCCCATGCCCGGGTCAAACGCCTGGACACCCGGGCCGCCCTGGCCATGCCCGGGGTGCGGGCCATCCTCACCGCCGACGACCTGCCGCCGCCGGCCGATTCCGTGTCCGACAGCGGCGCGGTCATCAAGGCCAGCCCCTGGGCCGAGCACGCCCTGACCATGGAACCGCTCTACCAGGGCGACCCCATCCTGGCCGTGGCGGCCACGGACGAGGCGGCGGCGGTGGCCGCCATCGAGGCCATCGACATCACCTTCGAGCCGCTTCCCTTTGTCGTCAATCCGCTGGACAGCCTGCGTCCGGGCGGCCCGAACGCCCGCACCGACGGCAACGTCTGGCTGCCGCCCGGAAAAACCGGCGAACCGGCCTGCGTCGGGACCCTCAAATGGACGACCGCCGATTTCGCGGCCAGCGATCCGGACCAGCTTCCCCTGGGCAAGGCCGCCGGCGAATGGCGCTTCGGCGACGTCGAGTCCGGGCTGCAACAGGCCGCCCTCGTCCTCGACGAAACCTTCGTCACCCCCAATGTCAGCCATCAGGCCCTGGAAACCCGCTCGGCCCTGGCCTGGTGGGAAAACGGCAAGCTGCATCTGGCCACCGGCACCCAAAGCACCATCCAGACCGTGCCGGCGCTGGCCCGCTGGCTCAACATGGACCCGGCGGACATCGTTTTCGTCAGTGCATACACGGGGGGTGGTTTTGGCGGCAAGATCACGGCCTCCATCGCCGCGGTCATTCCGGCGCTTCTGGCCAAAAAAGCCAAGGCCCCGGTCATGATGCGCATCAGCCGCGAGGAGGAGCAATACATCGGCCGGGCCCGGCCGAGCCTGATCGGGCGCATGCGGGCCGGCTTTGCCGGGGATGGCCGGTTGCTGGCCCTGGATCTTTTCGTGGTCATGGACAACGGGCCCTACGAACAGCAATACGACGCCATCCTGGTCGGCCGCATGGCCTCGCTGCTCTACCAGCCCCGGGCCATGCGCTGGCGCGGGGTGGCGGTGTTGACCAACACCCCGACCCGCGCCGCCCAGACCGCCCCCGGCGGCTTGCAGGCCATGGCCTTCATGGGACCGGTCCTGGCCAAGGCGGCCCGGAAACTCAAGCTCGATCCCCTGGCCGTGTGCCGCATCAACGCCCCGGAAGGCCGCGCTCCGGTCGGACCGCCCAATCCCGACGGCAGCCTCAATGCCGCCACCAGCGCCTTTGTCAGGGAGGCGCTCGACCAGGGGGCCGCGGCTTTCGACTGGCAGACGCGCCGCAACCGCCCGGCCCGGGCCAAAGGAGCGATCCGGCGCGGCCTGGGTGTGGCCACAGGCTGCTTCGTGGCCGGCACCATCGGCTTTGACGGCCTGTTCCTCATCACGCCCGAAGGCCGGCTGCGTATCCACACCGGCGTGGGCAACCTCGGCACGGAGTCGTTTTCCGACGTGCAACGCGTGGTGGCCGACGCCATGGACGTGCCCTGGGAGACCTGCGAGATCCTCTGGGGCGATACAGGCAAACACCTGGGCTGGAGCTGCGTTTCCGGCGGCAGCCAGACCATCCACGCCATGTCCCGGGCGGCCCTGGCGGCGAGTCTTGACGCCCGACGCAAGCTCCGGGAAATCGCCGCCACAACCCTGGGCGGCAGCCCCGGGGACTACGCCATCGGCGGCGAACGCGTTTTCCGCTCCGACACGGGGCAGGCCCTGACCTTCGCCGAGGCGGCGCGGCAGGCCGTTGCTTTGGGCGGAGGCTATGACGGCCACGACATCCCGGACGATCTCAACAAGTTCACCAAGGCCTCGGTGGCGGCCCTGGCCGGCCAGGGCCTCGTGGCCGTGGCCAGGGACACCTTCGGGCGCGACGGCCAGACCTATTCCTACGTGGCCACCTTCGCCGAAGTGGAAGTGGACATCGAAACCGGCATGTACCGCATCGTGGACATCCACGTGCAGGCCGACGCCGGCCGGGTGGTCCACCCCCGGGCCTTTGGCGGACAGCTCTTTGGCCGCTCCATGCTCGGCATCGGCCACGCCACCACGCAGAAGTGGTTCTACGACACCCATTACGGCCTGCCCGTGGCCAGACGCTTCTACCAGACCCGGCCGCCGACCATGCTGAGCGCCCCGGAGCGTTTCACCTGGGGCGCGGTGGGCCGGCCCGATCCGCAAACGCCGGTAGGCGCGCGCGGCATCGGCGAACCACCCACCGGCGGAGCCTGCGCGGCGATCCTGTGCGCCCTGGCCGACGCCCTGGACGACGAGACCTTTGTCCGCGCCCCGGTCATGGCCGACACGATCCTCACCGTCCTCGAACCCGGGTCCAAACGCCCGGCCGGCGGTCTTGCGGCCAATGTCTGAGCACCACCCGTAACGCCGCTTCGCAATACGGCAGGAGACTACCATGGCAATCGTACGCGACGGGATGCCGCCCTTCGATCTCTACCAGCCGGCACGCATCGAGGATGCCCTGTCCCTGGCCGGGCGTCTCGGGGCCGAGGCCTGGATCTTGGCCGGAGGGCTCGACAGCCTGGAACGGTTCAAGGACCGCATCAAACGTCCCAGGGCCGTGATCGACCTCGGCCGCATCGAAACCTTGCGGGGCCTGCGGCAGGAGAAAAACGGGGACTGGATCATCGGCCCCATGACCACGCTGACCACCGTGTCCCGCCATCCGGTTCTCCGCGAACACTTCGGCCTGCTGGCCACGGCGGCCGGGGAAGTGGCCTCGCCGCAGATCCGCAACCAGGGGACCATCGGCGGCAACATCTCCCAGGACACCCGCTGCTGGTATTATCGCGGCGGCTGGACCTGCTACCGGGCCGGCGGCAACATCTGCTACGCCGGCACGCCGAAAGGGATGAACCGGGAACATGCCATCTTCGGGGCCAGACGCTGCGTCGCCGTGTCGCCGTCCGACACCGCACCGGCCCTGGTGGCCCTGGAGGCGCGCCTGACCATCCAAAACGCAACGGGTCGCCGCGAAGTGGCGGCCGAGGACTTCTTTGTCGGCCCGGCAGACGACATCACCCGGCTCAATATCCTCGAACCCGGCGACCTGCTGACGGAAATCCGCCTTCCCCGGACCTGGGCCGGGGCGACATTTTATTTCGAGAAAGTCCGCGACCGGCCGGTCTGGGATTTTCCGCTGGTCAATATCGCGGCGGCGCTGCGGCAATCCGGCGGGCGCATCGAAAAAGCCCGTTTCATCCTGGGTGCCGTGGCCGCCAAACCCTGGCGCCTGACCAAGGTGGAGGCGGCAGTGGCCGGACGCTCGAAAGACGACGCTGCCGTTACGGCGGAAAAGATCGCCGTGGCCGGGGCCGTTCCCCTGACCCGGAACAGCTACAAGCTGGCCCTGACCCGCAATCTGGTCAAACGGGCCATTCTCGGCAAGGAGGCGTCATGAGCATCCTGACCTGGGGCGCATCCCCCTGGGGGCAGCCCGTCATCCTCCATGCGGCCTGGGCGCTGCTGTGGTATTCCCTTGCCGCCGGCCTCGTCTTCGCGCTGGTCCACGCCGTATGGACGCGTCTGCGCCCGGCCTCCCCCGCCGTGACCGTCCCCCCGGAGGCGGCGGCCACGGTTCCGGCCCGCATCCTGCGCCACTCGCTCCCGGCGCGGCTCTTTCACTGGGTCATGGCCGCGGCCATGCTCACCTTGCTCTGTTCGGCCTTTCTGCCCAAGGCCGGCCTGCGGTTCGACTGGCTGGGCCTGCACGTCCTGGCCGGGGCGGTGCTCATCGCGGCCATCATCTTCCATATCGTCCATGCCCTGTGCTGCATGGACTTCCGGGCCATCTGGCCCATGCCGGAGGATCTGGCCGAGCTGCGAAACCTCGCCGGCCAGCCGCAAACGGACACGGCCCCGGTCCGGCCGGGCAAGTATCCCCTTGGCAACAAACTCTACCACCTGGCCATCGTGGTCCTGGGGCTGACCATGGCCATCACGGGGGCGGCCATGCTCTCCCGGGTGCGCACGCCGCTGCTGTCCCGCGACCCCTACCGCTTTTTCAGCGACGGCGGCTGGGGCGTGGTCTACGCCCTGCACGGTCTGGCCGGCATTGCCCTGGTGGCCCTGGTCATCATCCACGTCTATTTCGCCCTGCGGCCCGAAAAGCGGCCCATCACCCGGTCCATGCTCACGGGAACCCTGGACCGGGCCTTTTATCTTTCCCACCATGACCCCGCCCGCTGGAACGGCAGGGCGCAATCCGCCGGATACGGTCCGAGGGAGACGCATTCATGACACCCTTTACGGAGATCGCCGCCCGGTGCGACGCCATCGAGGAATGCTACGAATTCATGCTGGGCTATGCGGCCCAGGGCATTGCCGACGACCGGGAAAGCCACAGCGGCGCGCAGTTGCGCGAGCTGCTTTCCCGGGCCGTGGAGGCCGCTTTCGGCCTGCCCGGCGCCTATGCCGCCGTGGTGAAAGACAACCGGCTGGCCCCGCGGGAGCGCTATGAAACCTTTCTCGACGTGCTCAAGGCGGACACGGCCACAGCGCTTGCGGCCATGGAGCTTGTCCTGGCCCAGCCGCGCATCTCTTCCCAGCTTGTCGACAATCTCAACGCCTCGCACCACGTGCGCACGCTGCTGACCGATGTCTTTCTCCTCGATGAAATCATCCACCTGCGGCAGACGGCCCCGCCGTCCGGTCCAGGAACCCCGACCGGCTCCGCCGACGACTAACCGCGCAAAAGTCCCGGCGGCCACCAAGACAGGTTCCCGGACGGATGAGCGGCCCCGCGTTGTCGAAGCAGTCCCCGAACCGGGTCAGGGCAGCAGGTAGGCGATGCGCGCGCAGCGGGCTCCGGCCAGGATGTAGCCATCGAAGCCGGCGAACACGGCGTCCACCGCAACGGTCCGGCGAAGATCCTCGCGGGGCGCGCCGGTAGCGGCAAAGCCCACGATGTCGCCCGTCGCGTCCAGCAGCACGACATAGGGCGGCAGCACCTTGAAGCCTTGATCGAAGGCCCAGCCGTGCACCCGTTCGAACCGGGAGTCCCGGGGCACGGGCTCGCGCGCATCGCAATTTCCCGACACGGTCCGAAGCGGCCCTTCCGCCTTCCACGGTCCCGGTCCGGCCTGGGCGATGAGAAATGGCCAACGAGACGGCAACGCGGCCGGTGGCGAGGCCGCCTTGTCGCGAACGCCCAGGGCCAGGGCGAACAGGCCGAGCCGTCTTTCCGGCGTTGACTGCACCGGGTCCGGGGGGCCAAGCCAGACGATCGCCCGGTCGCCGTCGGCAAACACGGCTTCGTCGGCCGGCCACGGCTCGCGCCCCGCCACGAGGACGAGGTCGCCGGCTCCGGCAGGCGCGACCTTCATCGGCGCTCCCGCAAAGCGCATCACAGCCCAGGTATGCGGCACAAGGTTGCCGCCGCCGAAGCAGGCGAACTGTGAGACCCCGAACACGGAATCCAGATCCTGTGGCCAGGGCAAGGCGCTCGCCGCGCGGCACCCGACAAATGTCACCGTGACCGGCCGGGGCATCCGCCTGTACTCGGGCAGGCTGACAATGCGCTGGTGCATCCGCCGCGCATTGTCCAGATCCGATTCGGTTGTCAGCCGTTGACGAAACCACGCGTCATTGATTTGCACGGCGAAAATGACCAGCAACGCCGCCAACGCGGCGGTCAACGCCTTCTTGAGCCGGTTCCCGGCCAGGAACATGGCGCCCCAAACAACGGCGCCCCAGATGAAGGCCACCCCGCCCAGGGAGCGAGGAGCGAGAATGTGCCGTTGCAACAGGGCAAGCGGCAACGGGGAGACAAAAAGCAGCACCAGCAGCGGCAGCACGGCCAGCCAACGCAGCGGCGTCCCGCGTCCGGCACGCAAAAGCACAGCCCCCACAAACAGCAGGCCGGCAAAAAAAAGGATACAACGCGCCGGAAACGGAAACAGCCATCGGTTTCCCGGAACGATGTCGCGAAAGGATTGCAGCGCGCCATCGAGATTCCATTTGAAATCGACAGTGTATGAACCGTCCACCACGGGCATGGCCAGCGCGGCCATGACAAGTTTCTGCAAGCCAAGATACAGGATCGCACCGACGGCCATGCTGGCGATCACACGGACAAGCGGCTTCCAACAGGCCGGCGGTCCGCCGGAGGCGGCGGCCCGGACCCAGGTGATCACGACCGTGGCCGCGGCAAAGGATGTCGCGATGGAAAGACTGCCTTGATACATGGACGCACCGATGGCGGTGCATACGGCGGCCGCGGCAAAGCGTTTCCAGCCGTGGCCGTTCCACGCCAGCAGGACCGCGCACACGCCCGCCAGCGTGGCCAGGGAATAGCCGTAGTGGTAGTAGCCGAAATAGGCCTGGGACGCCCAATACGGAAACAGCGTCATGGTGAGCGCAAGAAAGCCCGTTGTCCAATCGGCACTCTCGCGGTTCCAAAACAAGGCCGCCGTCGTCAACGTCCACGAGGTGAACACAAGAAAGGCGAACATGGACACCAGCGGCGACACCAATGGACCGGGAGCCAGCTGGTTGACCAGGGCGAACCCCCAGGTGCCGCGAATGATGTCGAAACGCGCGTCACCCGCGCCATGGGAGAGAAAATACGTGTACGTATCCAGGCCAAGCACAGGCAAGACAAGGGCCTGAATATACACAAGAACAGATACTATAAAAACATAACCATACAAGGAAGGAATGTTTTTGCGCGAGACATCCCTCCCTGTTGTCATTGTATAGAGACGGCACAATACACTTTCAAGATATTGCATTGGCAACCTCTCATCGAAAGACAACGACACGATAACTATTTAATTTAATTATAAAATATAAAAAACTCCAAACTATCGTTCATAAAACCCATAAAAAAGTTGCCGCTGGAACAACTCGTTTGTTCATGCTGTATTCTTTTTAAACCAAATAATATTTATCACCAAAACAGTATGATACTTCTCCATTGGGAGAAAATCGAAAAAAACAAAGTGCTGACGAAAAATCTTTTGCAACCAGCCGTCAATCCCAGCGTCATCACACGGCTCACACGGAAAATTTCTTTCCCTGTAGCCTCTGGCTCTTTTTTTGACAAGAAATCGATGCCCATTTTCCGTCATCAGTATACCTGACGCTGGCTTGTGTAGAAGAGTTACGCATTTTCAAACAGGGCGGTCCGGATTTTCCCGAACCACGTTGCCTGCAACGCCTTGTCCCCGACGCCGCCGAGGGGAGTCCCTGGTTCCCGTTCCCGCAAAACGTGTTATAAAGGAGAGACAGCCCCCTTGTGGGCAAGTCAGGTGACCAGGGAGGAACCACATGGCATACCAGACCATTCTGTGGCCGACGGATCTTTCCAAGGCATCCCTGCGGGCGGTGCCCCATGTCCGCGAACTGGCGGCCGCCCACGGCGCCCGGGTCGTGGCCCTGTACGTGGGACTCGATTTGTGCGGCTATTTTCCGGCCTACGGCAATTACCCCAACGAGAATCAGTTGCGGGAATTCCACGGCTGGGAACTGGAGCAGGCCCGCGGCAAGCTCGAAGCGGTGTGCAGCAAGGAACTTGCCGCCTGCCCCAACCTGACCGTGCGGGTTACCCAGGGCGATCCGGTCACGGAGATCCTCAAAGCCATCGAAACGGAAAAGGCCGATCTGGTGGTTATGGCCACCAGGGGGCGCGGCGTCGAAGGTCGGGAAAGCGGCAACCTCGGACTCGGCACGGTGGCGGCCAAAGTAGTGGCCGCATCCCCGGTGCCGGTCCAGTTCGTCAACCCTTGACCCGTGGAGGCGAATATGTGGATTTGGGTGGCACGTTGGCTCAAGCGGTCCGGCCAGGAAGAGGCCGTCCGGGAAGCCGCCAAGCAGGTCCGTCGGCATTGGGAGGATGTCTGCCTGGATGTGGGCTTCGATCCGGCCAAAAACGTAACGGTGGCCGAAAGCGAAAAGGAAATCCGGGTGGGCATCAGCGAGGAACTCGACACGAGTTTCCGGGAAGAACCCGGTGAATGGCGATACTACTAGATGAAAAAGGGGTTACAGCCTATTCGCTGCAACCCCTTTTTGCTGGTGCGAAGGGGGACGCCGCGCTCTCGAAACCTGTTCCTCGCGGCAACAGACTCCTCTCTCGCGCTTCAAAGAGAACAGAAACCGATCCACCCGCCAGTGACCGAGCGTCTGCCCTGAAGAGCCGGCAACGCGTGAAACATGGTCCCGCGGTTCATCCCGGCAAAGGACTTGCCCGGTGATGATGCGTTTCGCCGGCAGGCCAGCCCGCTCCCGCCTCGCGCGAATCTCCCATGGCCATCCCGCATGATCGGGGCTACTCCAAGCCATGCTTTTGGTGTATGTGAAGATGAAGTTGGAATAGAGTTGCATCCCTTTCAAGGCATTGACATCCAACTGCTCCCACCGGCGCCGATCGCGACACGTGACCGCACTTCCCGGGGCAAGGAGGTCCAGGCACATGGCGGAACCGATCATCATCAGTGGAGAGGATGCCCGGGAAAAAAGCGCCCAGGAGCTGTTCGCCCGACTCGAAAGCAGCCCCAGGGGACTCGACAGCGCCACGGTCGAGGAGCGACTGACACTCTACGGACCCAATGTCCTCAAGGAACAAAAGGTCCATCCCATCCTCAAATTCCTGGGCTATTTCTGGGGCCCCATTCCCTGGATGATCGAGATCGCGGCGATCCTGTCCGCCGTCGTCCGGCATTGGGACGATTGCATCGTCATCGTGGTCCTGCTGCTTTTTAACGCCCTGGTGGGGTTTTGGCAGGAATACAAGGCGGCGAACGCCCTCGAGGCCCTCAAACGACAACTGGCCCTCAAGGCCCGGGTGCTCAGGGACGGCAAGTGGCAGGAGAGCGCCGCCTCCCGGCTGGTCCCGGGGGATGTCGTCCACCTCCGCCTGGGGAGCATCATTCCCGCGGACATCAAACTTTTCGAAGGCGACTTCCTCAGCGTCGACCAGTCCGCCTTGACCGGGGAATCCCTGCCCGTTGACAAAAAGGCCGGGGATACCGCCTATTCCGGGGCACTGGTGAAACAGGGCGAAATGCTGGCCCTGGTGACGGCGACCGGCGAACATACCTACTTCGGCCGCACGGCCCAGCTGGTCCAAACCGCCGGGGCGGCCTCGCATTTCCAAAAAGCGATCCTGCAGATCGCGGACTACCTGATCTACCTGAGCATCGGCCTGGTCGCCGTGCTCATCCTTGTGCAACTGGAACGCGGCGACCGGATTCTGACCCTGGTCCAGTTCGCCCTGATTCTCACCGTGGCCTCCATTCCCGTCGCCCTGCCGGCGGTGCTTTCGGTGACCATGGCCGTGGGCGCCCTGGCCCTCTCCAAGCTCCAGGCCATCGTGACCCACCTCGAATCCATCGAGGAGATGGCCGGCATCGACATCCTGTGCTCCGACAAGACAGGGACCCTGACCCAAAACAAGCTCACCCTGGGAGATCCCGTGCCCTTCGTGGCCGCGGATGCCCAGGAATTGATCCTCGCCGGAGCCCTGGCTTCCAATATCGCGGACCCCGACGCCATCGATCAGGCGGTTATCGACGGGCTCGAAAACGCGGATGTTCTGGCCACCTATGCCCAGGAAGCATTCATGCCCTTCGATCCCGTGCACAAGCGGACCGAGGCCACGGTGCGCGATGCCCAGGGAAAGGCGTTCCGGGTCGCCAAGGGCGCGCCCCAGGTCATGGCGGACATGTGCCGGCTTGCGCCCCGGGATGCCGCCAGGGCGCGGGAAGTGGTGGATGCCTTCGCCGCCAAGGGCTACCGCGCCCTGGGTGTGGCCCGTTGTCCAAGCGACGATGTCTGGGAATTCCTCGGCATCCTGCCTCTTTTCGATCCCCCCAGGGAAGACTCGGCCGCCACCATCGCCGACGCCAAAAAGCACGGCATCGCCATCAAGATGGTGACCGGCGACGACGTGGCCATCGGCCGGGAAATCGCCCGCACCATCGGTCTGGGCCAGGACATCCAGCCCGCCACGCAATTTTTCGACCAGGATACGGACATCGAGCATCTCGCTGGCCAGGCCATCTCCAGGATCGAAAAGGCCGACGGCTACGCGCGCGTTTTCCCCGAGCACAAGTACGGGATCGTCCGGGCCTTGCAGTCCCGGGGGCACATCGTGGCCATGACCGGGGACGGGGTGAACGACGCGCCGGCCATCAAGCAGGCCGACGTCGGCATTGCCGTGAGCGGCGCCACGGACGCGGCCCGGGCGGCGGCCGATCTCATTTTGACCGCGCCGGGCCTGGCGGTGATCGTCAAGGCCGTGGAGGAAGCACGCAAGATCTTCGAGCGGATGAACAGTTACGCCATCTACCGCATCGTCGAGACCATCCGCATCATGTTTTTCGTCGTCCTGGCCATGGTCTTCTTCGATTTCTATCCCATCACGGCCATCATGATCATCCTGCTGGCCCTTTTCAACGACATCCCCATCATGGCCATCGCCTTCGACAATACCCGCATCGACCCCACCCCGGTGCGGTGGGACATGCGGCGCATCCTGACGATCTCCACCGTATTGGGTCTGACCGGGGTGGCGGGCAGCTTCCTTATGCTGATCATCGCCAAAAACTGGCTCCACCTGGATATCGCCCACATCCAGACCTTCGTCTTCTTGAAGATGGCCGTGGCCGGGCACCTCACGCTTTTCGTGACCCGCACCTCGCGCATGTTCTTGCGCAAGCCCTACCCCGCCCCGATCCTGCTCTGGTCGACCATCGTCACCAAAATCCTGGCCACCGTTTTCGTGGTCTACCCCTTCGGCCTCATCACCTCCATCAGCTGGGAAACGGCGGGGATCATCTGGGCGTACTGCATCGTCTGGCTTTTCATGGGCGACCTGGCCAAGCTCGCGGTCTTGCGGCACTTGCAGATGCGGGGACGGCGCCATAGAAAATTCCTCAACATCCTCAAGTATTGCACCAATCCTTTCTGCGCGGTGAAAACGCATTCGCCTGCCTCCAAGCGCGCCGGCTCCCGTTCCCGGACATCACGCTAAGGCGCGACCCAAATGGCGGCCACGGCACGAAGAGGCAGGAGGAACGCCTTCGGTGGACAAAAGGACCGCCGCCCTCTGGAAAACCACTATGGCTTGAGGGACTCCGGAACGTTTCCATGCCCGCAAGGGGCGCACCCCCAGGCTGTTGCAAACTCGGAAGGGAGATTTCAGCGGCCCGCCTGACCAGATCGAGAGCGCGTCAACAGCCGAAGCGGAAAAGAGCACCTGCCGTTTTTCCACGGCCTGCAAGGCGTTACCGCCTTGGGGAGATTCGCCCTCGGAGCTCTCGGCGGGCAGGAAACAGGGCTCTGGCCGGCGTCCGGCATGTTCGCCCCGGCACGTTGCCCCTGTTGGGCAAGCGAGGCCAACTTGCTACGTTGTTGCAGCCGCGCCATAGCCCCAAATCAAAAAAATAAGGGGTTACAGCTAACAAGCTGTAACCCCTTTTATAGATGGTGCCGAAGGGGGGACTCAGCACCCTCGGACTCCACAACAAGAGGCAACAGCCTTATATATTTAGACTTCAAAAATGGGCCTGTAACGAAATCTGTGTAAACCTCCACTAAGGGGCGAAAGTCCCAGGAGGTTTCCGTGCTGATCAACCGTGACGAACTGGCCAGGAAGGTGCTCGAAGGAGAGATCACCAGCCTGGACGAC
>JAFABC010000235.1 GCA_023426275.1 Pseudomonadota bacterium | reverse complement strand
GGCTTTGCCTGGGCAAAAATGCGCCGCCAAACGTTCGAAGCACTGCCACGGGACCACCCGCCAACCAGATGTCCGCGCCCCCTTTCGGGAGGGTCCGGGAGGGGCAGTGCCCCTCCCGGCCGCCGGAGGCATCTTCCTCTCCCTCTCCTCCGGCAGGCAAAAAAAAAACGGCGCGCCCGGGGGCGCGCCGTTGATTCTCTTGCGAGAAAAAAGCTAGGCGGTCTTGGCGGCCGGTTTGGTCACCGCGCCGGAGCGCAGGCAGCGGGTGCACACGGTCATGGTGGTCACCTCGCCGGACGGCAGCTGGGCCCGGACCTTGACCAGGTTGGGCTTGAAACGGCGTTTGTTTTTGTTGTTGGCGTGGCTGACGTTGTTGCCGACCTGCGGTCTTTTGCCGCAATGCTCGCAAATCTTGGCCATTATGTGGTTCCTCCCGGAAACTTGATGCGCGGGGATCGCCAACCGGAGACACTTCTCCGGCCCACCGGCGGCCACGCAATTTTCGCAGTGACGCAAAGAATTTTGTGAGGTACATGGGAACAAGGACCTTGGCAAGCTTTTTCTTGACAAGGGCCGGACCTCGGACTAGCACTCTCATCTTCGCGAGGAATCCCATGTCAGAACTGTGGCTCGACATCACCGACATCCCGGCGGACGGCCGGGAATTTTCGTTTTCCGACCAGGCCATCTGGGCCGGGCCGATTGCGGAATTCAGTTTGCCCCATGTCCTGGCCACGGGCGATGACGGGCTGGCCGCCAGCTTTTCCGTCCTGCCGCAGGGCCGGGGCGTGCTGCTCCGGGGCCGGCTGACCGGCCGGGTCACGGTGCCGTGCGACCGGTGCGCCGAGGACGTGCTCCTCGATCTGGACAACGCCTTCGAGTTGTTCGAGGAAGCGCCGATCGAGGGCGAAGAGGCCCTGGAACCCGGGCTGTTGCGCCGCCGGGGCAAGGTCCTGGAACTGGACGTCGGCAGCCTTTTATGGGAACAGTACCTCCTTGCCCTGCCGGTCAAGCCGCTGTGCGACGAAAACTGTCCGGGGCTGTGTCCGCGTTGCGGCGCGTCGTTGCGCGACGGGCCGTGCCAGTGCGGCGCCGAGGAAGGCGATCCCCGGCTGGCCGTGCTCAAAAATCTGAAAGTGCCGCGCGGTTCGCACTGAAGCGGTTTTGCCGCCGGTTTGCCGCGCAATTGTCGATACCTGACCTTAAACCCCTAGCGAGGTGATCGCCATGGCCGTCCCCAATAGAAAAATCTCCAAGTCCCGCAAAGGTATGCGTCGCGCCCACGACCACGTGCCGGTTCCCAGCGTGGTGCTGTGCTCCTGCGGCGAACCCACGCTGCCCCACCGCATCTGTCCGAGCTGCGGCACCTATCGCGGTCGTCAGATGCTGCGGAAGGACGATGCCGAATAAAAAACCGCGGATCGCCGTGGACGCCATGGGTGGGGACTTCGGTCCCCACGTGGTCGTGCCCGGCGCGCTGCACGCCGCCAAGACCGGCACGGCCGAGGTGATCCTGGTCGGCGACCAGGACGCCCTGGCCGCCCAGCTTGCGCGTTACGACGCCAAGGGGTTGCCGGTTTCCGTGGTCCACGCCTCCCAGGTGGTGGAGATGGAGGAAAAGCCTTCCGAGGCCCTGCGCCGCAAGAAGGATTCCTCCATCCAGGTGGCCTGCAATCTCGTTCGCGACGGCGAGGCCGACGGCGTCATTTCCGCCGGCCATTCCGGCGCGACGCTGGCCTGCGCCATGTTCACCATCGGTCGCGCCCCCGGCGTGGATCGACCGGCCATTGCCACGTTCATGCCCACGGAACGCTCCCACTGCGTCATCATCGACGTGGGCGCCAACGTGGACTGCAAGCCCTTTCACCTGCTCCAGTTCGGCGTCATGGCCTCGGTGCTGGCCGAGACCATGCTCGGCCGGACGAATCCGGCCGTGGCCCTGCTGTCCAACGGCGAGGAGTCCGGCAAGGGCAACATGCTCGTCAAGGAAGCCTTCGAGTTGCTGCGCCTAAGCTCCCTTAATTTCGTGGGCAACATCGAAGGACGCGACCTGTTCACCGGCAACGTGGACGTGGTCGTGTGCGACGGGTTCGTGGGCAATGTCGTGGTCAAGCAGGCCGAGGGGCTGGCCTCGTCCCTGGGGCGGCTGCTCAAGGGCGAACTGCGGCGCGGCTTTTTCGGCAAGATCGGCACCATGCTGGCCTTAAACGCGCTCAAGCGTTTCTCCCGGCTGGTCGATTACGCCGAATACGGCGGCGCGCCCCTGCTCGGCCTCAAGGGCATCTGTCTGATCTGCCACGGGGCCTCCAACAGCAAGGCCATCTCCAGCGCCGTACGCATGGCCGCCCGCTTTGTTGACATGGAAGCCAACGCCCATCTTTCCGAGGCCGTGGCCAAAAACATCGATCTGGCCGGGCCCCGTCGCCATGCCGCCAACGATCATAGCTGACACGCCAACCCCCACCCCCCATTTGCATGAAACACGAAGCCTACATTCGCGGCATCGGCTTTTACGCGCCTGAAAAAGTGCTGACCAACGCCGACCTGGAAAAGATCGTCGAAACGTCCGACGAGTGGATCACCACCCGCACCGGCATCAAGGAGCGGCACGTGGCCGCCCCGGGCGAAACCGTCAGCGACATGTCCGCCCAGGCCGCCAAGGCCGCCCTGGCCGACGCCGGGCTGGACGCCGACGCCCTGACCCATATCCTGCTCTACACCGTCACCCCGGACTATTACACGCCGTCGGCCGCCTGCCTGCTGGAGGAGAAGCTCGGCATCCGGGGCAAGGTCGTCCAGGACGTCAACGCCGCCTGCTGCGGCTACATTTACGGCCTGGAGATGGCCCGGGCCATCCTGGCCCTGCATCCCGAGGCCAAGGTGCTGGTGGCCGCCGCCGAGGTGCTCACCTGCCGCACCAACTGGGCCGACCGCCGCACCTGCGTGCTGTTCGGCGACGCCGCGGCCGCGGCCGTGATCACGACCGAGCCCGCGCCCGTGGGCAAGGCCCGGATCGTCGACGCCCTGCTCGCCAGCGACGGCTCGCTCGGCCACCTGCTCACCATCAAGGGCGGCGGCTCCGGCCACCCCTACAAGCTCGGCGACACGGTCGGCGAGGAATATTTCCTCCAGATGAACGGCCCCGAGGTCTTCAAGCACGCCGTGCGCTCCATGGCCTCGGTGTGCCAGGAACTCATGGCCGCCAACGGCCTGACCCGCGATGACATCGACCTGTTCATCCCCCATCAGGCCAACTGGCGCATCATGGAGGCCGTCGGCAGGAAACTGGCCCTGCCCACGGAAAAAATCATGTCCACCGTGGCCCGGTTCGGCAACACCTCGGCCTCGACCATCGGCGTGGCCCTGGTGGAGGCCCGGAAGGACGGCCGCATTCCGGCCGGTGGCAAGGTGCTGCTCGGCGCCTTTGGCGGCGGCTTCACCTGGGGGTCGGCCCTGCTCCAGTTCTAAGGGCCCCGAAAACGCATTTGCCGTCGGGGCGCATTTCGGCTAGGGTGTCGCCCTGCCTGAGCGGGCGGTTACGTCCGCCCCCCGACCTCGTTCAACCTTTCCGGCTGCGCGCGCCGGACGCGGTATTGCAAGCGCGACAAGGAGCATTGCCATGCGCACGGCCTTGGTCACCGGCGGGTCTCGCGGCATCGGCGCGGCCGTTGCCAAACGGCTTGCCGCCGACGGCTTCGACGTGGTCCTGACCTATGTGAGCAAGCCCGAAGCGGCGGCCGCCGTGGTCGACGCCATCACGGCCGCCGGCGGTTCGGCCCGGGCCCTGGCCCTTGATACGGCCGACGCTCCCGCCGTGACCGCCTTTTTCGCCGAGCACCTCAAAGGGGCCGATCTGCACGTGCTGGTCAACAACGCCGGCATCACCCGCGACGGCCTGCTCGTGCGCATGAAGGACGAGGATTTCGCCGCCGTCATCGGCGTCAACCTGATCGGCGCCTTCACCTGCCTGCGCGAGGCGGCCAAGATCATGATGAAACGGCGCGCCGGCCGGGTGATCAACATCACGTCCGTGGTCGGCCAGTCCGGCAACGCCGGCCAGGCCAACTACGCCGCGGCCAAGGCCGGGCTCATCGGCCTGACCAAGTCCGCCGCCCTGGAGCTGGCCGGACGCGGCATCACGGTCAACGCCGTGGCTCCAGGCTATGTCGCCACCGATATGACCGCCGTGCTCCCGGACGCCGTGAAAACGGCCTTCGCCGAGCGCATCCCCCTCAAACGCGCCTGCGAACCCGGGGAAATCGCCGCTGCCGTGTCCTATCTGGCTGGCGACGAGGCCGGGTACGTCACCGGGCAGGTGCTGGGGATAAACGGCGGCATGTATATGTAAACGCTCAAGGATTCGCTCAAAATACGGCCACCATTTGGAGGAAAGCATGTCTGTCGCGGAAAAAGTCAAAGAGATCATCGTGGATCAGCTCGGCGTGGACGCCGGCGAGGTCAACCCCGAAGCCAAGTTCGTCGATGACCTGGGCGCGGATTCCCTGGATCTGACCGAACTCATCATGGCCATGGAAGAGGAGTTCGGCGTGGAGATTTCCGACGAGGATGCGCAGCAGATCCAGAAAGTCCAGGACGCCATCTCCTTTATCGAAAAGAAAAAGGGCGAATAAGCCCAAAACGCCCAGCCGGCCCGGGGCGAGAACACCAATCGCCCCGGCCGCGGACGGATGCACGCATGACTTTACAACGGGTAGTCGTCACCGGCCTTGCGGCCATCACTCCCATCGGCAACGATCTGACCACCAGCTGGCAAAACCTCGTGGCCGGCGTCTCCGGCGCGGCGCCCATCACCCGCTTTGACGCCTCGGACTACGACACGCGCTTCGCCTGCGAGGTCAAGGACTTCGACGCCAAGCCGTTTATTGCGGCCAAGCTTGCCAAGCGTCTGGATCGTTTTACCATTTTCGCCGTCTCCACCGCCATGATGCTCATGGAGGAGGCTGGTTGGAAAATTCCCCCCGAAGAAGCGGCCGACGTGGCCGTGGTCATCGGCTGCGGTCTGGGCGGCCTCGAAACCCTCGAAGCCACCCACACCAAGCTGCTGGCCCAGGGCCCGTCACGGGTTTCGCCGTTTTTCATCCCGACCATGATCGCCAACATGGCCGCCGGCCAAGTTTCCATCGCCGTGGGGGCCAAGGGTCCCAACCTGTGCACCACCTCGGCCTGCGCCTCGGGACAGCACGGCATCGGCGTGGCCTACTCCGACATCCGGCTCGGCCGGGCCCAGGCCGCCATCTGCGGCGGCGTGGAGTCGACCGTCACGCCCCTGGCCGTCGGCGGCTTCAACGCGCTCAAGGCCCTGTCCACCCGCAATGACGATCCGGCCAGGGCATCGCGTCCCTTCGACGCCGACCGCGACGGCTTCGTCATCGGCGAGGGCTGCGGCCTGCTGCTTCTGGAATCCCTGGAGCACGCCAAGGCGCGCGGCGCGCACATCTACGCCGAGGCCGTCGGCTTCGGCGCCTCGGGCGACGCCTTCCACATGACCGCCCCGCCCGAGGACGGCGAAGGCATGGCCCTGGCCATGCGCGCCGCCATCCGCGAAGCCGGCATGGCCCCCGAGGACATCGTCCATATCAATGCCCACGGCACCTCCACGTCGTTAAACGACACCTGCGAGACCGCGGCCATCAAGGCGGTGTTCGGCGAGCACGCCTCCAAGCTGATCCTCACGGCCAACAAGTCCATGATCGGCCACTGCCTCGGCGCCGCCGGCGGCATCGAGTCGGTCATGAGCGTCAAGAGCATCGTGGAGGGCGTCATTCCGCCAACCATCAACCTGGACAACCAGGACCCGGCCTGCGACCTGGACTGCACCCCCAACGTCGCCCGCACGGTCGCGGTCCCGAACGTCCTGTGCAATTCCTTCGGTTTTGGCGGCACCAACGCCTGTATGCTCTACAAGGCGTACGCCGAATAGGCTTTCGGCCGGGGCGGCCCGGCACGCATCGCAATCACCAACGGGGGACGGCCGGCAACGGCTTTCCCCCCTTGCGCTTTACGAGGATTCGTCCATGGAAGAACTGCTGATCGCCGATCCCGAAATCGGGCGTGCCGTCTGCCTGGAAATCGAGCGCCAGACCGGCAAGCTCGAAATGATCGCCTCCGAGAACTTCGTCTCCGTGGCGGTGCGCCAGGCCCAGGGCAGCGTGCTCACCCACAAGTACGCCGAGGGCTATCCCGGCAAGCGCTACTATGGCGGTTGCGAGTATGTCGACATTGCCGAGGATCTGGCCCGCGACCGGGTCAAGGCCCTGTTCGGCGCCGAATACGCCAACGTCCAGCCCCACTCCGGCTCCCAGGCCAACATGGCCGTCTATTTCGCGGCCATGAAGCCCGGCGACACCCTGCTTGGCATGGATCTCTCCCACGGCGGCCACCTGACCCATGGCTCGCCGGTCAACTTTTCGGGCCGTCTCTACAACATCGTGTCCTACCACGTGAAAAAAGAGACCGGCACCATCGACTACGACGAGGTCGAGCGGCTGGCCAAGGAGCACAAGCCCACGGTCATCATGGCCGGGGCCAGCGCCTATCCCCGCATCATCGACTTCGCCCGCTTCCGGGCCATCGCCGACGAGGTCGGGGCCAAGCTCGTGGTGGACATGGCCCACATCGCCGGACTGGTCGCCACCGGCCACCATCCCTCGCCCATTCCCTACGCCCACTACACCACCTCGACCACGCACAAGACCCTGCGCGGTCCCCGCGGCGGCCTGATCCTCTCCTCCGAGGAAAACGGCAAGACGCTCAATTCCCAGATTTTCCCGGGCATCCAGGGCGGCCCGCTCATGCACGTCATCGCGGCCAAGGCCGTGGCCTTTGGCGAGGCCCTCAAGCCCGGCTTCAAGACCTACCAGGGGCAGGTGATCAAAAACTGCCAGATGCTGGCCAAGGGACTGCTCGACGCCGGCTACGACCTGGTTTCCGGCGGCACGGACAACCACCTCGTGCTGGTGGACCTGACCAACAAGGATGTGACCGGCAAGGACGCCGAGCATGCCCTGGATCTGGCCGGCATCACGGTCAACAAGAACACGGTGCCCTTCGAGACCCGCTCGCCGTTCGTCACCTCGGGCGTGCGCATGGGCACGGCGGCCCTGACCACGCGCGGCATGGTCGAAGCGGACATCGAACGCATCGTCGGCTGGATCGACGCGGCCATCACCGCCCGCGACAACGAAACCAAGCTGGACGAAATCCGCCAGGACGTGCAGAAGTTCGCCAAGACCTTCCCGCTGTTCGCCTGGTAGGAAAATCGGGGCGTCGCCCCGCCTGCCACAAGAGCCTTTCCCGGGCCGGCCAGACAACATGTCTGGCCGGCCCGTTTGTTTTCAATCATGAAAACAAGATGTTATCGCTGTATTTGCCTTCTCATTCGGACATATGTTAACAAATTGTTAGAAAACCGTGTGGACGCCTCTCCAGGGGATGTCGGCAAAAGCGGGTGGTTCGTGTTCGCCAGAGTCCTGTTCCTCGTCGTGCTTGTTTTCGGTCTCGTCGGCACCGCCCCGGCCGCCACCGTCAAGTTCGCCGTTTTTCCCTCCAACGATCCCCGGAAGCTGCAAACAGTCATGGACACCCTGGCCGACTATCTCGGCAAAAAAACCGGCGACACGGTCCTGGTGCTCGTCAGCCGGGACTATGCCGAACTGGCCGAACGCCTGCGCGAGGGCAGCGTGGACATCGCCTGGATCAAACGCCCTCAATTACGTGCGGATCAAGGCCGAAATTCCCACCGTGCAATACATCGCCACCTTCATGGAAACCAACACGGCCACGGGCAGGCCCACGCCGTTTTATCAATCGTATATCCTGGCCCTGAAACAAAGCGGGCTGACGACCCTGGCCGATCTGCGGGACAAGCGCTTCGCCTTCACCGACGTGGGCTCCGCCTCGGGCTACGCCTATCCCCAGATGCTCCTGCGCCAAAAAGGCATCGACGCCGACCGCTATTTCCGCAAGGTCTTTTTCCTGAAAAAGCACGACCGCGTGCTCAAGGCCCTGCTGGCCGGCTCCGTCGACGCCGGCGCGGTGTCCGACGACACCTATTTCACGGCCGTGCGCCACCACGGCGACCTGTTCACCATCCTGGCCAAATCCGCCCCCATTCCCCTGGTCGCCATTGCGGCCGCGGCGCACCTGCCGCCGGAGACCGTGGCCCGGTATCGGCAAGCCCTGACGGCCATGCCGCGCGAGCATCCGTTCTGTCGGAAAATGTGGGAGATTCTTGGCTGGAGCGCGGCCGGCTTCGAAGTCCGCGACGACGCTTTTTACGATTCCGTGCGCAACGCCCTGCATCCGTAGGAACACCCTCCATGTCGCTGCGCAACAAGCTGCTTTTGTGCATCATCGTTCCCATCGTCGCCCTGTGCGCGGTGCATGTCCTGGAATTGCAACGGGTGCTCGCCGACTACGAGACGACCCTGGTCGCCCACCGCAACCAGGTCGGCCAGAACGTGGCCAGCAACCTGTATGGAGCCATCGCCGGCCTGGACCAGACCACCGTCAACCTTTCCCATCCCCAGGAAATTGTCCGCGCCGTCCAGACCGCCGACAACGAGGTGCTCTTCGACTGGAGCCACGCCTTCACCCGTCGGGTGGACACCGTGCTGTTCGCCGACGCCCATGGCATGGTGCTCTCCCGCGCGCCCCGGGAATTCCGTTTCGGCGACGACGTCTCCGATCAGCCCTGGTTTTCCCGCGCCCTGCGCGAAGGGGACTTTCTGGGACTGGCCAGGGTGGACGGCGTGCCGAGCCTCGTCAGCGCCCGGGCCGTACGCAAATACGACGATGTCCCGGTGGGCGTGGTCTGTGCGGCCGTATCCCTGACGCCGCAGTGGCTGGCCACCTTCACGGACGACACGCATCTGGTGCTGCGCGTGGCCCTGGCCGACAAAACCGTGGAAAGCGCCAGCGCCCCGGACAACCGGGACTGGCAGCCGTTGCGCCTGCCCCGGGACGGCTTTGCCGAGCCCGACGCCTTTTCCATCGCCTTCGTCCCGGACCCCCGGTATACGCAGCTGCTTCACCTGAAGGAGTCCATGGTGGTCAGCGGCATCATCACGGCCCTGCTCACCATCCTGGCGGCAAGCATCCTGCTGTCGCGGCAATTGCGGCCCTACACCACCATCGTGAGCGACCTGCTCGCCTACGCCCGCGACGCCATCGACCTCAATACCCTGCACCACCGGCTTTCCCAGGCCAAGCCCCACCGTGAAAACGAGCTGCACAGCATCATCGACGCCCTCATCCGCATGATCGACACCATCAAAATGAATTTCGAGCGCATCGAAACCTACGCCAGCCGTCTGGAGGAACTGGCCAACACGGACGCGTTGACCGGATTGCACAACCGCAAATCCATTATGGACATTCTCCGGGCGGCCACCCCTGCCGCCCGAAACGACGACCGGTCCCTGTCGATCCTGATGCTCGACATCGACCACTTCAAACGCATCAACGACACCCAGGGCCATCAGGCCGGGGACAAGGTGCTGATCACCGTGGCCGCCATCCTGTCGGCCAACTGCCGCAAGGGTGACGCCGTGGGCCGCTGGGGCGGCGAGGAATTCCTGGTCGTGTGCCCCCAGGCCGATGCCGGCGCGGCCACGGCGCTGGCCGAACGCCTGCGACTGGCCGTGGCGGCCGGGCGCTATCCGGACGGCACACCGGTGACCGTCAGCCTCGGCGTGACCCGGTTCCAGCCCCAGGACACGCTCCAAAGCTGCATCGGCCGGGTGGATCAGGCGCTCTACGAAGCCAAGAACAACGGTCGCAACGGCGTGCGCCTGCTTTGAGGCGGGGAAGCCAAGAGGGAGAAGAGCCTCCGGCGGCCGGGGGGCATGATGCCCC
>JAFABC010000338.1 GCA_023426275.1 Pseudomonadota bacterium | reverse complement strand
ATCGAGGGGGTCCGGGGGGCATGATGCCCCCCGGCCGCCGGAGGCGTCGTTTTTTTTATACATGCCGGTCTGGTCCCACAGGGGCAGGCCGGTGGCGCCATCGAGGCCCCGGTGCAGGCGCGGGCCTTCGATGGGCGTGATGCAGGCTTCACCGGCGAACAGGATGTTGCCGGGCATGGCGTGCCCGCCGATGATGGAAAAGTCGCCCTGCAGCAGGGTCAGGTGCAGGTGGATGGCGGGCTGGCCGTCCTTGAGCGAAATGTTGCCGAGGCCGGACAGGATTTCCGTGCCCGCGTCCACGGTTCGGGTGACATACTGCCGGGTGTCCTGGGGGTAGTAGCCGAGCACGGCCTTTTCCAGCGCCCCGATCAGGCTTACGTGGCCCTTGGTGATGTTTTTTTCCAGGCAGATGGTTCCCAGGGCGGCCAGCAGATCTTCGCCCTTGGGCAGGCGCACGAGCAGCGAGTCGTTCATTCGAGAATCCTTTTTTTCCAGAGTTCGGAACGCGTCTTGATAGTTTGCTCCAGTTTGGCCAGCTCGCGACGGTCGTCGTCGGTCTTGGCGGCGGCCTTGGCCTTGTCCATTTGCATTTTGGCTTGCCGGGGGTTGTTGGCGTACACGGCGGCGTAGGTCAGGTTCAGGTAGGCGTGGAAGATGTCGCCGGCCTGCCCCAGCACCTGTCCGTAGGTGGCCCGGATCTCGGCGTTGTCCGGCACCCGGATCTGCACTTGTTCCAAATAACCGATGGCGGCGCGGTAATTGCCTTCCTGGGCCAGCATCCGGCCGTATTCGTAATTGGCGTCGATGTCCTTGGGATTGGCGCGCAGGGCGGCCTGAAGCAGGGACTTGGCCCGGCCGAAATCCCGGATCTTGGCGAAATACCGTCCGGCCTCGCGCAGCACCAGCGGATCGGTGCCGCCGCAGGCCAGGGCCGTCTCGAAGGCCGGGCGGGCCTCGGTGATGTTGTGCATGGAGCGCGACAGGGCGATGGCCAGCCCGAGCTTGTCCAGGCAGGTGGCCTTGTCGCCGAGCTTGCGGAAATAGGACACGGCGTTTTGCGGATCGGTGTAGCGGGCGCGCACGAGCATTTGCGCCCGTTTGAAGGCCGCATCGTTGTCCTTGCGGCTTTGCACGGCCTGGGGAAGTTTGCCCACCCGGTCCTTCAGGTAGCCCATGCGTTCCACCAGCCCGGGGTGGGTGCTCAGGTAGGTGGGGATGTCGCCGCCGCCCTGCATCCACTTGAGCCGGCGCATGGTTTCGAAGGCTTCCACCAGTCCGCGCGGCGGGTAGCCCGCGGCCACGAGATAGTTCATGCCGACCTGGTCGGCCTCGCGTTCGTCGTCGCGGGAGTATTTCAAATAGGTTTGCGCCGTGGCCGCCTGGGAGCCGAAGGCCACGGCGCTGCCCAGGTCGCGGTTGCCCGTGGTCTGGCCGAGGATCACGCCGGCGAGCACGCCGACGAGCTGGCCGATGGAGAGCACCTTCATTTCGCCCATGCGTTTGGCGATGTGGCGCTGGGTGACGTGGGCCAGTTCGTGGGCGAGCACGCCGGCGATCTCCGATTCGTGCTCCATTTGCAGGATGAGTCCCGTAAAGACGAACACGTAGCCGGCCGGTCCGGCAAAGGCGTTGACGGCATTGTTGTTGACGATGGAGACGGTGAAGGGAAACGGCTGGGGCGGCATGGCGCGCACGAGGCGGTTGACCACGCCGGTCACGTAGTCGTTGATCTCGGTGTCCTCGATCAAGGGCATCCGCGAGCGGATCAGCGCGTTGAATTTCTCGCCGAGCTCGCGTTCGTCCTTGAGATCGAAGGAAAAAAAGCCGGCCTGGGCCGTGGGCACGCAGACGGCGGCGAAAAAAAACCAGCAGGCGGCCAGGGCCGCCGTCAGACGCCGGGCTCCCCCCGGACGGAAGCGGAAGCGATGGGCGGACATGGTTGGAGCATACCGCGAAGCCCGGGGGAAGAAAAGACGCCGCGGCCCCGCCGGGCACGGTTGTAATGCCCCGTCCATGTTCGGGGGCCAAACGCCGACGGTCCGCCCGGGCGGCGCGGGGCGCGACCACGTGGCGGACCGTCGGGGACCAGCCGGGAAACGGGCTCCCGGCTATCTGTTCATCAGATCGAGGAATTCGCGGTTGTTTTTCGTGCCGCGCATCTTGTCGAGCAGAAACTCCATGGAGTCGATGGGGCTCATGGGGGCGAGCAGCTTGCGCAGAATCCAGACGCGGTTGAGCACGTCGGTTTCGAGCAGCAGCTCTTCCTTGCGGGTGCCGGACCGGTTGATGTCGATGGCCGGGAAGACGCGCTTTTCGGCCAGATGGCGGTCCAGGTAGATTTCCATGTTGCCGGTGCCCTTGAACTCTTCGAAAATGACTTCGTCCATGCGGGAACCGGTGTCGATGAGCGCCGTGGCGATGATGGTCAGGGAACCGCCGCCTTCGATGTTGCGGGCGGCGCCGAAAAAGCGCTTGGGCCGCTGGAGGGCGTTGGCGTCCAGACCGCCGGAGAGCACGCGGCCGGAAGAGGGGGTGACGGCGTTGTAGGCCCGGCCCAGACGGGTGATGCTGTCGAGCAGGATGACGACGTCGATTTTGCGTTCGACCAGACGCTTGGCCTTTTCGATGACCATCTCGGCCACCTGCACGTGGCGCTGGGGCGGCTCGTCGAAGGTCGAGGACACCACCTCGGCCTTGACCGTGCGCTCCATGTCCGTGACTTCCTCGGGGCGTTCGTCGATGAGCAGCACGATGAGGAAGACGTCGGGGCGGTTGGCGTTGATGGAATTGGCGATGGTCTGGAGGAGCATGGTCTTGCCGGTGCGGGGCGGGGCGACGATGATGCCGCGCTGGCCGTGGCCGATGGGGGTCAGCAGGTCGATGACCCGGGAGGAGTAGTTTTCGGCCCCGTTTTCCATGACGTAGCGCTTGTCGGGGTACAGCGGCGTCAGGTTGTCGAACAGCACCAGGTTGCGCGAGGCTTCGGGTGGCGCGAACCCGATCTCGCCCACGCGAAGCAAGGCGAAATAGCGTTCACCTTCCTTGGGGGGGCGGATCTGGCCTGAGACCACGTCGCCCTTGCGCAGACCGAAACGGCGGATCTGGGAGGGCGAAACATAAATGTCGTCTGGGCCCGGCATGTAGCTGTACATGGGCGAACGCAGGAATCCGAAGCCGTCGGGCAGGATTTCCAGCACGCCCTCGCCGAAAATGGAACCGTTTTGGGAGGCGCAGCTTTGGAGCAGGGCGAAGATCAGCTCCTGCTTGCGCATCCCGTTGGGATTTTCGACGTTATACTGGACAGCCAGGTCCATCAGCTCCGGCATACTTTTGAGCTTGAGCTCGGAGAGGTTCATGGACGTCTCCATGATGCCTTGCTTGCTGGTGGAGGTGGGTTGGATGAGGTCGTCGCTTTCGATGGGGTCGGAAAGCACGGGCCCAGGGGGGGACTGAGGGGGACGTCCGCGGCGTTTGGGTGCGTTGCTCACAGGAATAGCCCGGCGCGGAAATGCGCGATTCTTGAAGTGAAAGACAAAACCCGATGCAGCGTGAATTCAGTATGGCCGTTCAAAGCGGAAGCGGCGAATACTCGCTTGGTTACGGGGACCAGGGGTAAGTGGGGGACAGACCGGTTACGGCCTGGAACGATCCATATACTTTTTCCCGGGGCTGTCAAGGCCGTGCCCCGGCCCGGCGTGCAACTCGTCTTGGCCTGTTATTCCTCGGGCTTGGGCTCGAGTACGTCGGCGAAAATTTCGTTGATGACGTCCTTGATGTCCTGCTGGTCCTTCTCCAGGGCCAAAGCCAGCTCCAGGGTGAGCAGGTTGGTGGCCTGTTCGAGCAGGCGGCGTTCGCCAAAGGACAGTTCCTTGTTCTGGCCGATCAGGAGCAGTTCCTTGAGCACGTAGGCCACGTCGGCCAGATCGCCGCTTTTGAGCTTCTCGGAATACTCCCGGTAGCGGCGGTTCCAGTTCTGACCGGTGTAGCCGGTGAAATCGGAGCGGTCCTTGAGGGATTCGATGATGGCCGCGCCCTCGTCGGCGCTGCACAGGGGACGCAGGCCGACGTTTTCGGCGTTTTTGACCGGCACCATCAGGGTGACGTTGTTGCTCAAAATGCGCACGATGAAAAAATCGGCTGAAGCACCACCGATGACTTGCGTCTCGATGCGTTCGACTTTGCCCACCCCCTGGGCCGGATAGACTACGAGTTGTTCCTCGGAAAACACCGGTCGACTCCTTTGCGGAAGAACACGTGCCGCAGGAGCACGCCAACCGTCTACGAGCCAAAATAGCGCACTTGCCGCCATGTGTCCACGGCTTCCGACCGGATCGGAACAAACAGGGGGAAATCGCCGGCAGGGGGAATATCAGGTCGCGCCGTCGAACGCGCCGACCCTGGACATGAGGGTTTCGAGGCCGTCCTCGAAATAGGTCAGCACGGCTTCCACGGCCGCCGGCACCACCCGGCGCACCACCGGCAGTTCGTCCTGGCGAAAGGGTTCCAGGACGTAGCCGGCCACGTCGCGTCCGGTCTCGGGGCGGCCGATGCCCAGGCGCAGGCGCACGAAGTTCGGGCTGCCAAGTTCCTGGGTCAGGGATTTCAGGCCGTTGTGGCCGGCGTTGCCGCCGCCGCGCTTGGCCCGCATCCGGCCCAGGGGCAGGTCGAGTTCGTCGTGGATGACCAGGACGTCCTCGGGGGCGAGGTTGTAGAAGTCCATGGCCGGTCGCACGGCCCGACCGCTCAGGTTCATGAAGGTCAGCGGCTTGACGCACAAAAACTGGGCGAAAGCCCCGCCGGGCAGCACGGGCAGGGAGATGGTGGCGGCGGTCAGGTCCTTGCGGGAGGTCAGGGCGCCACGCGGCGCGCCGCCGAGTTCCCGGGCCCGTTCGACCAGGGCGTCCACGGTCATGAAGCCGAAGTTGTGGCGGGTGGCGGCGTAACGGGGTCCGGGGTTGCCAAGCCCCACGATGAGAGCGGAAACGGCCATGGGCTAAATTCTTTCTGCGGACGCTGGTCCAAGGAAAAGGGCGGGATGCGTCTGGCGCATCCCGCCCCGTGCAGCTTTGAAAGGGAAACCCGGTTAGGCGGCGGGCTCTTCGCCAGCGGCGGCCTCGCCTTCGGGAGCGGCCTCGGCGGTCTCCTCCTCCTCAGGCGCGGCCTGGGGCAGGACGATGCTCAGCACGGCGAAGTTATCCTCGTGGATGGCCGTGACGCCGGTGGGCAGGGACAGATCGGCCACCTGCACGCTCTCGTTGAGTTCGAGCTTGGTGATGTCGATCACGATCTTGTCCGGGATGGACATGGGCAGGGAGGCCACCTCGATGGTGTCGCGGTGCACCTCGACCACGCCGCCCTGGACCTGGCCCCTGGCCTTGCCCACGACTTCCACGGGGATGTGCACGTGGATGGTCTTGTTGATGTCCACGCCGTAGAAGTCGACATGCAGGAAGCGGGCCTTGGTCGGATGGTTCTCGACCTGCCAGACCAGGGAGGGCTTGACTTCCTCGCCCGACTCGGTCTCGATTTTCAGATTGAAGACGTGCGAGGACGACGTCTTGGAATACAGCTTTTGCAGCGGGAGGTGCTCAACCTGGACCATGATGTTGGCGCCGGTGTCGTCATAATAGACGCCCGGGACCATGCCCTCGGCGCGCAGCCGCCGGTTGGCCCCCTTGCCGGTGCCCGTGCGGGTCTTGACCGCCAGGGATTGCATCTCTTTCATAACGTGTATCTCCTTTGCGCCCGGGGGCGAAACATGATTTCCGATCAGGCGAGCCGTGGCCCCTAGGTGAAGAGCACGCTCACCGAGGATTCGGTATGGATGTTATGGATGGCCTTGGCCAGGAGCCCGGCGATGGACAGGGTCTTGATCTTGGAACAGGCCTTGGCCTTTTCGCTGAGCGGGATGGTGTTGGTGGTGACGATCTGGGAAAAGGGCGAAGCTTCCAGGCGCTCGATGGCCGGGCCGGAGAGCACCGGGTGGGTGGCGGCGGCCATGACTTCCTGGGCGCCGTTTTCCAGCAGCACCGTGCCGGCCTGGCACATGGTGCCGGCGGTGTCGATCATGTCGTCGAGCACCACGCACAGCTTGTCCTTGACATCGCCGATGACGTGCATGGCCTGGGCCTGGTTGGGCGCGTCGCGGCGTTTGTCGATGATGGCCAGATTGCCGCCCAGGCGCTTGGCAAAGGCCCGGGCCCGCTCCACGCCGCCGGCGTCGGGCGAGACCACGCAGATATTCTGGCCGGTGAATTCCTTGAAATATTCGGCCATGATCGGGGCGGAAAAGAGATTGTCCACGGGCAGGTTGAAAAAACCCTGGATCTGGCCGGCGTGCAGATCGATGGTCAGCAGGCGGTTCATGCCGGCCACGGTCAGGAAGTCGGCCACCAGCTTGGCGGAAATCGGGGCGCGCGGGGCCACCTTGCGATCCTGCCGGGCGTACCCGTAATAGGGCACCACCGCGGTGACGCGTTGGGCGCTGGCCCGTTTGAGCGCGTCGAGGATCAGGCACAGCTCCATCAGGTTGTAGTTGACCGGATAGGAGGTGGACTGGACCACGAAGATATCGCAGCCCCGGACGTTGGCGCCGATTTCGACGCGGATTTCACCGTCGCTGAACGTGCCCACCTTGGCCGGCAGCAGCGTGCAGCCGAGGTGGTCGCAGATGGCCGCGGCCAACACGGGGTTGGAGGTGCCAGTGAGAATTTTGAGATCGCCTTGCGCCATGCCGGGCCTCGGAGGTCGTTGAAGCCGCCCCGGGGGCCGGACGGCGGGTCCGTCTTCGGCGGACCATTGTTGATCGGTGGTGTTGGCTGGGGTGGTAGGACTTGAACCCACGAATGCGGGGACCAAAACCCCGTGCCTTACCAACTTGGCGACACCCCAGCATACCGCTTCCGCCCAGGGGCGGATGTTCATACCGCGCGGCGCCCGGATTCCCCGCGCCCCGTCGTCTAGAGCGAGGCGAGAAAAACCCGCGGACCATCCCCGGACAGCTGCGCCATGGCCATGACGGCGGCGCGGCGGTCGCGGAACAGTCCGAACACCGCGGAACCCGTACCGGAAAGAAGCGCGCCCGCCGCCCCGAGGGCCAGCAGGCGCTCCTTGACCCGCCCGATTTCCGGGTGGGCGGCGAAAACGACGGGCTCGAAATCGTTTCGCATGGGCGCTCCGGTGACGCAAAAGGACCTTTTATTGGCCTCAAATACGCTTGTCAAGTAGTGAGTCCCGCGTTTTACCGGGAAAGTTCGCGAGGCGTCCAGGGCGGCGTAGGCCCAGGCGGTGTTGACCCGGCAGTGGGGGCAGGCCACCACGGCGTGCCAGCCGAGCAGACCCGGATTGACGGAGACGAGGCGTTCTCCCACGCCCGTGGCCATGGCCGGTCCGTTTTGCAGAAAAAACGGCACGTCGGCCCCGAGCGTCACGGCCAGGCGGGCCAGGCCGTTGCGGGAGAGCGCGGCGGCGCCGGCCCGTTCATTCAAATAGGCCAGCATGGTGGCCGCGTCGGAAGAGCCGCCGCCGAGCCCGGCGCCGTGGGGGATGCGCTTTTTGAGCATCACCTCGAGCCTTGGCGCGTAGCCCGTGGCCGCGGCAAAGGCGCGGTAGGCCCGCACCACCAGATTGTCCTCGGATTCCAGGTCGGGGTCGGAGCAGGTGAAGTCGATGTCGCCGGGGCCGTCGAAGCGGCGGATGGAGAAGGCGTCGGCCGGTTCCGGCAACGGCAGAAAAACGGTTTCGATATCGTGGTAGCCGTCGTTGCGTTGCGGCCCAACGGAAAGACGGAGATTGACCTTGCAGGGCACCGGGATGGTCGTTTCCTCGGCGCAATACGGCTGTCGGGCCATGGGCTGCCTGTTGTCGTTTCGAAGCGCCGGCGGCGCAGGGCGCCGCCGGCGGATTCGGTTGTGTTATTTCGAATTCGTCAGAGGCACGGTCCGGAACACGGTCTGGCGCTGACGCTTGATCAGAAGCATGGCCACGCCCTTTTCCTTGGCATCGCCAGCGACGATTTTCTTGAATTCCTGCGGCGTATTGACCGGATGCTGGTTGACTTCGAGCACGACGTCGCCGGGGCGCACGCCGGACTGTTCGGCCTCGGAGCCATCCTCGACTTCCGTTACCAGCACACCGCTGGCCTTGTCCATGCCAAGGGCCTTGGCTTCCTTGGCGGTGACGGCGCGCAGGGTCAGGCCGATGGACTTGGCCTGGGCCTCGCCGGCTTCCCCGTTATTCTCCTCGGGGCCGGCGAAACCCTGTTCGGCCAGCTTCTTGGTGTCGCGTTCCCCCAGGGTCACGGCCATGGTCATGGCCTTGCCGTTGCGCAGGATGTGCATGTCGGCCTTTTCGCCGGGCTTGAGGGCGGCGATGCGGCGCAGCAGTTCGTTGGAGTTCTCGACCGGCTTGTCGCCGACCGCGGTGATGACGTCGCCGGTCTTCACGCCGGCCTTGGCCGCGGGCTGGTTCTCGAGCACGGAGGTGATGAGCGCGCCCTTGGTGTTGTCCATGCCCAGGGCCTTGGCGGTGTTGTCGTCAATGTCCTGGATGGTGACGCCGATCCAGCCGCGCTTGACGGTCTTGCCTTCGCGCAACTGGGCGATGACGTCTTTCGCCATGTTGGAGGGGATGGCGAAGCCGATGCCCTGGCCCGAGGCCACGATGGCGGTGTTGATGCCGATGACCTTGCCGTCGAGGTCGATCAGCGGGCCGCCGGAGTTGCCGGGGTTGATGGAGGCATCGGTCTGGATGAAGTTGTCGAACGGCCCGGCACCGATGACCCGGCCCTTGGCGCTGATGATGCCCAGGGTCACGGTGTTTTCCAGGCCGAAGGGGTTGCCGATGGCCAGGGCCCACTCGCCGACCTTGATCTTGGAGGAATCGCCGAACTCGAGATAGGGCAGGTTGGACTTGCCGTCGATCTTGAGCAGGGCCAGATCGGTTTCGGGGTCGCGGCCGACGATCTTGGCGGTCAGCGGCTTTTCATTGTTCTTGAACTGGACCTTGACCTCGTCGGCGTTGTCGATGACGTGGTTGTTGGTCACGATGTAGCCGTCGGCCGAGATGACGAAGCCCGAGCCCATGGAACGCTGCTTGTAGGGCTTGCCGCCGCGTCCACGGGGGCCGAAGAATTTCTGGAACTGGTCGAAAAAGTCGTCCATGGGGCCGCCGCGCCCGTGGAACTGATCGAAGAAGTCGCGCATCCCTTCCTGGACCTTGGCGGTCTTGGTGGTGGAGATGTTGACCACGGCGGGGCCGTCTTTTTCGACGAGTTCCGTGATGTCGGGGAGGGGGATGCGTGCGGCGGCCAGACTGGTCCAGGCCAGCAACATGAGGACGGCGCTTAAGGGAGCGAGGATGCGTTTGGCCATACGTGAACTCCTGGTTGGTTGCCTGAGGCAGCCATGACGGCGGCCCTGGCGATGTCGTCGTCCCGGATGGGACCGGGGTTGCACCGTTGGGGGGCTATTCTGCCCGCTATACACCGATCGGAGGCGTTGTAAAGCAGCAAAACCGGAGCCCTTGGTGCCAAAAGGGCCTTGGTCGCGTCCGAATCGGGGACATGGAACCGCGCGTCGCGTCCGTGCCAGTTTCTTGACAAGTCGCGATGGGACAAATAGTAAAGTTTGTTCGTCGCGCGTCAATCGGCCGATTTTTCGGAAAAGACCTTGGCGATAAGGTTTGCTGTTTCAAAAAACCGTATTGAAATAAGGTGTTAGCGAAGCGCGTCGGCATTGAACGGTCGCAAGTTTAACACGGCATGAACATCGTTTCATGCACGTTTCCGCTCCCGTAGCTCAGTCGGATAGAGCGATCGCCTCCTAAGCGATAGGCCATGCGTTCGAATCGCATCGGGAGCACCAGAAAAATCAAGGGGTTGAACTAATAAAGTTCAACCCCTTTGTATTAAAAGGAAGTTTGGCCCCACTCTGGCCCCGCTCGTGAAGGTTATGGGGAGTGAATTAAAGTGAAGATTACCCCGGCCCGTAGGGATGGGAAGCGGCTCATGGGAGCAACCTATTCGCTGCCGCACCGATTCCTCGATCCTTTTGAACCCTTCTGGCTGGAAATGCTATCCACCGCCATGCTCAAGAACCTGAAGCGGGAAAAGCCGTGGGCCAAGCTGCGGATGTCCCGCAAGGAATATAAGACGCGCCAGCCGTGGAAGAACTCGGGCGTCAGTCGGACGAAGTTCGAAGAGTACGTCGCGCACTTCCCCGACGAAGCTATTGATGTCCTGTAACCGGGAAGCCGAGGTTGACAAGCTGGTCGAGGCGATGTTCGGGAAGGTGGAGTAGGCCGTGACCAAGCCGGTGATGACCGTCACTTCCGGCCAGTCCCCAGAGGTGAGCCAGCGTTTCGTGAGCAGCGGCGACGAAGCCCTAGAGAGCATCAATACTATTTGGCCGACGCGCTTTCGCACGCGCTCGAAAACCGACTCCTGCCAATAATGGCCGAAATAAGCCGGGTGTGATTGCCCCCACTCCCCCCCCTAAAGCCCATGCCACAAACCCAGCCGACATCAAGCCGTTTTACGCTCCGCCTCCTGCTGGCGCTTTGGGCGTTCGTGGCCCTTTTCGCCCATCCTGACACGGCCTTAAGCGCCCCGTCCGTTTCCCTGGCCGCACTGCCCGCCACGATGATTGCGGCCGACGACGCCACCCTGGCATGCAAGACCGCCGGACACGGCCCACCACTGTTGCTTCTAACTGGCTATGCCTGCTCCATGGACGGCTGGGATGCGGACCTCGTCGGCGCACTCGCCGCTGAACATACGGTGATTGCCTGCGATTACCGGGGCGTGGGGGAATCGACATCCGGCGCAGCCCCTTTCACCTTGCGCCGTTTTGCCGACGACGCGGCGGCGGCGCTAACTTCCCTCGGCGTCGGCAAGGCCGACGTGCTCGGCTGGTCCATGGGCGCGGCCACGGCCGTGGAAATGGCCCTGGCCCATCCGGACAGAGTCGACAAGGCGGTCTTGATCGGCGCGCCGTTTTCGTCCGACGTTGTCGCGTCAGCGGTGGACCGTATGGCCGCCATGTCGCGTCGAGAATTTCGGGAGAGCCTTTTTCCGCCGTCCTGGGTTACCGCCCATCCCGATGCCTACGACCGCCTGCCCCGTACCGTGCCACCGGTATCGGCCGCGACCATTGCCCGACAACGCGAGGCATTGGTGACATGGTCGGGATTCGCCGGCCGCGTGGGCGCATGCCGTACCCCCATCTTTCTCGTGGTCGGGGATGCGGACTGGGTCACGCCACCCTCCGAAAGCGAAGCTTTGGCGAAACTTTTGCCCCGGGGATGCCTCATTCGCATCAAGGACGCCGGGCATTGGTTGCCCTACCAGGACCCGGCCGTACTGACCCGCATGGTGAACCACGTTCTGGACGCTCCACGCCCTTGCGTCCCTTGACGCGCCCGACCCATCGCCCAAGGGCCTGACCACTGTTCAGCCCCCCCATACCCGGCAGCGAAGGTGCGTCCATGACCGTGGACACCCTGCCTCCTGGATACTTTCAGCTGTGGCCAGATCATTGAAATTGGTCCCACCGGACGGGGCCGCGAACCTGGGCACGGCCAGCAGCGCCCTGGCCGCGAGGGCCGCCTCGGTCGCCTTGGCCAGGCCGGGGTTCTTCCCCTCGCGGGCGGCCGTCTCGTGATCGTCGTCGGCACAAATGACAATGACGCGCTCCGGGTATCTGCCCCGGGCCAGCTTGGCGACAGGCAGCAGGTTCCCGGCATTGAAGGCCGCGAGTACCGTCTCGCCCGTGGCCTCGTGGATGGTCGCGGCGGTCGCGAAGCCCTCAGCGATGTAACGGGGACCATTGCCGCCAGGGAGGGGGAACAGGCCGCCTTGAATCTGGCCGCCGGTCAGAAATCGCTTGCCGCCATTTCCGGTGATGAACTGCAAGGACATGGGCTCCCCGTGCTCATCGAAGACCGGGACCACCAGTTTGCCATCGTTGGTGACATGGATGTCGCCCACGGGCTTGATGCCCTTCCGTACAATATAAGGATGGTCGGCCGGGGCCGGCTTCGTCACGGACAGGATGCGCCCCGCTTTCGCCCTGGCTTCGGCATTTCTTCGGGCAGTTTCCTCCTGGCGGCTTTTCCGGTCGGCAGCAGCCCGAGCCTTGAGCCGGTCGCGCTCCTCGGGGTCAGGCGCTTGCTGTCGCCGGCCGTCCAGGTCCCGGACTCCCCGGTACAGAAGTTTTTCCACCAGCCCGAGGCGGGCGTGTCCAGGTGGAGCACGCAGGCCCCGTCGAGGCCCTTGGGCTTGTTGGCCGTGCCGGTGCGGTGGAGTTTGCCGTCACCGATGATGTCGCCATGAAAGACAAGGCCGCCTTTTTCGGTATCGGCGCGGAAAGCGTGGATGGCATGGGGGATCACAGACGCACCCCCTGCCACTCGCGCAGCGCCTCGGCCCGGCAGTCGAGCCAGTCCACCCACAGCGACGACTGGCGGGACCATCGCCAGCCGAGACAGGCCAGCCCGGCAAGCAAGAGGTCCCGGCCGAAGAGCAGGCCAGCGATGCGGAACTGGTTGACTTGGTGGCGGGAAAAAGCCTTTTCGGGGGCAAGGCCATTGCTCTGTAGCCGGCCTCGACGCCCATGATCGTAACAGCCGCCACAAGTACAGCGCTACCAGCTCCACGAAAGCGCCTCCATATCCCGGCCTAGTGTAGATCGGCGACAACGGGGTGCCACATGCGACAAGGTCGGCCTTGTGTTCCCGGTCAGTATCGACCGTTTTGGGTCCGCTATGGGGCCGTTTGGATTTTGGCCCGCCGGCTTGAAATGAAAAAGGGCGTCGCGGATGCCGACGCCCCTTCCTCAACTTCGCTGGTGCTGGATGATTTCACGGTCCTCGGGGGCTGCCCGTCGGCCGTTCTGCCCAAGTACTTCCCGTGCTGGTCGTAGACGCGACTGCTCCCATCGGGCGAGGTCATGATCCTGCCCGCGTACTTTGCCGTCTCGCATGTAGACCTTTTGCCGCATCCTGCGATGACCGGCTGACGGAGCGCCCCTGGGCATCGTAGATGCGCGTTCCCGCCTCCTGCCCGGCCAGGACCGGGGCGGCGGCCAAGGCCAGTAGCACGAGGACGGTGGCGGCGGTCATTTTCTGGGTTTTTTAGCCATACAGACTGCGCCTCTGGCGCGCCGTTTCCGGCGGTTGTGGGTCGCCCCCGCGCGGGGCGGGGGCGACCTTGGCGAAAGGGGGAGCGCTTCCGGCAGGGAGGGAGCGGGCGTGCCGCGTTCCGAGTTGTTTCCCTATAAATAGTTTTCCGGCATTTTCGGTTCGCTGCAAAGCGTATGGAGCCGTTTCGCGGCATCCTTGACCGGGCTCGGTTTTATCGTTCTGGCCTGTTGCGGACAGTTCTTGATGCAGGCGCAGCAGGTGATGCATTTTTCCTGATCGATGTTTCGGCTGTCTTCGGGATCGATGGCATCGACGGGACAGACTCCCGCGCACGTGCCGCACTGCACGCATGTGTCATTGACGGCAATGAAATCAACAGTCCAGAGTTTTGCGTCTTTCCGATAGGGGAAGACTCCGGGAATCTCCACGTCGGCAACCTCGGAAATTGAGGCTAGCGAGAGGAGTTTTTCACGTATTTTTTGCCCGAATTTTTCCGCGTGCTTGAGGTCTTGCGCGTCGGGGCGGCCCTGTGCAACAGGTTCCTCGGGGTTGGAAAAGGAGTGCTCCCCGATATACGCCCCATAGGCGACAGGAATGCAGCCGCATTTTTCGACAATGTTTTTGAGTTCAAGGAGGGCGTCTTCGTAGGCCCGGTTGCCATAGACGACAACGCAGACCGTGGGCGTGTCCTTTGCTTGCAGTGTTTTCAGCCACTGCGTCGCCAAGGCTGGCACCCGCCCCATGTAAACGGGGACGGCGACGAGCAGCACCTCCTGGTCCGATATGTGTAACGGCTGTTTCCGGTTGTCCGTTTTCGTAATGTCGATGACATCCAAAGATTCTGGATGAAAACCGTGTGCAATGCTTTGCGCAACCGCTTTTGTGGTCCCAGTGGGCGAAAAATACATAAGTTTGACAGAATCTGTTTTCATTTCGTTTTCTCCGCTCTGTTTGCAGACATTGCGTTTTTTACATGCGTCCAATGCTGCACCAGGCTCATTTGGTCGAAAGTATAGGAGCGGTCCCGCAAAAGTCAAAGCGTTGGCGCACCGTATCGAGGCGTCTTTGGGGAGGGGTGGGTCTTTGCGCTGCAACGGCCCCAGTGGCTACGAATTCTTCTGGTCCGCCGCGACGAGAGCACCCGCAGCGGCCAAGGCTTCCAGGACCTCCGCCACGGGCAGGTCGGCAACGTTGGTCACGATTTTGAGCCGTGACCATTTGCATTAACCTTGGCATTCCATTCGTGGGGAGTTGTGTGGGGCTTCTGAGCCTGGAGCTAATGTCCCATCCGATAAGAATGTATGTGATTAAAATTCTATTGGGAATAATCCATCCATCTGGTATGTTGTTTCTTTCTGATATGTGATTATTGCATTTATGAGCTGTTTTGAGAATCGTTTAGTCGGGACCAATATGTCAAGTCGTGGCGCGATTTCAGTCTCACACCAGTCAACGATTATGAGCCTCGTATAGCCTGAATTGTCACTTGATACGATCAGCCGAGCTGTATCAACAGATTCGTTGTCAAAATTAATAAAAAGAATTGTCGGTATAGAAGTTATTCTGGTACCTATTTCATACAGATCGGCCAAAGCCCTTGGCGTCATCGTAGAGTCAGTGTCCGCACTTGTACAAAACGTGTCTGTTTCAAATCTTATTTGAAACCATGACATGTGCAGGTCTGCAATAGATATTTTCAATGCATCGCAACGTCCATCCCGTGGTTTGTCCGGGAGCCTCTCAAGAGAGTCCGCTAATGCACATGAAGTTGGTATCCAGTCCTTTGCCGCGCTCATATCGAATTTCTCCACATGGAAATCTGGTGGGGCCTTCACCTGGAACATGCCGCGAATGTACGCTTTTTCAACCTTCCCTTGGAACGATAACACCTCAAGATACTAGGGTCTGTTTCTAAAAGATTCCTTGACAATGCGGTAGATTACGGCATTCACGCCGCATGAGCCGCCACAATATCTCTGACGACCTCTGGCAACGCCTTGAGCGGGCCTGTAACGAAATCTGTGTAAACCTCCACTAAGGGGCGAAAGTCCCAGGAGGTTTCCGTGCTGATCAACCGTGACGAACTGGCCAGGAAGGTGCTCGAAGGAGAGATCACCAGCCTGGACGAC
>JAFABC010000230.1 GCA_023426275.1 Pseudomonadota bacterium | reverse complement strand
GGGGCATCATGCCCCCGGCCGCCGGAGGCATCTTTTCACGCTCATGGAAAAAGGGGGGACTATGGACAAGAAGGGGACGGCGTGGAGTTCGCTGACGAGTTTTTTCATCCGGCATTCCATGGCGATTTTTCTTGTCGCCACGGTGGTGTGTCTCGTTCTCGCCGGCTACCTGACCAACCATTTGAAGCCTCATGTCATCGGCGTCTGGGTCGTTGTCGGCATCCTGACCTCGCTCCTTTTTTCCGGTGTCGCGCTCGTGGTCGTCCTGGCCGTTGCCGCCGTGGAAAAGGCGCGCCACCTCAAGTTGATCGCCTACGAACCGTTTGCCAACACCAATGCCAAAGAGAATTTCGACGGCGAGAAAGTCAAGATGCTTGATTTTTACTCGCCGTTTTCCATTGTCAACAACAATAAATATTTCAAGAACTGCGAGATAGAAGGCCCTGGGAACGTCTTTTTGGACGATTCCAATACGTTCGAGAACTGTTCCTTTCATTTGTGCGACTGCATCCTGGTCGATGCGGCCGACCGGGTGAAGACGGCCGCCGTATTCGGGCAGTCCACCTTTGTCGGCTGCCGCTTTGTCAATGTCGCCTTTTTCATGACCGAAAACGTCGCCCGGAAGATTCTGGCCAGCCAGGATGCGGCCACGACCGGCGACGTCCTTGTCTTCGTCGGCGGGCGCACCCCGTCCTGAGGCCGGGGCAGGGGGCCTCCTGGTGCGGGTGCGTTTCTCCTTGCGCGAACCCCAAGTGACCGGGAAATGCCTGGGAGGTTCTCGCGAGAAGAAGACCGTGCGATTCCAGTGAATTGCCGGCTGACGGCCACCCGCGCGGAACGGTGTCGGGCGGCTTCGCGGCAGGTTCTCGCAAATGCGCCTGACAAGGCGCGTCGTGCCTTGCTTTGGCAAGGGACAGTCGCCCCCCGCGCGGGGGCGTGGATTGAAACACTTTACCGATTTCGGTGGAGAGTGCGTTTTACGAGTCGCCCCCCGCGCGGGGGCGTGGATTGAAACGTTTCTGCAACGTATAATGTTCCAGCCGGTCAAGGTCGCCCCCCGCGCGGGGGCGTGGATTGAAACAGGAGGCCACATGGACGCCGAATGGTCCGACATGTCGCCCCCCGCGCGGGGGCGTGGATTGAAACGATCAGGCGTTGGCTGACGGCCTTTACAAGCGCATGTCGCCCCCCGCGCGGGGGCGTGGATTGAAACTTCCGTTCAACAACAAGCATACCGGCGGCAAGGGTCGCCCCCCGCGCGGGGGCGTGGATTGAAACTTGCCATCGCCGAGGCCTCCATCACCACGGCCAAAGTCGCCCCCCGCGCGGGGGCGTGGATTGAAACTCTGTTGATTTTGCCCGGTTGCTGCCGGGATCCAGTCGCCCCCCGCGCGGGGGCGTGGAGGGAAACAGGCGGCCAGCCCCTCACCGGCTGGCCGCCTTATCACGGTGTGACCACCATAATCCCGACTGCGCCATGCCGGGCGCGGGCTTTCGGGCGAAACCGGCGTCCGTTGACAGCACGATGTGAAATAGGTAGAGAATACACTAAGGTCCGGATTGGGGCTGCCCAAAAGAGGGAAAGGTGGTGCGATGAAAAGACCTCTCTCGTTGCTGGTCGCCGTGGTGACGTTGCTTGCCGTCACAGCCTTGCTGCAGGGATGCAGTGAACTCCTGCTCATGCATCCGAAAGGGCCGATCGGGGAATCGGAACGCTTTCTCATCCTTTCTGCATTCGGACTCATGCTCCTGGTCGTCATCCCAGTCATTGTCATGTCCATCTGGTTCCCCCTGAAGTACAGGGCCTCGAACAAAAAAGCCCGGTACGAACCGGACTGGGAGTATTCACGCAAAATCGAAATCAGCATGTGGCTGATTCCCCTGGCCATCGTGCTGGTGCTGTCCTTTTTCGTGTGGCGCGACACCCACCGCCTCGATCCCTATCTTCCCCTCGATCCCGAGGCCAAACACTTGAAGGTCGAGGTGGTCAGCCTCGATTGGAAGTGGCTGTTCATCTATCCCGAAGAAAATATCGCCGTGGTCAACGAACTCGTGTTCCCCACCAAGGTGCCGCTCAGTTTTCAGCTCACGTCGGACACGGTCATGACCTCGTTTTTCATCCCGCAGCTCGGCAGCCAGATTTACGCCATGGGCGGCATGGAAACGCGCCTGCACCTCATGGCCGACGAGTCGGGCGAGTACAGGGGCCAAAACCAGCAGTTCAGCGGCGCGGGCTACCCGGCCATGTTCTTCCATTCCATAGCCACCAGCCGGGACCAGTTCGACGCCTGGGTGCAAAAGGTCAGGCAGTCCCCGGAAAAACTGACCCTCGCCCGCTTCAATGAGCTGCGAAAACCCAGCGCCAGCGTGCCGGTCATGTATTTTTCCTCGGTCGATCCCGGGCTTTTTCATTATATTGTAAACCAATACAACCCGCTGACAAAGGCGTCCGCCGCCACGGATACGACAGCCCATTCCGGGCACGGGAACTAAGGTAGAGAGGGAGGAACGGTGCAATGTTTGGGAAACTGAGCCTTTCTGCGATCCCGTACCATGACCCCATCGTCATGGGCGCCGTCGTCGGTTCGCTGCTGGCGGGGCTGGGCATACTGGCGCTGATCACCTACTTCAAAAGATGGCCGTACCTGTGGAAGGAATGGCTCACCACCTTCGACCACAAGCGCATCGGCATCATGTACATCATATTGTCCCTGGTCATGCTGCTGCGCGGCTTCTCGGACGCCATCATGATGCGCGCCCAGCAGGCCATGGCCGTGGGCGCGTCCCAGGGGTTTCTGCCGCCCGACCATTTCAACCAGGTCTTCAGCGCCCACGGCACCATCATGATCCTGTTCGTGGCCATGCCGTTTCTCACCGGCCTGATCAACATCATCATGCCGCAGCAGATCGGCGCGCGCGACGTGGCCTTTCCTTTCCTCAACGCCGTAAGCCTCTGGCTGACCGTGGCCGGCACGCTGCTCGTCATGGTCTCCCTTGGCGTGGGCGAATTCTCCAAGGCCGGCTGGTCGGGCTACACGCCGCTGACCGAACTGGCCTACAGCCCGGACACCGGCGTGGACTACTGGATCTGGTCCTTGCAGATCGCCGGGGCGGGCACGCTACTCAGCGGCATCAACTTCCTGGTCACCATCCTTAAAATGCGCGCCCCGGGCATGACGCTCATGCGCATGCCGCTTTTCACCTGGACCACCGTTTTCACCGTCGTGCTCATCATTTTCGCCTTTCCGGTCCTGACCGCCGCCCTGGCCATGCTCTCGCTCGACCGCTATCTCGGCATGCACTTTTTCACCAACGCCATGGGCGGCAACACGATGATGTACATCAACCTCTTTTGGACCTGGGGCCATCCCGAGGTCTACATCGTCATCCTGCCGGCCTTCGGCATCTTTTCGGAAGTGGTGAGCACCTTTTCCAGCAAGAAGATTTTTGGCTACGTCTCGCTGGTCTACGCCACGGCCGCCATCATGTTTTTGTCCTTCGCCGTCTGGGTGCACCATTTTTTCACCATGGGCGCCAGCGCCAACGTCAATATCTTTTTCGGCATATCGACCATGCTCATCGCCATCCCCACGGGCGTGAAAGTCTTCAACTGGCTGTTCACCATGTATCGCGGCCGGGTGCGCTTCACCACACCCATGTATTGGACCATCGGCTTTCTGACCACCTTTGTCCTCGGCGGACTGGCCGGCGTGCTGCTGTCCATTCCCCCGGCGGACTTCGTGCTGCACAACAGCCTGTTTCTCATCGCCCACTTCCACAACATGCTCATTCCCGGCACACTGTTCGGATTTTTCGCCGGCTATGCCTACTGGTTCCCCAAGGCCATCGGCTTCCGGCTCAATGAGACCTGGGGCAAGCTGGCCTTCTGGTTCTGGATCAGCGGCTTTTACTTCGCCTTTGTGCCGCTCTACATCCTGGGCATCATGGGCATGCCCCGCCGGATGCAGCATCTGGCCAACCCGGCCTGGCAGCCGTATCTCATTGTCGCGGCCTTCGGCACCCTGCTGATTCTGTGCGGCATCGGCTGCATGATCATGCAACTGCTTGTGAGCATCAAGGATCGCCGGGCCAATCGCGACGTCACCGGCGATCCCTGGGACGGCCGCACCCTGGAGTGGGCCACCGCCTCGCCGCCGGCCGCCTACAACTTCGCCATCATCCCCACCGTGCATGGCCGCGACGCCTTCTGGGATATGAAGGAGAAGGGCACCGCCTACGTGCGGCCGGACCACTATGAAGATATCGAACTGCCGAAAAACGCCGGCCATGCCTTTGTGTTCGGCGTGGTGGCCTTCCTGTTCGGCTTTGCCATGATCTGGCACATCTGGTGGTTGGCCGGCGCGAGTTTCCTCGGCCTGCTCGGCGTCATCATCGTCCGGTCGTTTGTCGAGGACATAACCGAGATCATCCCCGCCGCCGAGGTCGCCCGCATCGAGGACCTGCGCCTGGAGGCGATGGCCCGGCAGGGCGCGACCCGTTAACCCGTCCGATCACCGTTCGTTTCCAGAGGAGGCATCATGGCCACGACAGCGCCGAGCCACACCGCGACACTTCCCGCGCCCGGGGGACATCACGACGTCGCCGAGATCCAGGCCCTGGGGTTCTGGCTCTATCTCATGAGCGACCTGATCGTCTTTTCCGGGCTGTTTGCCACCTATGTCGTCATGGCCCACAACTATGCCGGCGGCCCCACGGGAAAAGACCTGTTCGACATTCCCTACGTGCTGCTCGAAACCCTGTTTCTGCTGTGCAGCAGCGTCGTCTACGGCCTGTCCATGGTGGCGGCGCAGCAGGGCAAAAGCCGGCCCGTCCTGTTCGGCCTGGGGATCACGTTTCTGCTGGGCCTCGGCTTTCTCGGCCTGGAACTCCATGAATTCGCCCAGATGATCCAGGAGGGCGCGGGGCCGCAGCGCAGCGGTTTTCTTTCGGCCTTTTTCACGCTGGTGGGCACGCACGGGGCGCACGTGGCCTGCGGCATGTTGTGGATGCTGGTCATGATGGTCCAGCTGCTCGGCAAGGGGCTGACCACGCCTGTGCGGCGGCGGCTCATGCGGCTTGGCATGTTCTGGCATTTTTTGGATATCGTCTGGATCGGCCTGTTTTCCGTCGTCTATCTGATGGGGGTGCTTTGATATGACGCAGGAACGCCATGACAGCGCCGGCGCCTACACGGGGTCGTTTCGCTCCTATGCGCTCGGTTTTCTGTTTTCGATCATCCTGACGGCCATTCCGTTCTCCCTGGTTATGACCGGGACGCTTTCCCATTCGTGGACGATCTTTGGCATTTTCGCCGCCGCCATCGTGCAGATCGTGGTGCAACTGCACTATTTTCTGCACCTCGACCGGTTTTCGGCCATGTATTGGAACGTCATGTCGCTGCTTTTCACCTTTTTCATCATGTTCTTGTTCGTCGGCGGTTCGATCTGGATCATGTACAGCCTGCATTACCGGATGTGAGTTGTTTTTGTGCGCAGACAGTATGTGCTTTTGGCCAAGCCGTGGATCGTGGTCGCCAATCTGTTGTCGGCGGCCGGCGGTTTTTTTCTGGCCGCCGCCCGGGGGGACGCGTCCCCGGGGCTGTTCGTCGCGACCCTGTCCGGCATCGCCCTGATGGTCGCCTCGGGCTGCGTGTTCAATAACTGTTTCGACCGCGACATCGACGCCCGCATGGCCCGCACGCGGCAACGGCCGCTGGCCACGGGCGCGATCTCCCTGCCGCGCGCTTTGCTCTATGGCGCCGTGCTCGGGCTGGCCGGGCTGGCAACGTTGTGGGTCGGCACGAGCGGGCTGGTCCTGGCCATCGTGCTGGCCGGATTCGTCATCTATGTCGGCGTCTACACCATGCTGCTCAAGCGTCATTTCACGGTGAGCACCCTTGTCGGCAGTCTGGCCGGCGCGGCGCCGCCTCTGGCCGCCTATTGCGCCGTGGCCAACCGGCTGGATGGCGGCGGGCTGCTTGTTCTGGCGATTTTCAGCAGCTGGCAGGTGCCGCACTCCTACGCCATCGCCATGGCCCGGGCCGACGAGTACGCCGCCGTGGACGTGCCGGTTTTGCCGGTGCGCATCGGCCTTGCCGCCACGCGCCGGCATCTTGTCTGGCACACGGCGGCCTTTGTGCTGGCGACCCAGCTGTTGCCGTTTTTCGGCTATGTCGGCGGCTGGTATTGGCTTGTGACCACGGTCCTTGGGGCCTACTGGCTTTCGCTTGCCTTTTTCGGCCCGCGCGGCGTCCCCGTCGTTGCCTGGGCCCGCCGGCTCTATCGTCTTTCCATCGTGACCATTTTCTGCGTCAGCCTGCTCATGGCGGTGGATGCCGTCGGGCCTGTTTTTTAGGGGATCTTTGGCGCGCCCGTGGAGCGGGGCGTGCCCTGCTTGTTATGGGGGGCCGTCCTTGCGAGAACCGGAAGCGGACAGCCAATCCCCGGGAGGTTCTCGCAGGGGAAAAGTCTTTTTTCGTGGCATGTTGGACTTGGCGTTCTTTTTCAGGGAGAGAAAGGGATGCTTTTTTGCGCCGGCTCGCGCGAACAGGGGCAAAAGCGCCCGTGGCGCCTTGCCTCGCCAGCCGGACAGTCGCCCCCCGCGCGGGGGCGTGGATTGAAACTCTACTACCTGCCGCACGACCGCATCTGGGCTCCTGTCGCCCCCCGCGCGGGGGCGTGGATTGAAACGCAAGCTATGCAAACGTATACACTTACGCATGATAAGTCGCCCCCCGCGCGGGGGCGTGGATTGAAACTAGCGCCTCATCCTGCCCCGTTTTCGAGGATCGAGTCGCCCCCCGCGCGGGGGCGGGGATTGCAACGGCATAGTCATGGCTATTTGCCCTCCGCAGCCACGTCGCCCCCCGCGCGGGGGCGTGGATTGAAACCCCTTGGACACTGCCAGCCGTCGCGTTTCTTTTGGTCGCCCCCCGCGCGGGGGCGTGGATTGAAACACGCCAGCACCTACTAGGCGCCGGCTGAACCAGTCGCCCCCCGCGCGGGGGCGTGGATTGAAACTGAATCTGTGCGTGTCCACGACCGACGGCGTGGGCAAGTCGCCCCCCGCGCGGGGGCGTGGATTGAAACTGCTTGTCCTTGGCCGCCGCGATCAGGGCGTCGAGTCGCCCCCCGCGCGGGGGCGTGGATTGAAACGGTCCGGTTGGCGCCGACTTCGTCTGGGGGATCTCGTCGCCCCCCGCGCGGGGGCGTGGATTGAAACCATTCCCGGGCCAGGGCCTCCGAATCGTGGACGGTCGCCCCCCGCGCGGGGGCGTGGATTGAAACCGCTTGCCCAGGTACGTCGAGAGATTCATGGGCACGTCGCCCCCCGCGCGGGGGCGTGGATTGAAACCTTGCCCCGCCTTCGCTATAGTCGTTGCCTGCCGCTTATGAACCGCCCGCGCCCCTTGCCGGGGGACCGGGGGGATACCCCCGGCCGCCGGAGGCATTTTTTCCCGTGCTGTTCAATATACTGACGATCTTCCCGGAATTTTTCGATTCCTTCCTGGCCTGCGGGCTGATGGCCAAGGCCGTTGACGCCGGCGTGGTGGAAGTGGCGCGCGTCAATCCGCGCGACTTCGCAACGGACAAACACCACACCGTGGACGACCGGCCCTATGGCGGCGGGCCGGGCATGGTCATGGGACTGCCCTCGCTGACGGTGGCCCTGCGCTCCCTGCCGCGACCGGGCCGGATGCTCATGCTGTCGCCGGCCGGCCGGCCGCTCACCCAGGAGCTGGCCCAATCCCTGGCCGGTGAAACGGCGCTCACGCTTTTGTGCGGCCGCTATGAGGGCATAGACGCCCGGATTTTCGACCTGTTCGACATAACGCCCGTTTCCGTCGGCGATTTCGTGCTCTCGGGCGGGGAGTCGGCGGCCACCTGCCTGATGGAGGCCGTGGCCCGGCTGCTGCCCGGTTTCATGGGCAAGGACGCCTCGGCCGACGAGGAGAGTTTCGCCTCGGGCCTGCTCGAATACCCGCACTACACGCGCCCGGAGGTCTTCGAAGACCTGCCCGTGCCGCCGGAACTGCTCACCGGCCATCACGCGGCCATAGCCGACTGGCGCAGGCGGCGGTCCCTGGAGCTGACCCTGCGGCGGCGGCCGGATTTGTTCGACGCCACGACCATGACCGTGGAGGAGGGCGAATTTCTCCGCAAAATCGCCAGGGAGCGGCCCGGACGCAACATGCACCTGGGCCTCGTGCACGGTCCGGTGCTGCTCAAGGACGGGAAAGTCGGCACGGTGTCTTTGACAAATCTTGATGTTCACGATATAGCGCGCGTTTCCCGTACCTACGGTCTGGGCGGGTTCGAAGTGGTGTCCCCGCTTCGGGACCAGCTGGCCCTGGCCGGACGCATCGTGGAGCATTGGCGGGAGGGGCCGGGGCGACGGTCCAACCCCGACCGGGCCGAGGCCTTGTCCCTGGTGCGGCTCCATGAGCACCTGGACGCCGCGCTGGCGGCGGTGACGGCCGACCACGGCCGCGAGGCGGCGCTTGTGGCCACCAGCGCCAAGGGGCCGGCCACCTTGTCGTTCGCGGCGGCGCGGGAGTTGATCGTCAAACGCCCGGTGCTGGTGGTGCTGGGCACCGGACACGGGTTGGCCGAGGAAGTGCTGGCCCGGGCCGACGGGGTGCTGCCCCCGTTGCGGCCGTTTTCGGACTACAATCATTTATCGGTGCGGGCCGCGGCCGGCATCCTCACCGACAGGCTGCTGGGCGACGCCCTGTGAGGCGCGCGGCAGCGACAACGACATTCCAAGGCCGGTTGCGGGCGAGGCGTCCGACGGCTTTATCGAGGAGAAAGCGTCATGAACGTGATCAACCAGATTGAGCGGGAACAGCTGCGCATGGACATGCCGGCGTTCCGTCCCGGCGACACCATCAAGGTGCACCTGCGTATCATCGAGGGCGAGAAAGAGCGCATCCAGGTGTTCCAGGGCGCGGTGCTGCGGCTGCGCAAGGGCGGGGTGGACTCCACCTTCACCGTGCGCAAGGTTTCCGACGGCGTGGGCGTCGAGCGCGTGTTCCCCATGCACTCGCCGTTTATCGAGCGCGTGGAAGTGATTTCCCAGGGCAAGGTGCGCCGCAGCCGGCTGTACTACCTGCGCGCCCTGCGCGGCAAGGCCGCCCGGATCAAGACCAAGTCCGCCTGGGAATAGGTCGCGGCCTTCGCCGTGGACCGTTTCCAAAAGCGTTTTCTGGCCGCCGCCTGTCCCAAGCCGGTTTTCCGGCGGGACAGGCGCGGTCGTCTTGCGTCATGTCCATGACCACCCAGACAGGCCTTGTGCTCGGCATAGACGAGGCCGGACGCGGCTGTCTGGCCGGACCGGTGGTGGCTGCGGCCGTGGCCCTGCCCGAAGTCTACGACCTGCCCCGGCTGACAGACTCCAAGAAGCTGACGGCGGCCCGGCGCGAGGCGCTGGCACCGGCCATCAAGGCGCAGGCGCTGGCCTGGGCCGTGGGCATGGCCTGGCCGGAAGACATAGACCGCATCAACATCCTGCAAGCCACGTTTCTGGCCATGTCGCGGGCGGTGCGCGCCCTGGGCCGCGTGCCGGCCATGCTGCGCGTGGACGGCAACAAGTGCATCCCGGGCACCTATCTTTCCTTCCTGGCCGCGCAGCCGGGGCAGGAAGCCGTGGTGGGCGGCGATCTGACCGTGCCATCCATTTCCGCCGCCTCGATCCTGGCCAAGACCAGCCGCGACAAGCTCATGACGGTGTTCGACCGCCAATTCCCGGGCTACGGTTTCGCCTCCCACAAAGGTTACGGCGCGGCCGCGCATTTGCAGGCCCTGCGCCGCCTGGGGCCCTGCCGGCTGCACCGCCTGACCTTCCGGGGCGTGCTGCCCGAAAATTCCCGTCAACTCGGCCTGCCGGGCCTTTAGCCCGCATGTCCCTCCCGTTTGCCCGTTCACCCCGTCCAGGGGCGTTTCAGGGGATGCGCCTCCCCGGTGGGCTGGTCCGTAAGGGGCGGTGCCCCTGCCGACCGCCGGAGGTCCGCCGCTAATGGCCGCGCCGCATCTGCGCCTGGGGCGCGAGGGCGAGGCCGCGGCCGCCGCGCTGCTCGTAGCCAAGGGCTACGCGGTGCTGGCGCGCAATTATCGCGCGCCGGGCGGGGAAGTGGACCTCGTGTGCCTTGCCGGGGACACGGTGGTGTTCGTGGAAGTGAAAACGCGCGGCCCGGGCTGCCTGGGCCGTCCGGAGCAGGCCGTGACCCGGGCCAAGCGGGGCCGGCTGGCCCGGGCGGCGGCGGCGTTTCTCTCCGAGCGCGACTGGTGGGACAGGCCCTGCCGGTTCGATGTGGTGGCCGTGCTGGCGCGCGAGGAAGGCCTGACGGCCACCCATCTGCCGGATGCCTTCGGCTTGGAGGACGCCCTGGGAACGGGGCATTTCTACCAGCCGTGGTAGGGCGCGTGCGGGCTGCCTAGTCGTTCTCGTCCACTTCGCCGCAGGGGCCGTCCTCGGACAGGGAAAAGGCGGCGGCGGCTTCCAGAATGCGGGCTTCGACGTAGCTGACCGTATCGTCGTCGTTGTCGTCGACGTCGAAGCAGTAGCCGTCCTTGGAGAGCAGGCCGCCGGGGATCAGGTCGCCGCGCTCCTCGGGGTCGGTGATGGTGTCGGCGTAAAAGCACACGGACAGGAAGCGTTCGCCATCGAGGGTGGCCACGTCGACCATGGTGATGACGGGCCGGCCGCGCGGGGGTTCGGCGCGCAGGCTGTAGGAGGCGGGCGGGCGCGGCACGAAGGTGACGGTGGCCTCGGACAAGCCTTCCAGGACGTTTTTGAAGCGGAGAAAGGCTTTTTTGACGCCGTTGGGATCGTCTTCCCAGGCGTCGATGAAGGCGTCGAGTTCGGTCATGATGGCTCTCCTAGAGGTAGAAAAGGACGAAGAGGTAGAAGGATAGTCCGATCAGGGAAAAAATAAAATCGCTTCGAGGCATAAGAACTCCAAAAAAAAGCTTGCCAAGCCCGCGGGGCTTATATAAATAGCATGTCTCGCCGCCGCCGAGGTAGCTCAGTCGGTAGAGCAGGGGACTGAAAATCCCCGTGTCGGCAGTTCGATTCTGTCCCTCGGCACCATAGAAATCAAAGGCTTACGGTTGAAAGACTGTAGGCCTTTTTTCTTTTGGTCCATTTGTCCCCCATCTGTTGCGGTTGCAGGTTGTCGCGCGAAAAGCGGTGTGAGCGCACAACCAAAATGAGAAATCGTTTCAGGCAAAGTGAGAAGGCTTAACCTGCCCCGATGTCTCATTTTGGTTGATATTCACCCCGCCTTTATGCGGCCTTTTGGGCCACTGTCATGACCCGTTCGAGGACCCACTGAAGGACAGGAGGCGTGATGCCGTTTCCGAGGCATCGCAGTCTGTCCAGCCAATGGGCACCCCCATCATCCACTCGACAAACGACGGGGCCGCAATAAGCCGATATGGCGGCCTGGGCTCGCGATCCCGTAAGCCGTAGACCATTCCAATCAACCGGGCCGTCAGGTTGCCGGTAGACTGCCAAGTCTCCTCCCGGCGCAAGTATTGGCGCACAGGCTGGCCCTCTATCGCCGTCGGGGTAGGCAACAAGGATAACCCTTTCGCGCAGGTGAGGGGCGCCAAAGGCTGCCGCCGGAAACACGTCCCACTCCGCATCATACCCGATCTCGGCCAAGTCCCCAAGAACGCGGTCGAGGCCCCGGCCGAGGAGCGCTTTGACGTTTTCCACGATCGCGAATCGTGGTCGTAATTCGCGAATAATCCTGGCGTATTCGAACCAAAGGCCGGATCGTTTTCCGGCCAATCCCGCGCCGCGTCCGGCACAGCTGATGTCCTGACACGGGAAGCCGCCAATGACGATGTCGACTTGTTGGGCACTTTTGGCATGAACGTCCCTCACATCATGAAAGACAGGGACGCCAGGCCAGCGTCGCGCCAGGATGGAACGCGCGAATGGATCGCACTCACAAAACCAAGAATGAGAAAGGCCGATCGCTTCGGCGGCGATGTCGCCCAAACCAGCCCCGCTAAACAGACTCCCGACATACAACGCGATCTCCTGATGGGGCCTCAATGGGCTCTTGTCCGGGGCTCGCGGCCCTCAGGAGAGTAATGGTCCCGCATCGCGGGCATTTGATGGCGAGGAGCAACGCCTCGCCTTTGGCCAACAACTTATTACACTGTCCGCATCGAATCTCTCGCATATCCCTTATTGATTGTTGCGCTCTCGCCTGCTAGGCCCTCGATACCCTTGGTCGCCACGATCACGGGCAGGGAGCAGCTGGCGCAAGCCGGTGGACCGGCGTTGTCTCGCCGGGCCAGTGGGACGGCCGCAATCCGTCCCGCCTGCTCCACTTATGCCGCCTTGGGCAGCAGCATCTCGCAAATCCGGTCTAAATCCGCATCCTGCTCAGCGATGAGGCCACGGGCTACGGCCTCCAGAGTCTCAATCGCCGTGTCGCTGGCGTCGTCCATGGCCAAATCCCTACGAAGCGAAGGCTGAAGGCGGCAAAATCGGTCACCAAGCAGTGTCCGGCACTGGTGAGCCACAACGTCGCTCTGGCCGTCGAACATGCAATCAAGCAGCGGCCGCAGCCATTCGGCGGCTCCCCAGCTGCGGGCCTCCTCGTAGAGATAGGGCCACTCCTTTTGCCCCGTGCCCAGGGAGAGCATGACGACATCGTCCAGGCTCCCGGCCTTGGCCACCTGGGCCAGGGCGCAGGTGGACGGGTTGTTGGCGTAGAGCCCACCATCCACGGCCGTGACCACCTCGCCGGCCAGACTCATGATCCGCGCCGGGGGAAAATAGGTCGGGGCAGCCGAGGTCGCCCGGCAGACGTCTCGCAGATAGTAATCACGGCGCGGATCGGCCGCCTTGGCGGACTTGAACAGGGTCGAGGTACGGGCCTCGATATCGTAAGCGGGGACCAGGAGGTCCGTGCCGCAGTCCGACAGCCGGCGGTCCCCGAACACGTCGGCCAGGGCGGCCTCGATGCCGCCGGCCCCGTACTGCGGCCCCCACAGGCCCCAGCCCGACGCGAGGCGATGTCCCCAGGTGCGCGAAAAAATATCCCTACCCCGCTGGCGATAAAAATCGGCCACGTCCCTGGCCGGGATACCAGCGGCCACGGCGCAGGCGATGATGCCGCCGGTACTTGTCCCCGCGACCAGCCCGAACAGCTCCCCCGCCGGGCGGCCGGTCCGGGCCTCGATCTCGGCCAGGATGAGGGCCGGAATCAGACCGAGGATGCCGCCGCCGTCAATCGCAAGTACCATCATGACGCACCTCCGATGCTCTCAATGTTGATCCCCATCACCTCCTCTACCGTCGCGGCGGCCGCAACGGCATCCTCCAGCGCCTGCCGTCGCCCGATGATCGGCCCGGCCACGGCGGACCAGTCAGCCGCGTTTTGTCGAATACGGCGGGCCAGCTCTGCCACGCGCTCGTCCTGGGTGTCGCCCAGACTCGACCGGGCGGCAGCCATCTGGCGGACGAGCGGAGCGTCGGCCGTGGGGTCACTCTCCAGGGCCGTGGCCTCCGCGATCTGCTGCGGCCAGGACTGCACCTCACGGTCCGGGTACGACGCGGCCAGGGGATCAAGCGCCGCATCACACGCGGCGCGGATGGCGGCCAACTGGCCCGCCCGGGCCGCGTCCAGGTCCACGTCCCAGGGCTGGCCGATTGCGACGGACGTGCCATCGGGGACGGTCAGGATGAGACAGCCGGGGTAGAGACTGGCGAGGCCCTGGCCGTCGGCATGGGTGGCGACCACCCGGTTGTCATGGATCACTATCTGCATAGGCTCACCCGTTGTAGTTGACGGCCCCGCCGTTGCCGACAGTGTCGAGGGCCGGCGAATACGGAATCGAGGCGTTGCGCAAAATCACATTGGCCGACGGGATGGAGACGACCCCGCCCGAGATGGCATACACGCCGATCCAGTCTGGCGAGTCCACAATGGTTGCCGGCGATCCGCTCTTCACGGCGAGGACTCCGCCAAGGCGCGCGGAGAGCCCATAGCGACCGCCCTTGAAAAGACCGCCGTACACCAGCACGCTGCTGCCGATATCCGCCCGCACGCCGCCGTAAAAACCTTTGTAGATCATGTGCGATTGCAGGACGGTATTCTGCGCGAAAGCACTGACACCGGGCTGGCTGGACGTGCCAGTGCATTCGAGGCGGAACCCGTCCATCTTCCCAAGCGTTTTCAGGATGGTGAAAAGACTGATGCCCGTGCTTGTCGTGCGCAGCGTGCAGCGGTTGCAGGGTTTGATGACGATGCTGCCGCCGCCGACGGTCGCGGAGGAAATCGCCTCGGCCGAACAAGTGACGACGGTATTCGTTCCATCGAACGCCACTGCCGAGGCGGCATAACCGCCGTTGAGCCCGCTGGTGCTGCTCCCCGTCAGCCCGAAAGTGTCGCCGGGCAGCAACGACGACGTATAATCTCCGGCAACCGTGATCGTTTTGGCGTCCACGTCGATGGTCGCGATGGCAACGGTCGTCTCTGCTGACGTGTTGCCAACGAGTTGGATTTTATCGGCGTCCGGGTGATTAATAATGATCGTCGCGGCGATATTGTACGTTCCGTCGGCCACCTGGATGGTCACGAGCGCGGACGTGGCGATGAGTTTTCCAGCGACGGAGTCCAGCGCGGCGCCAATGCCGGCAAAGGGCGCTTCGGCCGAGCCGTCGCCCGTGGCGTCGTTGCCGG
>JAFABC010000231.1 GCA_023426275.1 Pseudomonadota bacterium | reverse complement strand
ATGCCCCCCGGCGGGGTTCGGGGCGGCGCCCCGATTCGCTTTTTCATTCTTATCGGTAGCCGTCGGCCGCGATGCCCAGGCGGCGCAGGATCTTTTGCAGCGACACGCGTTCCAGTCCGGAGAGCCGGGCCGCCTCGGACACGTTGCCGCGCGTCTGGCCGAGCAGGCGTTCGACGTAGCGGCGGGTGAAGGCGTCGAGCACCCGGGCCTTGGCTTCCAGGTAGGGTGTGGGCGTGGTGCCGTCGATGTCGGGATCGGCCGGGTCGGACTGGTCCGGGTCGGCGCTGGCCACGGCGGCGGGGCCGATGACGTCGCCCCGGCAAAAGACCGTCAGCCGGCGCACGAAGTTGAGCAGCTCGCGCACGTTGCCGGGCCAGTCGCGTCCGGCCAGGGCGGCCAGGGCCTCGGCCGCGAACTCCTTTTCCCCGATGCCGGTTTCGCGGCAGGCCCGGGCCAGAAAGGCCGTGGCGAGCAGCGGGATGTCCTCGCGGCGCTCACGCAGGGGCGGCAGCCGCACGGTCAGCACGTTGAGCCGGTAATAGAGGTCCTCGCGAAAGGTCTTTTCGGCGATCTTGGCTTCCAGGTCCTGGTTGGTGGCGGCCAGGATGCGCACGTCCACGGGGGTGGAGGTGTTGGAGCCCACCGGGCGCACCTCGCGTTCCTGGAGCACGCGCAGCAGCTTGGTCTGCACGCCCATGGGGATGTCGCCGATCTCGTCCAGCACGATGACGCCGCCGTTGGCGGACTGGAACAGCCCGCGCCGGTCGCGCTCGGCCCCGGTGAACGCGCCGCGCACATGGCCGAACAGTTCGCTTTCCAGCAGCTGGTCCGGGATGGCCGGGCAGTTGACCGAGAGAAACGGGCCGTCGGCCCGGCGCGACAGGGCGTGGATGGCCCGGGCGGCCAGTTCCTTGCCGGTGCCGGAATCGCCCCGGATGAGCACGGTGTAGTCCGAGCCGGCCACGGCGGCGATGGTTTCCTTGACCTGGGTCATGGCCGGCGAGTCGCCAAGCAGGCCCGTGTCCGCGCCGCAGGCGGCCACGGCCGCGCGCAGCCGGCGGTTCTCCCGCAGCAGCGCCGCCCGTTCCAGGCCCTTGGCGATGACCCGGGCCAGATGTTCCGAGTCCACCGGCTTGGTCAGGAAATCGTAGGCCCCGGCCTTGAGCGCGGCCACGGCCGTGTCGATGTCGCCATGGGCGGTCAGCAACACCACGCCGAGTTGCGGGTCCATGGCCAGGGCCCGGGTGAGCAGTTCCAGCCCGGACAGCCCCGGCATCCGCAGATCCGTGACCAGCACGGCGCAGGGGCTCCCTTCCAGGTCTTCCAGGGCGGCTTCGCCCGAGAGCACGTGATGGAGGCTGGCCCCCGGCAGCTTGGGGGCCAGCAGCCGGACCAGCCCGCGGGCGAAGTCCGGCTGGTCGTCGACAATGAGCACGCGCGGGGCGGCTTCGTTCATGCGGATTCCTCCTGACACTCCCGGCCGCAGGCGGGCAGGATGACGGTGAAGACCGCGCCGCCGGCGTTTTCCACCTCGATCGAGCCGCCCATGTCGCGCAGCAGGCCGAACACCACGGCCAGCCCCAGCCCGGAACCGCGCCCGGCCTCCTTGGTGGTGAAAAACGGTTCGAAGATGCGCGGCGCGTCCTGGGGGGCGATGCCCGGGCCGTTGTCCGACACCCGCAGGCGCACGGTGTCCGGCTCGGGGCCTGTGGCGGCTTCCATGACGATTTCGCCCGTGCCCGGGGAAACCGCGTCCAGGGCGTTTAACAGCAGATTGGACAGCACCTGTTCCAGGGCCGAGGCATCGGCCTTGGCCAGGGGCAGGGGGGCGTCGGTCCGGGTGACGAGCCGGACCCGGCGGGCCTGCGCCTGAACCTCGAAGATGCGCGACAGGCTTTTGAGCAGCGCCTCCAGGTCGCAGGGGCCGGTGGTGGCCGGACGTGGCCGGGCGAAATCGAGCAGGTCGCGCAGCACCTTCTTGGCCATGACGGCGTGGCGTTCGATGACGGACAAATCGTCCAGGGCCTGGGCGTCGGTCATGTTCTGGCGCAGCAGTTCCGCGTAGCAGCTGATCACGCCCAGGGGATTGTTGATTTCATGGGCCAGTCCGGCGGCTAGCTTGCCCACGGCCACGAGCTTTTCGGTCTGGCGCATCCGTTCGCGCATGCGCCGCTCGGCCGTGTTTTCCCGGGCGTAGACCACCATGCGGCCGTCCTGGCCGGTGGGCGAATCCAGGGGATAGCGGGTGACGGCGAAGGACCGGCCGTCCGGGAGCAGCACCGTGGAGGCAAAGGGCGCGTGGCCGTCGGCGGACAGCACCGGGTCCGGCAGGCCCGGACCGAAGAGTTCCGGCGGCAGGCGCAGCGGCTGGCCGGCCGGGACTTGCTGGCTCGGGGTGTTGGTCAGGGCCCGGGCCAGTTCGCGGGCCGGCTCGTTGGCCATGATGACGGCGAAGGTGCTGTCGAGCAGGGCCAGCGGATCGGAAATGCCGTCGAAGATGGAGGCGAGCAGGGTGTTCTGGCCGAGCAGTGAGTTGATGGCGTCGAGGTTTTCCAGGGCGATGCCGAGCTGCTGGCCGATGGCCCGGTAGAGGTCGGCGGCTTCGGCGTCCGGCCCCGGTCCGTTGGCCGGAAAATACAGCCGCAGGATGCCCCGGCTGACGTCCGTGGTGCGCACGGGAATGAAGGCGGCGTCGCCGGTCAGGCGCAGCTCGTCGCCGGCCACCAGGGCGCGCCAGTCGGCCGGGGGCGGGGGCGGGGTCTCGCCCGGCGGCCAGGACACGGAGCCGCCGCCGGAAAATTCGCATTCGTAGGCCGCCGCCCGCGCGCCGAACCGGTCGGCGATGCGGGCCAACGCGCCGGAGAGCAGTTCGGCGCGGGTCTGGGAGAGGTTGAGGATGCTTAGAAGTTCCACGAACAGCGTCACGTCCGAGCGGCGTTCGTCGGCCTCGTGGGCCAGTTCGAGGGTGCGGTCCGCGACCTTGCGTTCCAGGTTTTGGGCATGGTCCTCGATCTTGCCCCGGGCCTCCTTGAGCCGCGAGGCAAAGGCCTCGATGCCGGCGTAGATCTCCTCGATCTCGCCCTCGCCCGGGGCCTCGTGCGGTTCCTCCCCGGCCTCCTTGGGGAAATAGCGGCGCATGACTTCCGTCACCCGGCGCAGGTTGACCACCACCAGCCGGTCGAAAAAGACCTGCAACGTCAGATAGAACACGCCGAGCCCCAGGGCGAACAGCCCCAGAAAGCCCACGGTCGCGCCCTTGATCTGCCCCAGCGCCCCGGCCACGGGCATGGTCACGGCGTCCACGCCCACAAGCTCGCCGTCGTGCCGCCAAAAGCCGCGCCGGTCGCCGTAGCAGTCGATGAGCGCCTGGGGCGCCTTGGCCGGGTCGCCGTGGCAATGCAGGCACGAGGCCTCCAGCCGCACCGGCCGGGCGGCCACGAACACCTCCTCGCCGTCGCGTTCGGTGATTTCCTCCACCCGCAGCAGCGCCGGGTCCTTGGCGAAGCGCTCCATGAGGCCGCGTTCGAAGGCGTCGGCCTCGTAATCGGGATTGCGCGCGCCAATGGCCACCCGCCGGTAGCGGTACTGGTCGCCCTGTTCGCTGAGGTCGCTCATCACCCGCCGGGTCACGAAGGACGTGGACATGGCTTCGAGCAGAAACCCGTCCTCCGGCAGCAGGTGGTACATGGACGGGCGCAGCACCTGCCGCACGTAGGCCTGCACGGCCTCGGCCTGGGACAGCACCAGGGAGGCCTTGTGTTCGGTGTCCATGACGAGCTGGTTGCGCAGGTTCATGGAGATGACCACCGCGAAGAACACGCCAAGCAGGGCCATGCTGACCGAAAGGCCCACCACGAACCGGTGCTTGATGGTTTTGGGGTGCTGTTTGGCCATGACGTCCTCGCTTCCCGTGTTGTGGGGCGGCCCGGGGAAAAAGGCAATGCAACCGTCGGGCAACGGGGTGCTAACGCGAGTTGGCAGTTTTTGGCGAGCAAAAAGAAAAAGCGTTGTGATTCCAAAAGGGTTTTTTACGACCTCGACATGGCCCCGGACTTGCTAACCCCGCGCAGAGGCCCCAGGCCGAACAGGGCCGGGCGCGGCCACGACGGCGTGATCCGTCGGACGCGATGCCGGCCGGATGCGACAGGGGAAGACGGAGCGAATGCGGGCGGCCCGGGAGTGCGGCCCGCAAGCGCAACCGGCGCGACGGGACCGGTGGTCCGGACAGGCTTCCTGGTGCGGGGGCTGCGGGCGGACAACGGCCGGGCGCGGCGTCGCCGGCGGCGTCATCGTCAATGCAAGAGGAGGGAGTTATGGCGGAAAAAAAATGGCTCACGGAAGACAAGCTGGCCCTGATTCTGGGGCTTGTGCTCTTCGGCTTGTCGCTTTTCAACTTCGGCGGCATCGACCCCCTGGGCTGGGCCGTCAAGTCCAACGTGTGGATGGAGCCGGGCCAGATGTTCTCGGCGGCCACGGGCGCCTATAAAAGCCTGTCCGGCGTGCTGTCCCTGATCCTGACCTGGATTTTCGTCACCGTGCTGCTGGCCTTCGGCATCAGGGCCCTCGGCGGCGACGCCAAACGGTTCATGATCAGCTTCAGTCTGGTCTTTTTCATCAGCTTTTTCTGCTTCGCCCTGGGCCACTACGCCGTCATCGCGGCCACGCCCAACCAGCTGGCCAAGTACAACCTCAAGTGGGCCATGGGCCTGACCGGCGAGGCGGGATTCATCATCGCCCTGCTCGTCGGCATCTTCATCGGCAACTTCATGCCCGGGCTGGCGGAAAAGCTCAAAGACGCCCTCAAGCCCGAGATGTTCGTCAAGATCGCCATCGTCATCCTGGGCGCGGAGCTCGGCGTCAAGTCCGTGGACGCCCTGGGCCTTGCCTCCGCGGTCATCTTCCGGGGCCTTTGCGCCATCGTCGAGGCCTATCTCATCTACTGGGCCCTGGTGTATTACATCTCCCGGAAATATTTCAAGTTCAGCCGTGAGTGGGCCGCTCCGCTGGCCTCCGGCATCTCGATTTGCGGCGTGTCCGCCGCCATCGCCACCGGCGGCGCCATCCGCGCCCGGCCCATCGTCCCCATCATGGTGTCCTCGCTGGTCGTCGTGTTCACCTGCGTGGAGATGTTGATCCTGCCCTTCGTGGCCCAGCATTGGATGTACTCCGAGCCCATGGTGGCCGGCGCCTGGATGGGGCTGGCCGTCAAGTCCGACGGCGGCGCCATCGCCTCGGGCGTCATCACCGACGCGCTCATCCGCGCCCAGGCCCTGGCCGTGGACGGGGTGAACTACCAGCAGGGCTGGGTGACCATGGCGGCCACCACCATCAAGATCTTCATCGACGTGTTCATCGGCGTGTGGGCCTTCATCCTGGCCGCCATCTGGTGCACCATGATCGAATGCAAGCCCGGCCAGCGCATGAAGATCGGCGCGATCCTCGACCGGTTCCCGCGTTTCGTGCTCGGCTACGTCATCACCTTCCTGATCATGCTGATTCTGTGCGCCCAGGGCGGCGAAGTGCTCAAGATGGGCAAGACGGCCATCGGCGACACCGGTCCCTTCCGGGCCATCTTCTTCGTGCTGACGTTTTTCACCATCGGCGTCGTCTCCAACTTCAAGAAGCTGTGGGACGAGGGTATCGGCAGACTGGCGCTGGTCTACGTCGTGAGTCTGTTCGGCTTCATCATCTGGATCGGCCTGTTCATCTCGTGGCTCTTCTTCCACGGGGTCAAGCCGCCGCTGGCGTCCTAGTCGGCATCCGATACAAGCAAGGAGACATGCATGGAACCTGAAGTCAAGGATGCGAGTTTTTCCGAAGAGCTCTCCCAGATGGAATGGGAGCCGCTTATGCCCATTGAAAAGAAACTGATCGGCTGGAGCATCGGCCTCGGCGTGGTGCTGCTGTTCGTGCTGTACTTCGTCAGCGCCGAGTTTTTCCCCGGCGCCCACGGCTGATCGCGTCGCGAGAACGCGGAATGGAAACGGGCGGTCCGAAAGGGCCGCCCGTTTTGTTTGGGAGAGGGGAGGGGAAGATGAAGATGCCTCCGGCGGCCGGGAGGGGGTCACCCCCTCCCGGACCCTCCCG
>JAFABC010000210.1 GCA_023426275.1 Pseudomonadota bacterium | reverse complement strand
ATCCTAGGTGGCGTATGCCGATTTTTTCTCTGACGGATGCCCCGACACTGTTTCCGCGTCCGGACCTGGCCGAACCCGGCGGGCTGCTGGCGGTGGGAGGCGATCTGCGCCCGGAGCGGCTGCTTGCCGCCTACCGGCGCGGCATTTTCCCCTGGTACGACGAACAAAGCCCCATTTTGTGGTGGTCGCCGGACCCGAGGCCCATCGTCTTTCCCGAATTGGTGCATGTTTCGCGGCGGTTGGCCCGCACCCTCCGGTCCGGCAAATTCCGGGTGACCCTGGACACGGCCTTTGGCGGCGTGATCCGGGGCTGCGCCGCAACGCCGCGCAACGTCGGTGACGGCACCTGGATTCTTCCTGAAATGATAGAAGCCTATGAACGTCTGCACGCGGCGGGCCATGCCCACAGCGTCGAGGCCTGGCTCGATGGGGAACTCGTCGGCGGCGCGTACGGCGTGGCCATCGGCAAGGCCTTTTTCGGCGAGTCGATGTTCCACACGACAACCGACGCCTCCAAGGTGGCCTTTGTGACGCTTTGCCGCCACCTCGCCCGGCAGGGCTTTCACTTCATCGATTGCCAGCAGACCACAGGGCACTTGTGCCGCTTCGGGGCTGTGGAAGTGCGGCGCGCCGAATTCCGCAAACGCCTGGACGTGGCCCGGGAATCCGGCGGGGAACCGGGGCCCTGGCGGCTGGAAGATGACGCCTGTGTCGCCGCTTCCGGCCAGACGTCCCCGCCTGACGCGGCGGCATCCCTGGGCTGAGGCGAAGGGGCGGGGTCAGGCTTTCGCCGCGGCGACCAGCCGGCGGATCTTTTGCTTCTGCAAGGCGATGATGGCGCGAAGCCGCTCGCATTCCTGCTTGTAATAAGCCAGTTCCCCGTCGGTGGAGGCAAACGCCTCGGGGGGAACAAACCCCTGGCGCGTGGAACGCGGCCGGCTTGGGGACTGGCGCGGGCGGTCGTTTCCCATGCTGTGTTTCCTCGTTTGCTGCGATGTGTTGGAACGGTCCCGTTTCTGTGCCGGGTTGCCCGGAAATGTCAATGTGCTGCGGGACGCCGCTGGGGCGCGCGGGGGAACCAGCGATCCGGGAACGGAGGGGGCCGCGCCGCCCGGGAGCCCGGGCGGGCGGGATCAGGCTTTGGCTTTTTTATCGACCCACTTGGGCAGGATCAGCGGCTTGAAGGCCCGCATGGCCTCGAGCAACGCCTCGGGCGTTTCCGCGGACAGGACCAGCCCCGTGTGCTGCTCCCGGATGAAGCCTTCTTCGGCCATGCGGGAGACGAATTCCAGGAGCGGATCGTAATAGCTGTGGGCGTTGAGCAGGCCGCAGGGCTTCTGGTGCAGCCCGAGCTGGGCCCAGGTGACGATCTCGCAGAACTCCTCCAGCGTGCCCATGCCGCCGGGCAGGGCGATGAACCCGTCGGCCAGCTCGGCCATGCGCGCCTTGCGCTCGTGCATGGACGCCACCACATGCAGTTCCGTCAGCCTCGGGTGGGCCAGTTCCTTGCGCTGGAGGAAATCCGGCAGCACGCCGACGACCTTGCCGCCGGCAGCCAGCGCGGCATCGGCCACCGCGCCCATAAGGCCCACGCAGGCCCCGCCGTAGACCAGCGTCAGATGCTCCTCGGCCAGCAGCCGGCCCAGGGTCGTGGCCGCGTCGACATAGGCCGGATCGAAGCCGGGCGAGGACCCGCAAAAGATACAAATGCTTTGCATGAAGGCTCCAACGGACTCCAGTAAGCCGGTTCGCGGATTCTCTCCCCCTTGCGGAGGGTCCGGGAGGGGCGCCTGCCCCTCCCGGCCGCCGGAGGCATCTTTTTTTGCTAGTCGATGCCGTCGATGATCGGCTTGTGCTGGCTGAGGTCGAAGAAACCCCGCGCCGGAAAGGACAGGGTGTAGTTGGGGATCTTGTCGAAGTGAATGAACCCGATGTCCTTGCTTTCGGTGAGCTCGGACAGGGCGGTCAGGCCCAGGGGGATGGGAAAATTGAGGGCGCAGGCGTGGATTTCGGACAACTTGTCCTTGTACCGGGTCTTGAGGTACTCCACGAGCGCGTCGCGTTCGGGTTCGGTGAACGATTCGAGCAGAATGCGGCGGCAGCTGGCATAGCTGACCGGCAGGTCCGGCTCCACCGGATCGCCCGTGAGGGCGTCCCAGTCATACAGCTTCTCTTCGGCCGGGTCCCATTGGGGCCGGAACAAATGGACAGTGACGTCCTTGCGGCCCTTGAAGGTGTTGATCACCATGGACACGGTCCAGGCCCGGTCCACGGGAAGCTTGAAATCCGCCGGAACGACATCGATTTCCATGGGCGTCTCCTTGCCTGTGGCAATGCTCCTCGGCTGCGGTGCGGCGGCGCGGCGGCGCGACCGGCCCGGACGCCTCGGGGTTTTCGCTTTCGTTGCGTTGCGGAGGGATGTACAGGAAATGAGCATGATTTTCCAGCTGGAATCCGAATATACGCCGCAGGGCGATCAGCCCCGGGCCATCGACGAACTGGCCGTCAATTTGTCCCAGGGCGTGCCCAACCAGGTGCTGCTCGGGGCCACGGGCACGGGCAAGACCTTCACCATGGCCCAGGTCGTGTCCCGGCTCAACCGGCCGGCCCTGGTCATGGCCCCGAACAAGACCCTGGCCGCCCAGCTCTACAGCGAGTTCAAGGGGCTGTTCCCCCACAATGCCGTGGAGTATTTCGTCAGTTATTACGATTACTACCAACCGGAAGCCTATCTGCCGCACACGGACACCTACATCGAGAAAGACGCTTCCATCAACGACGACATCGACAAGCTGCGCCATGCCGCCACCCACTCGTTGCTCACGCGTCGGGACGTGCTCATCGTGGCCTCGGTGTCCTGCATCTACGGCCTGGGGTCGCGCGATTACTACGAACGCATGGTGCTCTCGCTGACGGTGGGCGAAAAAATCGGCATGGAAGCGGTGCTGGCCCGGCTGGTGGAGATCCAGTACGAGCGCAACGACTACGATTTCCACCGGGGCGTGTTCCGCGTGCGCGGCGACGTCATCGAGCTCATTCCGGCCTACAGCCGCGAACAGGCCCTGCGCCTGGAATTCTTCGACGACGAGCTCGAAGCCATCCTGGAAACCGATCCGCTCACCGGCGAAGTGCTCGGGTCCATGGAAAAGGCCATCATCTTTCCGGCCAGCCACTACGTTTCCGACCGCGACAACCTCAACCGGGCCGTGACCGACATCCGCGAGGAACTGCGTCTGCGCCTGACCGAGCTTAAGAAGGCCGGCGACCTGCTGGCCGCCCAGCGCCTGGAAATGCGCACCATGCAGGACCTGGAGATGATCGAGGAGCTCGGCTACTGCAACGGCATCGAGAACTATTCGCGCCATCTCGACGGCCGCAAGGCCGGCGAGCCGCCCTATACGCTGCTCGACTACTTCCCCGAGGATTTCATCCTGTTCGTGGACGAGTCCCACATCACCGTGCCGCAGATCGGCGGCATGTACGCCGGGGACCGGTCGCGCAAGCAGACCCTGGTCGATTACGGCTTCCGCCTGCCTTCGGCCCTGGACAACCGGCCGCTCAATTTCGAGGAGTTCCTCGGCCGCATCGGGCAGGCCGTGTTCGTCTCGGCCACGCCCGGGGACTGGGAGGTGAACCGGGCCGAGGGCGTGGTGGTGGAGCAGATCATCCGGCCCACCGGGCTGCTCGATCCCGAGGTGGAAGTGCGCCCGACCAAGGGACAGGTGGACGACCTCATGGCCGAATGCCGGGCCCGGGCCGCCGCCGGGGAACGGGTGCTCGTCACCACGCTGACCAAGCGCATGTCCGAAGAGCTCAACCAATACTTCAACTCCATGGGCGTGCGCGCCCGCTACCTGCACTCGGATATCGACACCCTCGAACGGGTGGCCATCATCAAGGCCCTGCGCCAGGGCGAATTCGACGTACTGGTCGGCATCAACCTGCTGCGCGAGGGCCTCGACATCCCGGAAGTCTCGCTGGTGGCCATCCTGGACGCGGACAAGGAAGGATTCCTGCGCTCGGCCCGTTCCCTGATCCAGACCTTCGGCCGCGCCGCCCGCAACGCCGGTGGCCGGGTCATCCTGTACGCCGACGTGGTCACCGGTTCCATGCGCACGGCCATGGAGGAAACGGCCCGTCGCCGGGAAAAGCAGGAGGCCTTCAACCGTGAAGCCGGCATCGTGCCGCGCACCATCCACAAGAGCATGGACAGTGTGCTGGACAGCCTGTACGGCCAGGGAGCCGAGGCCGCGGCCGGCGCGTCCCAGGCCCGGTCGGGCGCCGGGGCGGGCGTGCGCGAGGACGCCGCCGCCTATGGCGGCATGTCCAAGAAGGCCATGGAAAAAAAGATCAAAGCCCTGGAGCGGGAAATGCGCGAGGCGGCCAAGGCCCTGGAGTTCGAAAAGGCGGCGGAACTGCGCGACCGGGTGGCCGCCCTGCGGGCCCGGGTGCTGGAGATGGGCTGACATGCCGCGCCGCCTGCTGCACATGCAAAGCCGGGCCGCGCGGCTGCGCTACCGGCTGGGCGCCTGGGGACCGTTGTTTGGCGGCTGCGTCGCCCTGGCCCTCGTGTTCTGCCTGGGCATCGTCGGCTACATGCGGGTGGAAGGCTGGAGTTTTTTCGACAGCCTCTATCAGGTCATCATCACGCTTTCCACCGTGGGCTTCCAGGAAGTCTATCCCCTGACCCGAAACGGCCGCATCCTGACCATGCTGCTCATCGTTTCGGGCGTGGGCGCGTTCGCCTATCTGGTCGGCTCCTTCACCCAGGTGCTGGTGGAAGGCCGGTTGCAACAGTTTCTCGGGAGACGGCGCATGCAAAAGATCATCGACGGCCTGTCCGACCACGTCATTGTCTGCGGCTACGGCCGGATCGGCTCCATCGTGGCCCGGGAGATCCTGGCCGAGAACGTGGCCACCGTGGTCGTCGAGAGCAGCCCCGACGTCGTGCAGCTGCTGGAAGAGCAGGGCATCCCCTATGTCCAGGGCGACGCCACGGCCGATGAAACGCTGCTCGCGGCCGGGCTCATGCGGGCCAAAACCCTGGTCGCCGCCCTGACCCAGGAGTCGGCCAACGTCTATGTGACGCTGACGGCCCGCCAGCTGAACCCGGGCCTGCGCATCGTGGCCCGGGCCGACGCCCAGGGCCATATCCAGCGCCTGCAACGGGCCGGGGCCGAACAGGTGCTCGTGCCGCATCTCTACGGCGGCGTGCGCATGGCCCAGTCGGTGCTGCGCCCCACGGTGACCAACTTTCTGGAACTGGCCGGCCGCAGCGGCCCCATCGACTTGCAGATGGAGGAGTTGCAGGTCACGGAGCATGCCGAGATCCGCAACCAGAACCTCATCGAGGCCCGCATCCGGCCCCGGTTCAACCTCATCGTCATCGCCATCAAGAAGGCCTGCGGGGACATGATCTTCAACCCCCAGCCCCAGGCCGTGCTGGAGCCCGGCGACACCATGATTCTCGTCGGGAAAAAGGACAATCTCGACCACCTCAGGGAAATTCTTTGAGTCAGTCCGCCGTCCGTCCCGTCGTGGTCATCCTGCACTATGGCGATCCCCGGCTGACAAGCCGCCTCCACGAGCAGGTGCGGCGCGAAGGGGAGACGGCCGACGTGCCGGTGCTGGTGCTCGACAATGCCGCGCCCGAACCCTACGCCGCCGCCTGGGCACGCCTGCCGGAAAACCGCTACTGGGCCGGGGCGTTCGCCTACGCCGCCGCAGCCGCCCGGGATATGGGCCGGACCCACTTGTGGTTTTGCAACAACGACATCCTGTTCACCTCGCGCCCGCCCCATCTGGCCAGGGCGGTCGGCCGTCTGGTCAGGCTGGAGGCAAGCCTGGGCCATATCGGCCTCTATTCGCCGGCCTTTGCCGCCAGCCCCTACCATCCGCAAATGGTGGCCCGTCCCGGGGGCGACTGCCGGCTGGTGCGGGTGATGGACGGCGTGGCTCCGCTCGTTTCCCTGGACTGCCTGGACGCCGTGGGCGGGCTGGACATTGCCGACAATCCCTACGGCTACGGCGTGGATATCTGGCTGGCGGCCCGGGTCTGCGCGGCCGGCTGGAAGCTCGTCGTGGATCACCAGCTGACCGTGCGCCACCGACACCACGCCAGCGCCCGAGCCTTGCCGGGCTTTCTGGACGCCGCCGCCCGGGCCGAGGCCGGTTACCTGACGGCGCGCCTCGGCCCGGACTACCGTCGGCGCATCCGGGACTGGCAGGCGGCATCCACCGAGATCGTGGCCGGGGAGGAGGCGCGCCATGGGGCCGTTTGAGTTTTTTTTGCCGCCTGTTTGCGACCGCCTGCCGGGCTTGCTCCCCGACCTGCTGGCCATCGGCGTCATCGGGGGCAAGCAGGCCGCCCGGACCGGGCTGGCCGCCCTGCGTGCCGCCGGCGCGGCCAAAGAGGCCAAGGAGGCCGGCCCGTTTCTGGCCGGCCTGGGCCTGGCGCTGACCCAGTTCGCCTTTGACCTGGACCCCTGCAATGCCGTGCTGGCCAGGGGCGTTGCCGGCATGGCCGCCGCCCAGGGCATATCCCTGGCCGCGGCGGATGCGCGCGCCGTGGCCGTGGCCGGCCAGGGGGCGGTTCCGCCGGCCTGGGGCGAGGCCTGCGCCCGGGCGAAGCGCACGGGCGAGTGGGAGG
>JAFABC010000155.1 GCA_023426275.1 Pseudomonadota bacterium | reverse complement strand
GGACACCACCCCCTTTCGGGAGGGTCCGGGAGGGGGTGACCCCCTCCCGGCCGCCGGAGGCATTCTTTTTCTTCTCCTCCCCCCGCCTCAGCGACCGCGCAGGGCCAGGAGCAGGTCGAAGAACTTTTCGATATAGGACGTTTTTTCATTGGTGTAGCGCACGGGCATGAGCAGGTCGTCGTCGGGCGGCAGGCGGCCTTCCTCGATGGCCAGCCGGGCCAGGGGGGTATGCGGCTCCACGCGCAGGGTGCTCAGTTCGAAGTGGGCCCGGTGTCCCATCTGCCGGCGGGCGCGCAGGATGAAGCGCAGCATGGCCCAGGCGGTGGCCAGGGTCTGGCCGGGCGGGTTCTTGAAGAAATTGTAGGACACGTCGAAGCAGCCCATGTCGCGCACGAGGCGGTAGCCGGCGTCGATTTCGGCCACGGTCACGGCCTTGGACAGGGCCTGGAGCGGCGCGGCGCCGTAGGCGTCGGGCGAGAAGATGACGGTATCGCAACCGGCGCGGTGGGCGAGTTCCAGGAAATCGCGGGTCAGCCCCCGTTCGGTGAACCAGGCCGACCAGCTCATGGTGATTTCCCGGCCCACCATGGCTTCCATGACGGCGGCGGCGTGGTCGGCCGGGGCGTTGAAGACCGAATCGAGGAAGGTGAAGCGGGTGAGCCCCCGGCCTTGCAGGGTGGCCAGTTCCTCGGCCACGCGTTCGGGCGGCTTGAGCCGGTAGTTGCGGCCGTTTAGGAAGCCGTAGGGGCAGTACAGGCAGGAAAAGGCGCAGCCTCGCTTGGTTTCCACGCCCACGCCCCAGGGAATGGCGGTGTAGGGGGACAGGGGCAGGGCGGTGAAGTCCGGGGATGGCAGGGCGGCGAAATCGAGTTTGGCGGGCGCGCCGGAAAAACGGACGTCCTTTTTGGGACCGCGCAGGTAGATGCCGGGCACGGCGGCCGGGTCGCCGTCCGGGGCGGCCAGGGCGGCCATGAGGCCGGCGAAGGTGCGTTCGCCCTCCAGGTAGACGCCGTAATCGATGGCCGGGAAGCGTTCCATGAGGGCCTGGGCGAACATGGAAAAGCCGGAACCGCCGACCACCAGGGGGCCGGAAAAATCCTCGCGCACCACTTCGAGCAGCCGGGCGAAGGGCGGCAGGTAGGAGGTGAAAAGGCGCGTGTTGGTGGAATCGATGTTGCGCAGGGACACGCCGACCACGTCGGGACTGACCTCGCGCAGCCGGCCGGTCAGCCCTTCCAGGGGATCGGGCCAGACATTGGGGTCGAAGCAGGTCACCTTATGGTCGGGCAGGGCGGCGCGCAGGCAGGCCAGGCCGATGGGATAGACCGGCGGACCGTCGCCGCCGAGCCAGGATTGCACGAGCAGGATGTTCATGCCGGCCGCCCCCGCAGGCGGGCGAGCAGCCCTCTGACCCGGCGCTTGAGCGGGCCGGCCACGGCAAAAGCCAGCCGCCACAGCGGGGCGAACGGCCGGGAGGCCAGCACCCGGGCCACGGGATCGCTGGCGCACAGGGCCAGCAGCCGCGAGGGGAACCGGCCGCCCTTGGCCGCCACGATAAGGAAATTGATATAGTCAGGCCGGCGCATTGTATAGCTTTTTGTATATACATCGCGCCGTTCGTCCGTGAGCAACCCGTCGGCGGCGGCCATAGCCGCCAGTTTGGTGCCGGGGTAGAGCACCAGGGAGAAGGGCTGAAGTCGGAAGGGCTTGGGGATCCTGGCGATAAAACGCACCGAATCCAGGCGGTCGGCCATGGTTTCGTAAGGCGTGTCCAGGATGAAATCGTAGCTGGGGGGCAGCATCCGGTCCTTGTAGGTGTTGATGACGGCCATGGCGGCGAGCATCTTGTCGTTGCCCATGGCCTGTCGATTGAACAGCGCCTGGATGCGCGGCGAGCCGGTCTGCACGCCCATTTGCAGATAGACCATGCCGGCCTCGACCAGGGCGTCCATTTTCTCGCGGCTGATGGTGGCCGGGCTGCCCAGGCAGGTGAAGGGCAGGCCGATGCGGTCCTTGTAGGCCCGGCAGAACTCCCGGATGTTGTCCAGGGGCCGGGCGAAAAAGGCGTCGTCGGAAATCCAGATGTAGCCGACAAAGGGCATGTCGCGGCGCACGGCCTCCAGTTCGGCCATGACGCCTTCGACGCTGCGCCAGCGCAGATAGCCCTTGGCCCCGTAGAGACTTTTGACGGCGTCGTTGACGCAGTAGGCGCAGCGGTGCGGGCAGCCGCGCCCGGTCATGGTCTGATAACCCACCCGGCCAAGCAGGCGCGACACCGTGCCCCCGGCCAGGAAGCGTTCCGTCACGGCCGGGGTGAGCGGCACCACGGCCCCGGCCGCGGCGTCCCAGATGTAATGGTCGCGGTGGGACCAGTCCGGGGCGGGAAAGGCGTCCAGGTCGGCGGCCAGCGGCCGCACCGGATTTTCGGCCAGACTGCCGTCGGGCCGTCGGGCCCAGATGTTGGGGATGTCGGTGACCGGCCGGCCGGCGGCCAGGGCGCGGGCCATGTCGAGCAGGGCTTCCTCGCCGTCGCCCACGCAGACCATGTCGGCCGTTTCCAGGCATTCGGCCGGCCGGATGGTCGGGTGGACGCCGCCCCACAGGACCGGCGCGCCCACGCGCGCGCGCAGCGCCCGGGTGATTTGAACCGCGTTGTCGGTGTAGTTGGTCATCAGCGACACGCCGATCAGCAGGGCGCCTTCGCACAGGGCGGCCACGGCGTCGAGCACGGCGACGGGGTAGCGCTCGGGCTGGTCGGTCAGGGCGTCGCCCAGGGGATCGGGCAGAAAAATCAGCCGGGTGTCCACCCCGGCGGCCCGCAGCCAGGCCGACAGGGAACGCACGCCAAAGGCGGTGATGTCGGGATAGGGGGAAATCAGGACAACGCGGGAGCCCGGCACGCTACCTCCGCAGGGCGTCGATTTTGGCGTCCAGGGCCTCGGAGAGCGCCTGGAACCCTTCCTGGGACAGGACGACCAGGATGTCGCCCCGGGCCTGATACCGGGCCAGGGTGAACTTGGCCCGCACGTAGAGCGTCATGGAACTGAGCGCGTCGGCCACGGCCAGCAGCGGAGCCAGATCCCCGGCCGTGGACAGGGGCTTGTAGTCCACGTGCAGGCCGAGCATGGTGCCCATGGCCCCGAGCACGCCGACCAGCACCACGTTGCCGACCTCGCGCAGGGTGTCCACGCGCATGGCCTCGGAAACGTCGGTGATGCCCATGGCCTCGGTCAGGCCGGTGACCAAGGCGGCGGCGTCCTCGTGGCCGAAGGCCAGGGCGGTCATGCCGCTCATCGCTCCGGTGAAGGGCAAAAACACGCCTTCGCACTGGGCCGGGCAGCGGTCGGCGGTGACCTCGGTCAGGGCGTCGCGGGTGATGCAGCGGATTTCCGGAGCCGACAGCGTCACGTGGGTGGCGCACATGCGGTTTAAGGCCTCGGCCGCCCGGCCAAGTCCGATATTGACGCATTCGCTCAGCAGATCCATGCGGGCGGCGATGTTGCCATGCTCCACCGGCGGGCCTCCTGGAGGTGAAAGTTGCGACGCCGGCCAGCCGGAGCCGCACGCCTCTTTCCTTGTAAGGAAATTTCCACAGAAAGAAAGGGGCGCCCCCCGCCATCCCCTGGTGGACTTGCCGGGGACATGGCATGCAGATGTGCGCCTGGACGACGGGCGCGCCAGATACCGGGCTTTCAGGAGTGTTCATGCGCATCCTTCTTTATTGTGACGATCCCGGCTATGGCGGCACGGCCGTCAACGCGGGGCTGTTGGCCGTCGGGCTGGCCGGAGACGGTCGGACGATCGGTCTGGCCGCAGCCGCCGACCTCCGCAGCGGTCGGGAGGACATCGCCTTCGTGCCGCTGGATTACGACACCCAGCGGCTGCGCACTAAAACCCTGACGAGCCGTAACGAGCCCGACGCCGCCTTATTGACCTTTCGGCCGCAGCTGGTTCTTTTCTGCGATTCCGCGCCGGACGCCAACCTCGCGGCCAAGGCCGTCTGCCTCGATTGGGGGTTGCCCTACGTGGCCGTGGTCAATTACGCCGCCCCGAATCAGGCCGCCGCGCTAGATCCGCCGGTACGGGCGGCTGTGACCCGGACCCTTGGAGCTGCTCTGGCCGTGGTGTCCGTGTCCTCGGAAAACCTAGCCCTGCTGCGTCAGGATTACGGAGTGCCGGCCGGGCGTTCGGGCGTCATCTACAACGGCCGGCCGGAAGCTTGGTTTGCCCCGCCAGAACCGGACCGATGTGCGGCCCGGCGCCGTGAACTGGGCCTTGGCCCGGACGACGCGCTGTTTTTGACCGTGGCCCGCTACGAGCCCCGCAAAGGTTATCGCCACCTTATTGCGGCCGCGCGGGCCGTGTGGGACGCCCCGTTGCCCCGGCGGCCGGTGTTCGTCTGGATCGGCCAGTCATTGGACGACGGCGAGGAGCAGGTGCGTCGGGCCGTGGCCGGGCTGGAGGCGCGGGTGGCGGTGCTTGGCGAACGCGCCGACGTCCGCGACTGGATGGGCGCGGCCGACGCGTTCTTGTTGCCGTCGGAATCCGAAGGCATGCCGCTGTGCCTGATCGAGGCCATGGGGCAGGGACTGCCCGTGGTGGCCAGCAACGTCAGCGGCATCCCCGAACTGCTGGGAGGAACCGGCATCCTGCTGCCCGATCCCGGGCGCGACGCCGTGGCCGCAACCGCCGCCCTGGCCTGGAGCGTGGCCGCCCTGGCCGCCGATGCCACCTTGTGCCACGCCCTGGGCCAGGCCGGTCGGGAGCGCGCCCAAACCTTCTTCACGGCCAGGTCCATGCTTACAGCCTATGCGGCCTTGCTGCGCTCCCTGGAACCGGCCGTGGCCGGTCCCGGCCCCGACTGGGACACCCTGGCCGCCGCTCCGCCGGCCCATCTGGCGCCTGTTGGGCGCGACATTGCCTGGGGACGCGACACCTGCTGCCTAGAGTATCTCAAGGAAGGTTGGAGCGAGGGCGAGGACACCGGCCGCTGGACCGTTGGCGACCGGGCCAGGCTGGTCCTGGCCCTGCCGCCATCCTTGCGGGCGGGCTTCGTGCTGGCCTTCGAGGCCACGGCCTTTCTCGGCGCAGACGACACCGGCGAAGTAACAGTGGCCGTCACGGTCAACGACCGGCCGGCCGGCCGGGTCTGCTGGACCGGGCCGGCCGTGGCTCGCTGGGTGGAACTGGCCGTGACGACACCGGACGGGACGGATCGAGCCGAAGTGGTGCTGACTATCGACGGGGCCAGTTCCCCGGCCGCGCACAAGCTGTCCGACGACACGCGGCGGCTGGGCCTGCGACTGCTGCGACTGCGCCTGGACCCGCTGCCCCGGGCGGGAGTCACGGCATGAGCCGCCAGGACGTGCCGCTGGTCTCCGTCTTGGTGCCCTGCCACAACCATGCCCCCTTTGTGCGAGAGCGCCTGGAATCCATCGCCGCCCAGACCATGCCCCGATTCGAGGTGATCTTTCTTGACGACGGCTCCACCGACCAGAGCTATGAAACGGCGCGGTCCTGCCTCGACGATCCGCGTTTTCGCTTCCTGCGCAGTCCAGCACCCACGGGCAATCCCTTTGCCGCCTGGCGGCTGGCCCTGGAGCAGGCCCGCGCGCCCTTTGTCTGGATCGCCGAATCTGACGACGCCTGCGAACCGGATTTCCTGGCCCTGCTGCTGCAACGCTTCGCCCGCCACGACGGGCTGGGCTTAGCCTATTGCCAGTCCGTGGAGGTCGACGCGGCCGGCTGCCGCTGGGATAACCTGCGCCACCACACCGACATGCTCGACCCCGACCGCTGGCTGACCGACTACGTAGCCGACGGCCGGCAGGAGTGTCGCGAGGCCCTTTTTTTCCGCAACACCATCCCCAACGCCAGCGCCTGCTTGTTTCGAGCCGATGCCCTGCGCCCGGCTCTGGCAGCCACGATCGGTTTTTCCCTGTGTGGCGACTGGGCGGCCTATGCCGCCTTGCTGCTGGCCGGCTGGCGCCTCGCCTTTGCCACCGCCTCCCGCAACCGCTATCGCCGCCACGACGCCAGCCGGCGACAGGCCATGCTCACCCGGGGAGTGGAAGTGCTAGAGGGGCTGCAGGTCAAGCAGACCATCAAGGCAGCCGTGGCCCCAGGGGTGACCGCCCTGTCCCTATCCGCGGCCCTGAGCCTGGATCTGCTAACCCATCTGGCCAGCCGGACCGATCCCCTGACGGCCAGCGCTTGGTTTGACGACGGCGCGCTTCTGACCGCCCTGGCCGACTTCGATCCACTGTTGTGGCCCACCCTGGTCGGGGCGGCGGCCAACCGCTGGTTCTGGCTCGACGCCATGACCGACCGGGGGCCGTACCTCCCGCCCGTACGCGTGACGTGCAATTTCGCGCCCAACGTCCCGGCCACGGTGCGGGCTCGCCTGCCAGACGGCCCGCTGCGCCTGGCCATTTCCCGCTCGCCTGGGCTGTTTTTCATCGAAGGCCTGACCCTGACCGACCCAGTCACCGGGCGGGAACGGGCCGTCTATACCGGCGCGGACCTGGGCCGGCTGATCCTGGCCGGACACTGTCTGGCCATTTGGCGAGAGGGAGGATTGCTGCTGTACGCCTATGGCAACGATGCCGTGCTGGCCCTGCCGCCCCAAGGCGGAGAGACGGTGGTGTCGCTACGGCTGACCGGCCATAGTCTGGCGGACGCGGGCACTTGGCCGGCGGCGATGGCCCGTTTGAGCGCAGTCACGGGCCTGCCTGGCCTTAATTCAATTTTTATTTTCTGATGACTGGATGGTACGGCTCACAAAACGAAATTTTTTGTATGCTAAGGCGTAGTCCTCTTTTGTGATGGAGCTGTATAAAGTTAGGTCTGAAGAAATATTGTGCCTAATTAAAGTGTACCGCAACATGACTGGACCCGACGGCCGTATTTTCGTAAAAATAGGGTCAGTTTTCAAATTTCTTGACGTTTGTCAGGCTAGAAAACAGAGCCTTTTCTGACAGACCATGAAGGAGCATACCATGCGGGGACAACGGCTCGGCTATACGCGCGTAAGCAGCCTGGACCAGAATCCGGCCCGACAGCTCGAAGGGGCGGCGTTCGACCGGGTGTTTGCCGACACGGCTTCGGGCCGGGATACCGAACGGCCGCAATTAGCTGCTCTGCTCGATTTCGCCCGCCAGGGCGACACCGTGGTAGTGCATAGCATGGACCGGCTGGCTCGCAATCTCGATGACCTGCGTCGGCTGGTCCAGACACTGACCGGACGTGGGGTGCGGGTGGAGTTTTACCAGGAAAACCTCAGTTTTACCGGAGATGATTCGCCCATGGCCACGCTGCTGTTGTCGGTGATGGGCGCGTTTGCCGAGTTCGAGCGGGCCGTCGTGCGCGAACGTCAGCGCGAGGGCATCGCGCTGGCCAAGGGACGCGGCGTCTACCGGGGCCGTAAAAAGGCCCTATCGCCCGAGCGGGCCGCGAACCTTCGCCAGCGCGCCGCCGGCGGCGAAACCAAGGCCGCCCTGGCTCGGGAATTCGGCATCAGCCGCCAGACGCTCTATCAGTACCTGCGGGAAGCCGTTTGAGCCCCCTGTTCGCTTGCCAGAACGCCGGCGCGATGCCATAGTCACGCCAGACGTTCGGCGGCGTGATCAACGTCTTTTTCCAGCCACTTGCTTCACCTGCCATGCGACAGGACGCGCATGAACGACGATCTCTCGCGGGACGCCCTGCTT
>JAFABC010000365.1 GCA_023426275.1 Pseudomonadota bacterium | reverse complement strand
CCCGCGTCCTAGGAAGAGGAAGAGAATGCCTCCGGCGGCCGGGAGGGGCACTGCCCCTCCCGGACCCTCCCGAAAGGGGGAAAGGGACCGGGGGCGTCATGCCCCCGGCTGCCGGAGGCGCTTTTGCATCCCAACCGGAGAAGGCCATGGCCGATACGTATCCGCTTTCCATGCACTGCCGTTTCGAGGGTTTTCCGGCCCGCATCCGGGTCACCTGCGGCCAGGCCTTTTCCGAGGCCCGGGCCACGCCGTACTCCCTGGGCAGCCGCGTGAACCTGCGCCAGACGCCCAAAAGCGGCGTCCTGGCCGGCACCCTGACCCCGGGCGCGGCCCTGCCGGCCCTGGAAGTCATCTATGCCGATACCGGCGACGATGATGTCTTCGACCTCAAGGTCGCCCACTACGGCTACGGCCAGTTCTACCTGCCCACGGCGGACGCCGCCTGCTACGCCCTGGCCGTCATCAAGGGCGTACGCATCGAGGCGGCGGGGATCTGCCGCTCCTTCGAGACCATGGACGTCTGGGACACCCTGCTTGCCGCCGATGCCTCCTTTGCGGACATCGAGGCTTTGACGGCCAAGGTGGTCGTCCAGGACGCCGATGAGGGCGACCGCATCGCCGTGCGCTGGTTTGTGGGCGACATGCCGACCGGCGGGCTCATCCTCAAGGGACGGCTGCAACTTGGCGGCATCGCCGCCATCCAGCTCTAGAGAATAAAAGAGAAAGATGCCTCCGGCGGCCGGGAGGGGCACTGCCCCTCCCGGACTCTCCCGAAAAGGGAAGGAGGCATGACCAGCGTCGCTTCGCGCCGCGGAAAAATCCCCCTTTCGAGGGGGTCCGGGGGGCATCATGCCCCCCGGCCGCCGGAGGCATCTTCACTGATCGAGATCGAGTCGAGGAGGGCCGTTCGATGCAATCCCTGGCCGTTTATCACCTGACTGACGCGGGTCTGACCGCTGTGACGCCTGATCCGGGCAATCCGGAATTCTACCGGGATGTGCTGTTGCGCCGAGGTTTCGATGACGTTTTCGGCCACGTGCCCGCCGATGCCGATGGGATCATCATGGCCGACGGCGAGGTGTTTTATTCCTCCTCGGCCGTGGAGGAGCCCTGGGTCGCGCGCGACTTCATGATCGGCGATTCCGACCTCTACAACGGCTGCTGGGCGCCCGATCCCCGGGATGCCGTGCCGGAATATGTGGGCGTGCGTTTTCAGACGCCGGTCCTTGTCACGGGCTTCCAGTTCGTCACGGGCGTCTCCGGTTCCTACGAATGCCCCATGAACGCCGCGCCCTGCGGCCATCCCACCAGCTTTGTTCTGGAAGGCTCCAACGACGAAACCGTCTGGACGCCGCTGGTCGCCATGACGGACTTCGTGGGGATGCGCATCACCTTCGAGAGCCCCTTTGCCGACGAGGATTCCTCCTGGTGGGATGATGGCGTGTTTCTCTCCGACCGCCTGGATATTGCCGATCCGCACTATTTTCTGGCCTACCGCATGGTGATTTCGGCCTTCAAGCCGGACGTCTACGGCACCTACAGCCTGTCGGAACTCATCTTTTACGGCAGGGCGTAGATGGACAACCGATCTTCCCCGACACTGTTGCGACAACCGGAGGCACAGATGAGCACGGCGCACGAGGTGTCAAACGAGTTGCTGAATGGATCAGTGCGGCCCCTGGTGACGCCGGGGCTTGGCGCGGCCGCCCGGAGCGTTGCCAAGGCGCAGGACGCCCTGGCCCGCGCCGCGCGCCGGGCCAGTCCCTTTGCCGGGATGGGCTGCGTGTGCGTGGCGGCGGACGGCCGCGTGAGGAGGCTCCATGCCCGCACTTGAAGACTACATCCTCGCCATGGACGCCCTGGAGGAGGAGGACATTGCCGGGGAAGGGCTGGCGGTGCTTGTCCTGGACGCGACCGCTTCCGGGACTTGCGGCGTGACCACGACCACCCCCGGCCTGCCGCTGCCGTTTCCGGGCGTGACGGGAACGGGGGACTGGCGGCCGCTGGGCCGTTGTCCGCTGCCGTTGCCGTGGGCCATGGCCGCCGCCGATGCCTGGCATCCGGCCTGGGGCGATGCCGCGCTGCCGGCCCTGGACGGCGATGGCGGGGCGTCCCCGGCGCTGCTCGTTTCCCTGACCCTGACGCCGCTTTACAGCCAGATTCGCGCCGGGGCGCTGGGGGAGGCCGACTGGCCGCTGCCCGTGGTGACGGCCGGTTTTGACCAGACGCTTATGGCCCGGGGGGCCTTGACCCTGCCGCCGGCGTTGGCCCGGGCCTTTGCCTGCGGCCTGGATAGTCCCGTGACCACCGGTGCGACGGTCGCCGCCGTGGTGGCCCTGCTGGGGCGGGGCGATCCTGACCTGGCCGCAATTGCCGCCGGGATGGCCGGTCAGGCCGGCGACGATGACGCCGTGGCCGCGGCGCTGCTGGCGGGCGTTGCCGGGCGGCTGACCTACGTCGCCGAAGATGACGGCGAGGACGTCTGGACCTGCGCCCTGGGAACCTATTTTCGCGGCAACGGCGACTGCGAGGACGGGGCCATCCTGCTGCATGCCCTGCTGCTGGCCGCCGACCTCCCGCCGGATCGGCTGGTCACGGCCTTTGGCCGGGTGGGCCTCGACCGGGCCGGCCATGCCTGGGTGGGCTACCGCCGGCATGCGGACGGCTGCTGGGTGGCGTTGGACTGGACCTTTGGCCCGGACCAGGGACCGGTGGCCGGATTGCCGGTGCTCGGCGAGGCGGCGTTTTACGCCCAGGTCGATTACGCCCTGACGTCGAGTGCTTTTTTTGCCGTGCGCCAGGAGGCGGCCGTGTTTTTTGCCCGGGCGCGGGCCGATGCGGTCACCCTGCCGGCGTTCTCCCTGGCGGCGGAGGGGAGCCTCGGCGGTCGGGGGGCGTTTGCGCCCGGGGCCGGCTGGCTGACCTGCCGGGGCCGTTCGGGCGCGGGCGCGGCCTGCCGGCTGTCCCGTCCGACCCTGGTCGCAACTGCCGGCTGGGCCCGGGGCATGGCCGGCTTCCCCTCCGTTGTTGCCGCCATCCTGCCCGGTGCCCTGGGCGGGGCGCGTC
>JAFABC010000196.1 GCA_023426275.1 Pseudomonadota bacterium | reverse complement strand
CTGCCCCGCCCGCCGCCGCCCCCCCCCCCCCCCCCCCCCCCCCCCCCCCCCCCCCCCGCCGGAGGCATCTTCCTGTGAACGGACCCTAGTGGGTCGCTTGCGAGAGCTCGCGAATCCGCCAGAAATCTTCCGGGATCTCCAGGTAGAGGTCGTTTTCGGGCAGGGGGATGACGCACAGCAGCATACCGGTGGATTCAACCCAGTACATATGCCCACTGAGGCTGTGCATAACGTCGTCGAAGCTGACGCCGGTCTGGGCGGCCACTTCTTTCATCGCTCTTCGCATGGTGGACATGGCGCCGTGACCGATTTCCACTTCCAGGACGGAAACATGGTGGATGGCGAGCGATTCGTCGGACAACTCGGGAGGGGCGGTTTTTCGCAACGTCAGTGCCGATTCCATGGCAACCTCCTAGCTCGAATTTGGCCCGGGTCGGAGGATGGTTCCGATTCGGGCTATCGCAAAGCATAAGCAATTGTCGTGCAAAGTACACCGTTTCTGTGGAGAAAACGGGGCATTTTTTTGACAACAACCTGAATTCAAAAAATATTGTTCTGCGGCGAAAGGGGGGAGTGGGAAGCGAGACCCCGAACAGCGCGAGTCACGCAACCTTCAAAAAAGAAGGAAGCGCGACAAAAATGTTTCTTGGCGTCGGGATCAGGCCGGCGGCAGGTCGGGCAGGTCGGCGTAGAGGGTATCCCAGGTGGCGTGGGCGCGCAGGGCGGCCAGGACCCGGGGCAGCGGTTCGGCGTGGATGCCGGGCAGATCGGCCTCGCCCGGGGCTGTGATCGGGAAGGCCAGCCGCTCCTTCGGCGGCGTGAACTGGGCGTCCACGCCCGGCTTGTTGCCGCGCGGGTCGGCCCGGTACCAGCCGAACTCCCGCAGGTGCACGGCCACGAGTCCGTGAACGCAAAAGGGGGTGTGGGGCGCGTCCGGATCGACCAGCAGCCGCTGGTAGCACAGCCCGGCCGGTATGCCCGAGGCCCGCAGCAGCGCGGCCAGCAGGTGGGCCTTGGCGTAGCAATAGCCCGTGCCGTGGCGCAGCACCTCGGAGGCGGCGCAGGTGACGGGATTTTGCCGGAAATCGGCGCTGTGCCGGATGGCGTCCCGGACGAAGGTGAAGGCGGCCCGGGCTATGGCCACGTCCGACGTCTGGCCGGCGGCCAGGGAGGCGGCCTTGGCCGCCACGGCCGGGTGGTCGCTGTCGATCACCGTCGAGGGGGAGAGGTAGGGGGCGAGTTCGCCCGGAAGCTCCGGCATGGCGTCAGGCTCCTTTGCCCCGGGCGGCCAGGAACATGTCGGTGTAGGCCTGCGCCCATTCCCGGGTCAGGCCCAGCCCGTCCGCGTAGGCGCGGATGACGGGCAGGGCGGCCAGGGCGGCGGCGCGGGTCGGGGCCAGATGTTCGACTTCCACGAAAACGTGGGGGGAGAAGTCCACGGTGACCACGGTGATGTCAAGGGAAAGCCCCTGGAACCGGTCGCGGCCGTGACGGCAGTGCTTGGTGAAGGCCAGTCGCGGCGCAAAGCCCAGGACTTCGAGGATGCGGCCCATGGCCGGGCCGTCGGCCACCGCCGTTTCCAGCTCCTCCTTGGAGGCCGTGGCCGGATCGAAGGGCGGCCGTTTGTAGGTCAGCACCGTGCGGCCCCCGGTCTCCCGCAGGCGCAGCTCCTGGCCCGATCCGGCAAGACAGGCATCCGGGGCGTCGTAGTAGCGGTCGTGGTAGACCGCGTCCGGCAGGAGGCGGCCGGGCAACGTGACGGGGCCGTCGGCCAGATATTTGATTTCAGCCTCGAACATGCCGGTCTTTCCGTCTTGTGGGCGAACGGTTTTTGATACAGGATGCCGGCCTGTTACGCGGATTTCCGCCGGGCGGCAAGGTCCGTCGCGGCGTCAGGGGGCTGTGTCATGTCCGAACAGGCGCGCGCGGCGGCGTTGCTGGCGGCAACGGCGCTGATCTGGAGCACGGGCGGGTTGGCCATCAAGCTCGCGCCGGTGCCGCCCCTGGCGCTGACCGGCGGGCGCAGCCTGCTGGCCGCCATCCTGCTGGCCGTCCTGTTCCGGGGCCGGCTCGATTTCCGGTTGTCGCCGCCCTTTGTCTGGGCCGCCCTGGGCTATGCCGGGCTGCTGGTCACCAATGTCGTGGCCACCCGGCTGACCACGGCGGCCAACGCCATCCTGCTGGCCTACACCGCCCCGGTCTACGTGGCCCTGGCCGCTCCCATGGTGCTCGGCGAGCGCACGCGGCCGGCGGACTGGCTGTTTGTCGGCGCGGTGGTCGGCGGCATGGCCCTGTTTTTTCTGGACCGACTGTCGGCACAGGGCTTTTGGGGCAATCTGCTGGCCATCGGCACGGGCCTGTCCTACGCCGTGTTCACGCTGGCCATGCGGGCCGGCCGGGACGGCTCCCCGGTTTCCGCCATCATTGCCGGGCATCTGCTGACGGCGGCGATCGGGCTGCCGTTTCTCGTGTCCGCCTTGCCGCTTTCCGGTCCGGCCTGGCTGGGGCTTGGCTATCTGGGCCTTGTGCAGCAGGGACTGTCGCTGGCGCTCTACGTCTGGTGCATCAAGCGGCTTCGGGCGCTCACGGCCATTTGCATCATGACCCTGGAGCCGATCGGCAATCCCGTGCTCGTGGCGCTTTTTTACGGTGAACTGCCCGGGGACTGGGCCATGCTCGGCGGGGCGGTCGTTGTCGGCGCGGTCACGGTGCGGGCCGTGGCCGCCGGCCGCGTCCGCTCCCGGGCGGCCCTGTCCGGCCGGGTCGCCCCCCGGGCCTGAGCGGCGCCGGACCGGCCGGGATCAGCGCCATTTCGTTTTGTCGAACAGGCCGCGCCGGTTGAGCTCCCGCGTCTTGTAGTGGTCGAAATCGAAATCGCGGGGCAGCTGGTCCTCCCGGGAGGCGAAGCGACCGCCGCCGAGCAGGGCCAGGAGCACGACGGCCGCAATGGCGAAAAGCAGCCAGAACATGGCGGTTACCCCCTGCGCGTCGGACGCGGCCGGACAAGCCCCTGACGATAGGCCCGCATCAAGGCGTCGTGGGCCGGGCCGTCGCCGCACAGCCGTATGGTGTTGTTGCGTCCTTCCCGGGCCATGTGCCGGCCCAGGCTGTTGAAAAGCCCCGCCGCCTCGGGCGAGGGCCGCCAGCTTCCCTGTATCCGGATGATGATCGGCCCCGTGTCCAGGGCCAGGGACCGGACCAGCATGTCGCCGAGCAGGCGCAGCCGCTCCGGGTCCGGGTCGTTTTGCAGTCGGATGACGATGCCGTTGTCCGGTTGCCGTGACGCCTCCCCGACGGCCGGGGGGCGCGGACGCGGACCGCTGGCCACGGGACGGCCGCTTTTTCCCTCGCGCATGGGTGTCTCCTCTGGGTGTTCGCCGTCGTGCGACGGCCTGCCTTCCCTCTACGCCGCGCGGGCGTCTTCGGAATCGGGCAACCTCCCGGACATGGTCGGGAAAATCTCCCGGTTTCCCGGGTGAAAAATCCCTGCTATATTGGGAAAGCCCCCCTCGACGCCCGGAGGTTTTCAGGGTTTAAGGGGCAGGGAAGCGCGGGGCGCACGGACGTCCCAGATCACGGCGCGACCGAGTAAAGAGGATGCTATGCAGTGGCAAAAGACGAATGATGTCCTGGGGGCGAGCAACCGGGGCACGCCGGTGGAATCGGGCTTGTGCAGCCTGTGCCGGGCGGACTGCGCCGGGCGGTGTGAAACCTGGCTTTCCAGCCTGGCCGGCCGCGCCATGCTCTATCCCAGGGATTACGGCCTGGTGACCGCCGGCAGCGGCAACAACGGCCATGTCGGCGTCGCCTACAACGCCCTGCGCATCCAGGGCCGCGCCCACGGCGCCCGGGGACAGGCCGAGTACCTGTCGCGCAACGCCGACGACTGCCTGTTCCACAACGTGGTGTTGGAAACGCATTTCGGCGCGACGCGCAAGACCGTGTCGCGCCTGCCGGTGCTGACCGGGGCGCTCGGCTCGACGCAGGTCGCCGCGCGCTACTGGGACGCCATCGCCACGGGCTGTTCCCTGGCCGGCATTCCCATCGTGATCGGGGAAAACGTCGTTGGCACCGATCCCAGGACCACGGTCGAGGGTGGCCGCGTCATGGCCGCCCCGGAACTCGACCGGCGCATCGCCGTGTACAAGCGCTACCAGGGCGAATGCGGCGGCATCATCGTCCAGCTCAACGTCGAGGACGCCCGCAACGGCGTGGCCGCCTACGTCATCGACCGGTACGGGCCGGACATCATCATCGAACTCAAATGGGGGCAGGGGGCCAAGGACATTGGCGGCGAGATCACCGTCAAGGACATCAACCGGGCCCGGTTCCTCAAGCAGCGCGGCTATCTGGTCGACCCCGACCCCGAGGACCCGGACGTGGCCGAGGCCTTTGCCTCCGGGGCCGTGCGGGAATTCGCCCGCCACAGCCGCCTGGGCTTCACCGAAAACCGCGAGGCCTCGTCGGTCGGCGAGGCGTTTTTCAAGCAGGTCGGCGAGTTGCGCAAACTGGGCTTCGAGCGCATTTCGCTGAAGACCGGGGCCTACGGCATGGAAGCGCTGGCCATGGCCATCCGCTACGCGTCCGATGCCGGCCTGGACCTGCTCACCATCGACGGGGCCGGCGGCGGCACGGGCATGAGCCCCTGGAACATGATGGAATCCTGGGGCGTGCCGTCGCTCCTGCTCCACGCCAAGGCCCGGGAGTACGCGGCCCTGCTCGCCGCCTCGGGACGACGGGTGGTGGACATGGCCTTTGCCGGCGGTCTGGCCCGCGAGGACCATCTCTTCAAGGCCCTGGCCCTGGGCTCGCCCTATACGCGTATGATCTGCATGGGCCGGGCGCTGCTGATTCCCGCCTTCCTGGGCTCCAACATCGAAGGCGCGCTCTACCCGGAGCGCCGGGCGCGCGTCGGCGGCAACTGGGACACCCTGGCCCCCGGCGTCAAGGTGTACGGCAGCCAGCCGGATCAGATTTTCGCCGGCTGGCACATGCTCAAGTCCCGGCTCGGGGATGCGGAAATGGAGCAACTGCCCCTTGGGGCCGTGGCCGTGTGCACGCTGCTCGACAAGCTCGGGGCCGGGTTGCAGCAACTGCTGGCCGGGGCCCGGAAGTTCGACGTGGCCGACATCGCCCGCGACGACATCGCGGCGGTCAACCGCGAAACCGAGCGGGAAACGGGCATCGTCTTCATCACCGAGGCCGATGACGCCATCGCCAAAAAGATTCTGCTCGACTGAGGCAGGACCGGTTCGGGCCGTCCCTTTTCGGGGCCGGCCCGGCCGGGATACGCGGGGAAACGAGGTCATGCCGCCGCAGGCACCGGCAAGCGCCACCCTGGCCGCCCTTCATGAGCGGGTCAAGGAGTTGGACTGTCTCTACGCCATCACCCGGCTGTCCCAGCGTGGCGATTTGAGCCTCGACGACATCCTGGCCGGCGTTTGCGACATCGTGGCCCGGGCCTGGCAGTACCCGGAAGTCGCCTGCGTTTCCGTGGAGGTCGGCAATCTGAGCTTTGCCACGGAAAGGGGGCGCTTGCCCATGGACCGGCAGGTCGCGGCCATTCGCGTGGAAGGGGAGGCGCTTGGCCGCATCGAGGTCGGCTACCTGGAGGCGCGGCCGGCCTGCGACGAAGGTCCGTTTTTACGGGAGGAGCGGCATCTGCTCGACGCCGTGGCCGGGCATCTCGGCCGCATCGTGGAGTCGCGGCGCGACGGGGAGCGGCTGCGCCGGCTGTCCCGGGAGCTGCTCAAGGGCCAGGAGCATGAACGGCAGCGCATCGCCCGGGAACTGCACGACGACGTGGCCCAGGTGCTGTCCTCCACGCGGCTGCGTCTGGAGGCGCTTCTTGCCACTCAGACGGCCGCGCCCGGCGATGCCCGGGCCGCGGAAACGCTTGCCGCCTGTTCGGCCAGCCTGGGCGCGGCCATCGGCTCCCTGCGCAATCTGGCCTACGGGCTGTTGCCACCCGCCCTGGACCAGCTCGGCCTGACCGAGGCGGCCCGGGGGCTTTGCGAGGAATACGCCGAGCGTCATGGCCTGCGCATCGACTTTGCCGCCAACGGCATGGACACGGCGCGTCTGTCCTTTGAAACGGGCATCAACCTGTACCGCGTGCTTCAGGAAGCCCTGGCCAACGCCTGCCGGCACGCCGCCGCGTCCCGCATCAGCGTGCGCCTGATCGCCTCCCATCCGCATTGTCTGCTGCGTGTGGCCGACGACGGACGGGGATTTGACGCGGCCGCCCGCATGCCGCGGGCGCTGTCCGAAAAGCGTATGGGGCTGTGGAGCATGCGGGAGCGCATGCGGCTTGTCGGCGGCACCTTGCGTCTGCGCACCAGCCCCGGCCGGGGCACCACGGTCACCGCCGAAGTGCCGGTGGCGGAGGAGGGCGCGTGTCCGACGTCCTGAACATCCTGCTCGTTGACGACCATCCGCTTTTCCGGGAGGGGTTGCGGGCAATTTTGCAGCCGCTTCCCGCCTATGTCGTGGCGGGCGAGGCGGGTTCGGCCCGGGAGGCCGTGCAGCGGGCCGCCGCCGTCCGCGCGGACCTCGTCCTGCTCGACATCGCCCTGCCCGGCGGCAGCGGGCTCGAAAGCATCGGGGAACTGCGCGCCCTGCCGGGTGCCCCGCGTGTGCTGGTGGTCAGCATGCACGCCCGGCTCGACCTTGTGGCCGAAGCCTTCCGGCTCGGGGCCAGCGGGTATGTGCTCAAGGATTCGGCGGCGTCCGGCCTGCTGCGCGGGCTTGAGGCCGTGGCCCGGGGCGAGCGCTATCTGGACCCGGCCATTGCCCCGCAGGTGCTGGAAAAGCTCGACGCCTACGCCCGGCGTCGTTTCGGCCCGGCCGATCCCGCCTACGAGACGCTCACCCGGCGCGAGCAGCAAGTGTTGCGACTGCTGGCCGAGGGCCGCGACGTGGCCGCCATTGCCGCGACCTTGTCCATTTCCCGCAAGACCGTGGAGAACCACCGTTCCAACATCTTCGGCAAGCTCGGTCTCGGCAATCTGGCCGAGCTGGTGCATTACGCCGCCCGCCTGGGCCTGATCGACCTGGACGCCGGGGAGGGCTGATCGCGCCCGCGTGTCCCGGCCGGCCGCCGGAAAAAAACGATCGCCCCCGCTAGGCGGACTGGTCAGCCACGTCGGCCGGGATATCCGGCTCGTCGCCGCCTTCGCGCTGCTCCCGGGCCTTGTCCATCTCCGCCAGCTTCTGGCAGCGCAGCTTGCGCAGCTGTTCTCCGGAAACAGGACCCTTCATGCGCTGCCGGCCGGGAAGATGCACGGACAGCATGATCTTCAGATCCCGTTTGACCAGCGGCCAGACATCCTGGCCCGAATCGACCCGCACCACGTCGAACAGCGGTTCCACCATCTCGTGCTTGTGCAGCCAGGTCAGCATGTCCACCCGCGTGCCCGCGCGCAGTTCGGCGTAACGCGCCGCCTTCATGTGCAGCCGCGCCGCCGCGATGCCGGCCTCGCGCACCCGGTTGGGGAGTTTGAGCCGACGCCCCAGCTCCTCGGCCACATCCGCCCCGACCGCGTCGTGGCCGTTGTGGCGCGGCCACTCGTTTTCGGGCGTGCGCGTCTTGCCGAGGTCGTGGCAGACCGCCATCCAGCCGGCAATGGGCTCGCCCGCCAACGCGTCGACCAGATCGCACATATGGTCGAAGACGCTGCCGTGGTGGTATTCGGGCGGGCCGGCCGGCACGTGACGCGCCGCCTCCAGCTCCGGCAGCCAGGGCAGCAGGCAGTCGGTCTCGGCCAAAAGCCGGAAAAACCGGGACGGCTTGGCCGCGTCCAGGGCCTTGCGCACTTCCTGGGCCACGCGCTCGGCGAAAATGTCCGACAGCACGCCGCAGGTCGCCACGGCCCGCATCTGCGCGATGAGCTCGGGGTGGGCGTTGAAATCCGGCATGGAGGCCGCGAACCGGGCCGCGCGAAAAACCCGCAGGGGATCGTCGAACATCGACGTGTCGCCGCAGGGTCGCAAAATGCGGTCGCGCATATCGGCCAGGGCCAGGGGATGGAAGTGCAGCCGGCCGGCGATCTGCCGGGAATCGCCCATGGCGATGGCGTTGATGGTCAGATCCCGGGCCAGCAGGTCCTCATGCAGATCCCGGCCGCGCGGCCAGGCGTACTGGGCGCTGCCCAACATGAAAACCGGAAAAGTCTTGCCGACTTGCCGGGCTCTTCGATACCTTCTCACGAACGCTTCCGGCGTGGCGTCGACAATGAGATAATCCTGATCCACCACGGGGCGGCCGAGCAAAATGTCGCGGACTGCGCCGCCAACGAGATACCGTTTCATGCATGACTCCGGGGCGGACATTGGCCCAAATGCCGTCAAAAATCCAGCGGGCAACGCCAACATGACCCCAAACCCCTTTGCCCGGGGCGGCGTCTGGCTTTTTGCCGGGGGCGCGACCGGACTGGTCGAACCGCTTTCCCTGGAGCGTCTGCGCGCCGCCCATCCCTTGTGGACGGCCGATGCGGAGCGTCTTTCCCCCTGGTTTTCCAGGACGTTGGGCCAGGAATACGGGCCGGCCGCCGGGGACTGGCTGTGCGCCGGGGGCGCGGCCGGCCAGACGGCCGATCCCGTCCTCGTGGTCGGCCGGTGCGCCTCGAGCCTGGACGTGGCCCGGGCTCTGGCCGGGGCCGGGCTGCTCGCGCCCTTTGCCTCGGTGATCGCCCTGGAGCAGACCAGCGGCCGGGGACAGATGCGCCGCAACTGGGTGTCCCCGCCGGGCAACCTCTACGCGGCCATGGCCTGGCCCAGGGACACGGGCGATCTGGCCGCGGCCGCGCCCGTGGTCATAGGCGCCTGTCTGGCCGACGCCCTGACGGCCAGGGGCTTTGCGACCCAGGTCAAATGGCCCAACGATCTGTTCGTGGACGGAGAGAAAGTGGGGGGCATCCTGGTCGAGGAACGGGGCGGGGCGGTGCTCGCCGGCGTGGGGCTTAATCTGGCCAGCGCCCCGGATCCGGCCGCGCTACGCCGCGATCATGCCGCGGGGGCTTCCTGGCTTGGCCGGTTCGGCCGCGTGCCCGGCGCGGCAACGCTGTGGGCCGAACTTGTGAAGTCCGGGCAAACCTGCTATCGGCAGTGCGTTGTGGTATCGGGCTCGCGAGAGTTCTCCCGTTTTCTGGAAGGCCGTCTGGCCTGGCTTGGTCGGGAAGTGCTCGTGCGGGAAAGCGAACCCGACACATTTCGGGCACGGATCGTTGGTTTGGCCGGGGACGGGGGACTTCGGCTGCGACGCTGCGAAAAGGGCCTGTGGCAGGATCTGACGCTTCATAGCGGGAGCATCTCCCTCCTTTAGATGCCGGCCCCCGCCGGATCGTCACACGTGAGACTACAGGATTGGTCGCCCCCAAGGGGTAGAGGACAGCATGATCGCCAAGACGTTTTTGGAAGTTCTTTCCGAAGTGGAAGGGAAGAAGATTCTTGTCGCCAACCGGGGCATTTCCGCCCGGCGGGTGTTGCGTTCCATCCGTGAACGGCTGCGCGCCATTCCGGTATTGACCGTCACCGACGTGGACATGACGTCTCCGGCCACGGCCGGCGCCCATGAACTCATCACCCTGGGCGCAGACCCCCGGGCCTATCTTGATATCGATGCCGTTATCAAGAAAGCCAAGGCGCACGGCGTAGTAGCCATCCATCCCGGCTGGGGCTTCGCTTCCGAGGACAGTGAATTTCCGCGCAAATGCGCCGAGGCCGGCATCATCTTCATCGGCTCCTCGGCCGAGGCCATGCAGCGGCTCGGCAACAAGGTCGAGGTCCGCAAGCTGGCCATGGAGCTTGGCGTTCCGGTCGTGCCCGGTTCGGAAGGCTCGGTGTCCATCCCCGAAGCCCGGGAGATCGCGGCCAAGATCGGCTTCCCCATCATGCTCAAGGCCGAGGGCGGCGGCGGCGGCCGGGGCATCTACGAAATTTATTCCGAATCCCAGCTCGAATCCGCGTTCTCCAAGGCCTCGGCCATGGCCCAGGCTTCCTTCGGCAACCCGCGCCTGTTCGTCGAAAAGCTCCTCACCTCCGTGCGCCACATCGAAATCCAGGTGGCCGCCGACATGCACGGCAACGTGTTCGCCTTTGACGAACGCGACTGCTCGGTGCAGCGCAATCACCAAAAGCTCGTGGAGATCACGCCGTCGCCCTGGCGCGGCATGACCGAGGAACTGCGCCAGCGCCTCAAGGACTACGCCGAGCGGCTGGTGCGGGAAACGGGCTACTACTCCCTGGCCACGGTGGAATTTCTGGTCGACGCCGAGGGCGAGCCGTATCTGATCGAGGTCAACACCCGGTTGCAGGTCGAGCACGGCATCACCGAATGCCGGTACGGCGTGGACCTGGTGGAAGAGCAGATCAACATCGCCTTTGGCGGCAAACTGCGGTTTAATTGCGGGGACACCCAGCCGTTTCTGCACGCCATGCAGCTGCGCATCAACTGCGAGGACCCCAAGCAGAACTTTTCGCCCAATGCCGGTCTGATCGCCCGCTATCTGTCGCCCGGCGGCCAGGGCATCCGCCTGGATTCCTGCCTGTCGGCCGGCTACGAGTTCCCCACCCAGTACGACTCCGCCGGCGCGCTGCTGATCGCCTACGGCCGCAACTGGCCCAAGGTCGTGTCCGTCATGGAACGGGCCCTGCGCGAATACATCATCGGCGGGCTCAAGACGACGATCCCGTTTCATCGCCAGATCCTGCGCAACAAGGACTTCATCAAGGGCGACTTCGACACCAAGTTCATCGCCCAGAATCCCTGCCTGCTCAATTACCTGGACGAGGAGTCCGAGGCCCTGCGCCTGTCCTGGCTCGTCTCCGACATCTCGGCCCGGGGCTACAACCCCCACGTGATGCTCGGCAAGTACCGGGGCCGCGAGGACTACCGCCTGGGCCGCTTCCGCGTCCATCTGCCCGACGTCGATCTGCGCAAGCACGAAAGCCCCTATCCGCGCGGCGACCGGCAGGGCATCCTCGACGTGGTGCGCGACTCCGGCAAGGTCCATTTCGTGGACACCACCTGCCGCGACATCACCCAGTCCAACAGCGGCAACCGCTTCCGGCTGGCCGAGGACGAGCTGATCGGACCCTACCTGGACAACTGCGGTTTCTTCTCGCTGGAAAACGGCGGCGGCGCGCACTTCCACGTGGCCATGATGGCCAACATGACCTACCCCTTCACCGAGGCGGCGGAGTGGAACCGGTTCGCGCCAAAGACCCTCAAGCAGCTGCTCATCCGTTCGACCAACGTGCTCGGCTACAAGCCCCAGCCGCGCAACCTCATGCGCCTGACGGGCGAGATGATCTGCGAGCATTACGACATCATTCGCTGTTTTGATTTTCTCAACCATATCGATAACATGTATCCGTTTGCCGAGGTGGCCCTGTCCCGTCCGGGCGTCATCTTCGAGCCGGCCATCTCCTTCTCCTGGGCCAAGGGCTTCGACGTGGCCCACTACATGGGCGTGCTCGAGGCCATCCTGGACCAGGTGGCCAAGGCCGGCGGCATGACCAAGACCAAGGCCGCCCGCAGCGTTATCTTGTGCCTCAAGGACATGGCCGGCATGTGTCCGCCGCGTTTCGTGCGGGAGATGGTGAAAACCATCCGCAAGGCCTATCCGGAACTCATCCTCGACTACCACCGCCATTACACCGACGGCCTGTTCGTGCCGGCCGTGGGCGCGGCGGCCGAGGCCGGCTGTCACATCGTCGACACGGCCCTTGGCGCTTCCGTGCGCTGGTACGGCCAGGGCGAGGTGCTCTCCACCGCCGCCTACATCGAGGGCGACCTCGAAGTGCCCGTGTCCCTGACCGCCGACAACAAGGAGATGATCCGCTCGGCCAACTTCGTGCTCAAGCAGATCATGCCCTATTACGACCGCTACACCGCTCCCTACTTCCAGGGCATCGACTACGACGTCGTGGAGCACGCCATGCCCGGCGGGGCCACCTCGTCCTCCCAGGAAGGAGCCATGAAGCAGGGCTACATCCACCTGCTGCCCTACATGCTCAAGTTCCTGGCCGGCACCCGCAAGATCGTGCGCTACCACGACGTGACGCCGGGATCGCAGATCACCTGGAACACCTCGTTTCTGGCCGTCACCGCCGCCTACAAGGCCGGTGGCGAACGGGCCGTCAAGGACATGCTGGAAGTGCTGGAGGCCGTCGGCACCAAGTCCGAGGAGGCCCTGACCCAGGCCGAGCGCCACGACCGGTTGCTGCTGTACGCCAACTGCAACGACGCCTTCCGCAACCTGCTGCTCGGGAAATTCGGCAAACTTCCGCTGGGCTTTCCGCCGGACTGGGTCTATGAAAGCGCTTTCGGCGCGGACTGGCAGCAGGCCGTGGCCGAACGCACCGAGGCTTCGCCCCTCGATTCCCTGGGCGAAGTCGATTTCGAAGCCGAGATGCAGTCGCTGACACGGCAGCTGGGCCGCGAGCCTTCCAATGAGGAGTTCGTGCTCTATCTCAACCATCCGGGCGATGCCCTGAAAACCTTCGACTTCCGCAAGAAGTTCGGCGATCCCAACCGGCTTCCCCTTGACGTCTGGTTCGAGGGCCTGGAAAAAGGCGAAGAGTTGCTGTTCTCCGACAGCCTGGGCAAGCCGCATCACATGGCCATCATGAACATCGCGACCCCGGACGCCAATGGCATGTCCACCGTGCGCTACGTGCTGGATTCGGAAATCCTCAGCCACCAGATCCAGGTGGCCGCGCCGCAGGGCGGGGCCGCGCCCAAGGTCGAGCTGGCCGATGTGAAAAATCCCTACCACGTCGGGGCGCCGGTTTCCGGCGACCTGTGGGTCATGCAGGTCAGCCCCAACGACTACGTCAAGGCTGGCGAGGAACTGTTCAACATCTCGGTTATGAAGCAGGAAAAGTCCGTGGTTTCCCCGGTGGACGCCATGGTCAAACGTGTGCTCAAAAGCGCTGATTACGCCACGGATCGCAAAATGGTGCCGGTCAAGGAAGGCGAGTTGCTGGTCGAACTGGGGCCCGTCATGAAGAACTGCCCCGTGTGCCATCAACCGGTAGCCGATGATCATTACAAATATTGCCCCAACTGCGGCCAAAAGGTGTAGTTTTCGCCACGAACATATAACGGCGGCCGGCCAGACGGAGCGGATCGCCGATCCGGAAGAGACAAGGAGGGGAGAATGGCCATAAACGACGCCAAGGATAAAGCGCGCCAGGAGGACGCCACGTCCGCCAAACCCGAGGCAGCGCCTATCGATACCGCCACGCAACTTATCCTCACGGGAGCCGACATCGTCGCCATCGGCGAAGAGGCGGAAATTCTCGTCGGGGGCAAGAACTATAACACGGCGCTCATCAGCCAGATCGCCGGCATCCGGGCGCCGCAGTTCCGCGCGGTATCCTCCGTGGCCTTTCATCGCGTCCTCGACGAGACCAAGGTCAACGCCGCGTTGATCCGCGAGGTGGTCACCGAAGGCTACCGCCGCATCAACTGGAGCGACGAGGACGTCAACAGCGATCCCGAGTATGTCAAAAACCTCGTACGCACGCTGGCCGATGAGGCGCGGAGCAGGATCGCGGACGACTCCGGCACCACCATCAAGCTGCGTACGTTCATCAACAACGTAGTCGAGGGCTTCGCCACCTCCCCCGAAGGCATCGACCAGCTGCGCAGACGTTCCGTCCTTGTCCAGGTCGCCATCCTCTCCGTCGAAATGCCCGCCGAGGTCCGTGAAGCCGTTTCCGACGCCTACAACGCCATCTGCCGCGACGCCGGTCTCGAGGACGTCCCCGTGGCCGTGCGTTCCTCGGCCGCCGGCGAGGACAGCCGGAAAAAAGCGTTTGCCGGCCTCCAGGACACCTATCTCAACATCGTCGGCGCGTCCCAGGCGGTCACCGCCTACCAGTGGGACTGCGCTTCGGCCTATAACCTGCGCTCCATGACCTATCGCCGCGAGGCCATTCTCGACGCCGTGGCCGCCGCCGAACGGACCGGCGACGACTCCATCGCCGAAACCGCCAAGCAGGAATGGGCCATCGAGAACACCTCGCTGTCCGTGTGCATCATGCGCATGATCAACCCGGTGATCTCCGGCACCGCCTTTGCCGCGGATACGGCCACGGGCTGCCGGGGCACCTCGCGCAACGACCTCGTGTCCATCGACGCCAGCTACGGCCTCGGCGAGGCCGTGGTCGGCGGCATGGTCACCCCGGACAAGCTCTTCGTCTTCCAGCGCGACGACGGCTCCGAGGTCGTCATCCGCAACATGGGCTACAAGGACAAGAAGATCGTCTATGACGACAAGGAAGGCGGCACCAAGCTCGTCAAGGTGACCGACGAGGAAGCCTACCGCTGGGCCCTGTCCCTGGCCCAGGCCGAGGAAGTGGCCCGGGGCGTGCGCGCCATCAGCGTGGCCTACGGCGGCTGCATCATGGACACCGAGTTCTGCATCGACCAGTCCGAACGGCTCTGGTTCGTGCAGGCCCGGCCGGAAACCCGCTGGAACGAAGAGCTCGAACGCCATCCCCACACCATTTTCATGCGCCGCATGGAAGTGGACAAGAAGGCCCTGGCCACGGCCGAGGTCATTTTGGAAGGCAACGGCGCTTCGCGCGGGGCCGGACAGGGCGTGGTGCGCTTCCTGCGTTCCGCCCTGGAACTCAATAAGATCCAGAAGGGCGACATCCTGGCCGCCGAACGCACCGACCCGGACATGGTGCCGGGCATGCGCGTGGCCTCGGCCATTTTGGCCGACGCCGGCGGTGACACCAGCCATGCCGCCATCACCTCCCGCGAACTGGGCATTCCGGCCGTCATCGGCATCCAGCGGGCCGAGATCCTGCGGGCCCTCGACAGCCAGTACGTGACCGTGGACGGTTCGCGCGGCTGCGTCTACCGGGGGCTGTTGCCCCTGGAGGAAGTCGGCGGCGAGATGGACATCTCCAAGCTGCCGGCCACCAAGACCAAGGTCGGCCTCATCCTGGCCGACGTCGGGCAGGCGCTGTTCCTGTCCCGGCTGCGCAACGTGTCGGACTTCGAGGTGGGCCTTTTGCGCGCCGAGTTCATGCTCGGCAACATCGGTGTCCACCCGCAGGCCCTGGAGGCCTATGACAACGGCACCCTGCCGAACCTGATCGAAGAGAAGGTCAAGGAGCTCGACGCCAAGCTGACCAAGATCGTGCGCGAGCAGATGGCCGCCGGCTATATCAACGTCCAGATCAAGCTGCGCCGCTACGTCGGGCTCATCACCGGCCTGTCCGCCGAGCTCGACACCCTGGCCGACCACGCCGGCGCCCGGGGCACGGACGAGGTCATGGCCGTGCACCGCAAGATCCGCGACCTGGAGAAGAAGCTCGACCATCACCTGGAAGAGGCCACCCGCCGCCTGGATCTGCTCAAGACCTCGGCCGACCTCAAGACCCATGTGGCCATCATTCTCGGCTACTGGGACGATCTGCAAAGCACGGCCAGCGATCCCGACGCGATCAAGCGCCGTTACGAGATCAAGGCCCGCATCGAGGAACGCGCCGCCGCCGTGGCCGAAGAGCCCATGGTCAAGGAGACCTTGTGCAAGATCGCGGCCATGCGGCAGGAAGTGGCCCGGCAGGTGGGCATCAAGAGCCACATCGACGACCTGAACAGCCTGCTGGACAAGATCCGCAAGCAGCTGTTCTCCCGGGGCTTCCGCAGCGGCAAGGAGCTCTACGTCCAGACCCTGTCCCAGGGCCTGGGGCTTTTCGCCATGGCCTTCCACGGCAAGCCCATCCTGTACCGCACCACGGACTTCAAATCGAACGAGTACCGCAACCTGCTCGGCGGCAACCTGTTCGAGGCCCACGAAGACAACCCCATGCTCGGCTACCGGGGCGTCTCGCGCAACATCCACGACTGGGAAATCGAGTCGTTCAAGCTGGCGCGCGGCATTTTCGGTGGGAAGAACCTGCACATCATGCTGCCCTTCGTGCGCACCGTGGAGGAAGCAACCTCCATGAAGCGCTACCTGGAGCGGGTGCACAAGCTCCATTCCGGCGACGACGGACTCAAGATGTTCATCATGTCGGAGATTCCGAGCAACGCCATCCTGGCCAAGCAGTTCATCCAGGAGTTCGACGGCTTCTCCATCGGCTCCAACGATATGACCCAGATGGTGCTCGGCACCGACCGCGACAATCCGGCGCTGCGTCACATCTACGACGAAGAGGACCCGGCCGTGGTCTGGGCCTTGCTCGTCACCATCTTCGCCGGCCAGAAGTACGGCAAGAAGGTGGGCTTTTGCGGCCAGGGCGTGTCCAACAGCGTCATCCTGCGCGGGTTGGTCGCCATCGCCGGCATCGTGTGCGCCTCGGTCGTGCCGGATACCTACTACCAGACCAAGTTCGACATGGCCCATGTCGAGTCCGAGGACATTCCGGTCAGCCGGCTCGGCGAGTGGCTGGGCGAACAGCATCTGGAATGCCTCAAGACGGTGCTGCGCGAGAACAAGTACGAGCACATCGCCAAGAAGTACGATACCGCCGCCGACATCAAGGACTGGTACGACGGCGAACTGACGCGGCTGGCCGAACAGCTGCGCGAGAACCTGGAAAGCCCCAAGGCCTCCTTTTACCGCCAGGAACTGGGAGGCTTCCGCCGGCTGTTCCACAAGCCGGTGCTCTACGCGACCTGGGACTGGTCGGGCACGGTGTTCGACGCCCTGCGGCAGGCCGGCTTCGATTCCTACAAGGAACAGGCCGAGGCCCTGGCCGCCCAGCGTCTCAAGAAGTGGTAGCCGCGTAACGGAATCTAGATACGGCCGCCGGGAGTTCGTCTCCCGGCGGCTTTTTTTATGGCGGGAGCGAGAGGAGGGAAGAATGCCTCCGGCGGCCGGGGGGGCACCCCCTCCCGGACCCTCCCGAAAGGGGGGAAGCGCCGGAGCCTTCCTGGTGGCTAGAACAAGCGGGCGACCAGGGAGAGCAGGAACAGGATCACGAACAGGTAGAACAGGATCTTGGCGAAACCCGCCGCCGCGCTGGCAATGCCGGTGAAACCGAGAACACCGGCGATCAGGGCAATGACCAGAAACGTAATCGTCCAGGACAACATACAAAAATGCCTCCATGTTGTGGGATTGACGATGGGGAAACCGGTTTTCCCATTCTCCCACCATAGAGGCTCTCGGAATTTGTGACAAGCGCGAAGGGGAAAAGAACCTCCTCACCCTTTCGGGAGGGTCCGGGAGGGACCGTGTCCCTCCCGGCCGCCGGAGGCATTTTTCATCTCCTCAACGTCTACGCTTCGCCCGCAACCGCCGACTCCTGTTCCCGGCGCAGGGTGCGTTCCAGAAGCAGGGAATAGATCGGCCGGCCGCCGAGCGTTTCGGCCGTGACCACCGAGGCGATGCAGGTCACGAGCAGCGGCAGGGTCAGATCGTAGTTGCGGGTCATTTCCATGATGAGCACCATGCCCGTCAGCGGCGCGCGCACCGTGGCCGCGAAAAGCGCCCCCATGCCGGCCACGGCGAACATGCCGGGAAACGGCGCCATCTCCAGCCCCAGCCCCACGACCACCTGGCCAAAGGCCATGCCGAGCAGCGTGCCGAGCGCCAGCATGGGCGCGAAGATGCCGCCCGGCGCGCCCGTGGCGTAGCAGAAAAGCGTGCCGGCGAAGCGGCAGGTGAAAAACAACACCAGCAAAGGCACCGCCATCTCTCCGGTCAGGGCGTGGCGCAGCACATGGTAGCCGCCGCCGGCCAGGTCCGGCACGCTCCAGGCGATCAGCCCGAAGGCCGCGCCGACGATCAGGGCGAACCGCCAGGGCCAGCGCCGCGCCGCCCGGTCCACCCGGCCAAGCGCGGCCAGCAGCAGGCTGTTGAACACTGCGCCCACGCCGCCGATCAGCACGCCGAACACGAAAAAGAGCCACAAATCCCCGAGCCGGGGCACGGGGAACACCGTCATGACAATGGCCGGCCCGGCGTGCAGGAGCAGCCGCACCACGATGTCGGCGGCCACGGCGGCAATGACCACGCAGTGAAACGAGACGAAATTGAAGTGAAACGACCGGCGCATCTCCTCCACCACAAAGAGGATGCCGGCCAGCGGCGCGTTGAAGGCCGCGGCCAGTCCGGCGGCCGCGCCGGCGGCCACCAGCGAATGCAGCTCCTGCGGGTCCTTCCGGCCGAACAGGCGGCCGAGCAGCCGCCCCAGCGCCCCGCCCATGTGGATGGTCGGTCCTTCGCGGCCCAGGGACAGACCGCCGCCCAGGGACAGGATGCCGCCGGCCAGCTTGACGGGCAGCACCCGGCCGGGACGCAGCACGCGCACGCCTTCCAGCGCGCCCTCGATCTCCTGGATGCCGCTGCCGGCCGCCTCGGGCGCGAAAAACCGGACCAGCGCCACCGCGCCCACGGTCACGGCCGCCGAGGCCAGCATGGACACGACCGCCCCGCCGCCAAAAGCCGTCTCGGCCGCCTGGATCAGGACCTGCCGGCCCTCGTGCAGCCAAAAGACGCCCCGCAGCAGCGCCGCCCCGATCAGGCCCGTGGCCGCGCCGACCAGGGCCGCCACCAAAAAGATCGGCGCCAGCTTGCGGTTCATGACCTCGAAGCGCCGCAACGGGCGCGGCATCCAGCGTGAAGACGGGACGGCGTCCGGCATGACAGCGACTCCTCCGGGCGTCAGGTGCGCACGAGGCGCAGGATGAAGGATTTCAGGTAATCGGTCTCGGCCATGGCCGGATGGGCCGGATGGTCGGGTCCCTGCCGGCCCTGCGCCAGCACCTGGGACCGCCGGCCGGCGGCGTTGGCCGCGCGCAGGGCCACCCGCCGCAGTTCCCAGGCATCCACATGCTGGGAGCACGAACAGGTCATGAGGATGCCGTCGTCGGCCAGCACCTCCATGGCCAGCCGGTTGAGCCGCTCATAGACCCGCAGACCGGCCTCAAGGTCTTTCTTGCGTTTGACCAGGGCCGGCGGATCGAGGCTCACCACGTCGAAGGTGCGCCCCGAGGCGGCGCAATCTTCCAGAAAAGCGGCGGCATCGGCCCGCACGGTTTCGACCGTGTCGGCCACGCCGTTTTCCCGGGCGTTGTGCTCGGCCATGGCCCGGGCCGTCTCCGACGAGTCCAGGCACACCGCCGACGTCGCCCCGGCCAGGGCGGCGCGCACGGAAAAGGCCCCGGCGTAGGCGAAAAGATCGAGCACGCTCCGGCCGGCCACCAGCCGGCACAGGGCGGTGCGGTTCTCACGCATGTCGTAAAACCAGCCCGTCTTCTGACCCGCCAGGGCCGGGACCCGGAACAGGGCTCCGCCTTCGTTGATGTCCAAGGCGTCCGGGGCCTCGCCGTACGCCGTCTCCACGGTCCGGGGCAGGCCTTCCAGGTCGCGGCCGGCCGCGTCGTTGCGCCAGATGACGGCCCGGGGCGACAGCTCGGCCAGCACGGCCTCCAGGATGACGTCGCGCAGCCGGTCGGCCCCGGCTGTCACGAGCTGGCCCACCACCACGTCGCCGTAGCGGTCGAGGATGACGCCCGGCGTGTGGTCGCCCTCGGCGAAAAGCAGCCGGTAATGCGGGGTATCGTAAAATCGTGCGCGCAGGGCCAGGGCTTCGCGAAGGCGGCTGCGGAAAAAGGCGACGTCCAGCCGGGTGTCGGAATCGCGGTCCATGATCCGGGCGCAGATGAGCGAGCCGGGATTGACCGTGGCCACGCCGAGCGGCCGGCCGCGCGCGGTCGTCACCACGGCGACCTGCCCCGGTTCGAAGGCGGAAAGCGGCGTTGCGCGGGTGTCCACCTCGTTGCTGAACACCCACAGGTGTCCGGCGCGCAGGCGGCGTTCCTCGTTCTTCTTGAGCGTCAGTACAGCTTGGTCCATGCCGCGCACGGTACGGCAGGGACGACCGCCTTGCAAGCCGCGCGGCGCGCCGGCTTAGGTCCTGGTCGGCAGATTGTATTTGCGGAAAAGGTCGTAGAGGCGCGAGGGGGACAGGCCGCTCAGTTTCGCCGCCCGGACCACGTTGCCGCCCGAGGACTGGAGCAGTTCGCGCAGATAGGCCCGCTCGGCCGTATCCAGGGCCTTGCGGCGGTACTCCTTCCAGGGCGGCAGGGCATTGCCGCCACCGCCGCCGGACTCGGGCGACGTCACCGCGCAGGACGTCGCGCCGTTTAACACCTGGATGCGGATCTCGTCCGGCAGATGCTTGGGATAAAGCACCGGTTCGCCGCGATAGGCCAGAAGCACCCGTTCCATGGTGCTGGCCAGCTCGCGCACGTTGCCCGGCCAGGAATAGCCGGCCAGGGCCTCGAAGAACTCCTCCGCGAACCCCTTGGTCGGCAGGCGGTAGCGTTCGCAAAACCGGTTCATGTAGTGCAGGGCCAGGGGTTTGATGTCCTCGACCCGTTGGCGCAGCGACGGCAGGGTGATGACGATGGTGCGCAGCCGGTAGAGCAGGTCTTCGCGAAACACGCCGTTGGCCGCCATGACCGACAGATCGCGGTTGGTGGCGGCCACGAGCCGGAAGTCGCTTTGCAGCTCGTTTTTCGAGCCCACCGGCCGGAACCGGCCGTCCTGGAGCACGCGCAGGAAGGTCTTCTGGATGCCCGGCGACAGCTCGCCGATCTCGTCGAGAAAGAGCGTCCCGCCGTCGGCAAGCCTGAACAGCCCGTCCCGGTCGCGGTCCGCCCCGGTGAACGCGCCCTTCACATGCCCGAACAGCACGCTTTCCACCAGCGTCTCGGGCAGGGCGGCGCAATCGACAATGACGAAGTTGTTGGCTCCCCGGGAGGAATTGGCGTGGATGGCCCGGGCGAACAGTTCCTTGCCCGTGCCCGTCTCGCCGGTGATGAGCACCGAGGCCTCGGAATCGGCGGCCTGGGCCACGAGGTCGAGACAGGCCTCCATGGCCGGGCCGACGCCGATGATGGCCTCGCGCTTGAGCGCCGTGCGCGGCCGCCGGGCGGCCTTTTGCGCCCGGTATTCCAGCGCCCGGGTCAGCGGCAGAGTCACGCGGTTGGGGGTCAGGGGCTTTTGGATGTAATCCCAGGCCCCGGACTTGATGGCCAACGCCGCGCCTTCGGGATCGTCCTGGCCCGTGACGATGATGACCTCGGGCGCGCCCGGCGCGGCGCGAAGCTCGGCCATAAGCTCCAGGCCGTACCCGTCGGGCAGTCCCAGATCGAGCAGGACCACGTCGAAACGGTCGCGCGCCAGCGCCTGTCGCGCCTCCTCCAGGGAGCCGGCCCAGACCAGCCCGTGCCCCAACCGGCGCATCAGGCTGCCGAACGTCTCCTTGAGGATGGCGTCGTCGTCGATCAGTAGAATATGCGCCATGCCAAGGCTTGCGGGTACGGAACCGGGGGAGGGAACCCCTTTTTGCGAAAAGGGGTTCCC
>JAFABC010000302.1 GCA_023426275.1 Pseudomonadota bacterium | reverse complement strand
CCCGTACACGCTTTCGCGCCCCCTTTCGGGAGGGTCCGGGAGGGGGTGACCCCCTCCCGGCCGCCGGAGGCATCTTTCTCTTCGCCTTTCTCTTTCACTAACCGGCGAGGGCGTAGTAGCGCACGTAAATGTAGATCATGGACAAAAAGATGGTGCCCAGGGTCACCGGTGCGCCGTACTTGAGAAAGCGGGCAAAGGAAATGTGGTGGCCGGCTTTTTCCGAAAGTCCCACCACGATGACGTTGGCCGAGGCCCCGATGGCCGTGCCGTTGCCGCCGAGGCAGGCGCCAAGGGCCAGGGACCACCACACGGGCAGCATGGTCGGGTGCGTGTAGAGCGCCTGTCCGGTCAGGCCGGTCGTGGGCCCGAGCACCTTGTCGGCCAGTTCGGCCAGCAGCGGGTTCATGGTGGCCACGAAGGGGATGTTGTCCACGATGGCCGAGGCGATGCCCGAGAACCAGACCATGACCATGGACAGGGTCAGCATGGAGTTCTGGGTCGGATGGGTCAGGGCGATGACCTTCTGGGAGAACAGTTCGATGAGCCCGGCCTTGACCGTGCCGCCGATGATGATGAACAGCCCCAGGAAAAAGAAGATGGTGGGCCATTCCACGGCTTCCAGCACCTTTTGCGGGTCCTCGCCGGAGATCAGCAGCAGGGTCGAGGCCCCGAGCAGGGCCACGGTGGCCGGCTCGTAGCCGAGAAAGCCGTGGAGCATGAAGCCGACGATGGTGAGCACGAGCACGGCCAGACTTTTGGCCAGCAGTTTCGGGTCCTTGATCAGCGCCCGTTCGTTCATGCCCAGGATGCGGGCCTTTTGCTTTTCCCCCACGTGCAGGCGGTGGCCGAACAGGACTTTCCAGACCAGCATCCAGGCGATCATGATGACGAGCACGGCCGGGGCCAGATGGACCAGGAAATCCACGAAATCGAGCCCGGCCTTGGAGCCGATCATGATGTTGGGCGGATCGCCGATGAGCGTGGCCGTGCCGCCGATATTCGAGGCCAGCGACTCGGTGATGAGGTAGGGCACGGGGTCGATTTCCAGTTCCTTGGCCACGAGCAGGGTGACCGGGGCCAGCAGCAGCACCGTGGTCACGTTGTCGAGAAAGGCCGAGGAAATGGCCGTCACGATGGCGAAGATGGCCATGATGGCGAAGGGCTCGCCGCGTCCGATCTTGGCCGCCTTGACCGCGACATACTGGAACACGCCCGTCTTGGTCATGATGTTGACGATGATCATCATGGAGATGAGCAGGAAGATCACGTTCCAGTCCACGCCGAGGTCCACGTCGTGGAGGGCGTCGTGCTGGGTGAGCACCTTGGTGATCAGGGTGAGCGCCGCGCCGAACAGGGCCACCTTGGTCTTGTTGATCTTCTCGGAAACGATGATGGCGTAGGCGCAAACGAAAATTATGGTGGCTGTCCAGAACATGCGGCTTACTCCCCGTCCTCCAGGCCGCACCGGGCGGCGAGATATTTGAGGATGGCCCGGCGGGTCACCTCGCCCACGAGTTTCCCGTTTTCGTCGAGCACGGGCAGCACGTTGACCCCGCGTTCGGCGATGAGCGCCTCGGCCTGCAAAAACAGGTCGTCGGGGTGCACGGACACGAAGTCCCTGGTCATGATGTCGGCCACGGGCTGGCCCTTGCAGGCGGAAAAGGCCTGCCGGATGATGGATTCATCGTCGGGCAGGGCCTTGACCAGATTGGAGTCGAGATAAAAGGGGAGCAGGGCCCGCAGGATGTCATAGCTGCTGATGACGCCGAGCAGCTTGTCCGTGTCGTCGACGACGTAGACCAGACGCGAGTCCATGTCCCGGTAGGCCTGCAGGAGTTCGGTGAAGGTCACGTCCTGGCTGATTATGGCCAGGGACACCTGCATCATGTTGCGTATACGCATGTTCGCACCTCGCGGCCAAGGCGGTTTGACGGGCCCTGGCAATGCGCCATTTTGACGAAAAATGTCAAGACCGGACGGCTTACCGTCCGGCCAGGGCCTCGGGGTTGAGACAGGTCGGCGGCATGTGGCCGTCGAGCATGGCCAGCAGGTTTTTCGCGGCCAGGGTGGCCATGGCGTCGCGGGCGGTCCGCGTGGCCGAGCCGATGTGCGGGGTGACGACCACGTTGGGCAGGGCGGCCAGCCCCTCGGCCAGACGCGGTTCGAATTCGTAGACGTCGAGTCCGGCTCCGGCCAGCCGGCCGGCGGCCAGGGCCGCGACCAGGGCGGCCTCGTCGATGATGGGGCCGCGGCCGGTGTTGACCAGGATGGCCGTGGGCCTGAGCCTGGACAGGGCCGTGGCGTCGAAGGCGTGGCGGGTGTCCGGGGTCAGGGGCGCGTGGATGCTGATGATGTCGGCCCGCTCCAGAAAAGCGTCAAAGGACAGGCGCGTCGCCCCGAGTTCGCGTTCCAGGATTTCGTTGGGCCGCCGGCTGCCGGTGTAGACCACGGGCATGGAAAAGCCCCGGGACATGCGGGCCATGGCCGTGCCGATGCGGCCGGGACCGAAGATGCCGAGCGTTTTGCCGGTGATCTCCTGGCCGATGAACTGGAGCGGCCCCCAGCCGGGCCAGTTCCCCGAGCGCGCCACCGCGTCCGAGGTCACCACATGACGGGCCACGGCGAACACCAGGGCCCAGGCCAGTTCGGCCGTGGCGTTGGTCAGCACGTCCGGGGTGTTGGACACGGGCAGCTTCCGGCGGGTGGCCTCGGGCACGTCGATGTTGTCGAAGCCCACGGCGTAGTTGGCGTAGCCGCGAAGCCGGGGGGCGGCATCGAAAAACGCCGCGTCGATGCGGTCGGTGAGAAGGCCCAGCACGCCCTCGGCGTCGGCGGCCTGTTCCAGCAGTTCGGCCCGGGTCAGCGGCCGGTCCTCGGGGTTGACCCAGACCCGGCAGCGTTCGCGCAAAAGAGCCAGCCCGGCTTCGGGAATGGCCCGGGTGACGACGACTTTGGGACGCGCGCTCATGGTGATTCTCCTGGTGAAGGAAGAGGGAAGATGCCTCCGGCGGCCGGGGGGCATGATGC
>JAFABC010000300.1 GCA_023426275.1 Pseudomonadota bacterium | reverse complement strand
GTCTTTGTCTTGTCTTTCTAGTCGTCGCCCAGACCGTTGCGGTCGTCGATGACGCGCTTGGTCTTGCCGTAGCTGCGCGGCAGCGAACCCGGCGGCAGGATTTCCACCCAGCCGCGCACGAGCAGGTGCTTGCGCAGTTCGATGGAAATGGCCTCGGACAGGTTCTGATCCAGTTCGGTGCCGGCGGAGGCCTTGCGCTCCACCTTGACCACCATCTGGTCGCGGCCGTCGCGGCGCAGCAGACGGATTTGAAATTCGCTGTCCACGTCCCGGAATCCGCCCAGCACGCTGGCGATCTGCCCGGGATAGATGTTGACGCCCCGGAAGACGAACATGTCGTCGGAGCGGCCGACAATGCGGTCGTGGCGCGGCAGGTCGTAGCCGCAGGGACAGGGACCGGGCAGCAGCCGGGTCAGGTCGCGGGTGCGGTAGCGGATCAGCGGCGTGGCCTCCTTGCACAGGCTCGTGACCACCATCTCCCCCACCTCGCCCGGCGCGACCGGGGCCAGCGTCGTCGGGTCGAGCACTTCCAGGATGAACTTGTCGGCCCAGTAGTGGATGCCCTCATGGGCCCGGCACTCCAGTCCCATGCCCGGGCCGTAGAGCTCGGTCATGCCCGTGATGTCGAAGCTCTCCTCAAGGCCAAGCCACTGCTCGAAGCGCCGGCGCATCTTGTCGGTATGGGTCTCGGCGCCGAAAATGACTTTTTTGAGCTTCAGGCGCTTGCGCATGTCGCGCTTGTGCACCTCCTCGGCCATCAGCAGGGCCATGGAGGCGGTGGAGCACAGACAGGTGGTGCCCATGTCTTCCAGCAACTGCAGGTGGATCTCCATGTTGCCCGGCCCGACCGGCAGGGCCATGGCCCCGAAGCGTTCGCAGCCGAGCTGGAAACCGGCCCCGGCCGTCCACAGGCCGTAGCCCACGGCGATCTGCACCCGGTCCAGGGTGGTCAGCCCGGCCAGTTCGTAGCAGCGGGCGAACATATCCTTCCAGGTGTCGATGTCGCGCTGGGTGTAGGCCAGAATCTTGCGCTTGCCCGTGGTGCCGGACGAAGCGTGGATGCGTACGACCTGCTCCTCGGGCACGCTCAAAAGCGGCAGCGGGTAGCCGTCGCGCAGGTCCTCGACGGTGGTCACGGGCAGCCGGGTCAGATCGTCGAGGGTCAGGTCCGACGCGGGATCGTATCCGGCCTGTGCCAGACGCTCGCGGTAGACGGGGCTGTTGGCGAAGGCGTGGCGGCAGGTCCAGTTGAGGCCTTCGGTTTGTATGGAAGCCAGTTTTTCAGGGGAAAGCTCGGGCAAAAAACGATAACGACTCATGAGTTGTCTCCGGGAAGGCGTGATCGGTTGGGGCTCTTATCCGAAAACCGCGATAAAGAAAACGCCCGCCACCATCAAAAGCGCCCCGGGAAGGCGATGAACGAGGTCGGGTTCGCGGAAAACGGCCGCGCCGAGCAACACGCCGAAGACGATGCTCAATCGCTTGACCGCAATGACATAGGACACCTGGGTCAGGGGCAGGGCCAGCATCTGGCAGCCGAGCCCCACGGCTTCGAGCACGCCGGCCAGGGCGATGCGGCCGGGCCGGGCGGCCAGTTGGCGCGCCATGGTCCGCCCGTGCCGCACCTGCCCCAGGAGCAAGGCCAGGGCCACGGCCGTGTACGTGGCCGCGCCCCAATAGAGCGGCGACGAAGCGAAAAGCCCGAGCTTGTCGAGATTGGCCCCCAGGCTCCACAGTGCGGACACGGCCAGCATGAACCGCGATCCCGGATTGGTGAACAAGGCCCGGATCGGCCCCCAGATCCCGCCCCGGCTTTGGCGCAGATTGAGCACATAGGCCCCGGCCACGACCAGGGCGATGCCGACCAGCCCGCCCGTGTCCGGGAATTCGCCCACGGTCAGCGGTGAGGTGAAAAGCAGGAAAAGCGGCGTAAAAGCCAGCATGGGCAGGGTCAGCGACAAGTCGCCGGCCTTGAGCGCCCGGCCGTAGAGCCAGTAGGCAAACCCGCCGAGGCTGCCGGTCACGGCCAGAAGCGGCCAGAAGGACGGGGCAAGCTCCACCGGCGGCCCCATGGCCACGACCAGCCACAAGGCGACCGCCGCGGTCAGGCAGTAGCCGAGCATCACCGCGCCGGCATCCAGGTCGGTCAGGGATTTTTTCAGGAATACGTCCTTGACCGCCTGGGTCAGGGCCGTGATGCAGGAAAGGAAAAACCAGGTCATAGGCCGCCATGCCGCAAAACGCGTCGGCCCGCCGGCCGCGCAGGGGACCCTACCGGGCAACCGGAGCGGGAGCAAGCGGCCCTGCCGGCGCGTTCTTGAAAAATGGCGCGATGTTTTTCATAGTCCGTGGCACGGTGGCACAACAGGCTGGCCGCACGCCCGGCCACGCCATGACTTCCGGGGGCTTTCCATGGAATGGGGACACGTCTTTCCCATGGCCGCGGACACGATCAAAACCGGCTGGTTGCAGATCCTGTTCGGCGGCATGTTGCTGTTGTGGGTCGGGATGTTTTTCTTTCTCACCCGCATGATCCACAGCGCGGCGCAAGCCGAAATCGCCCTGCGCGACGGCGCGCTCGTCGTGCGCGCCTCGTTTTACGGCCGCACCATCCCGCTGGCCGAGGTGGACGTCGCCGGGGCGACCCGGCTCGATCTCGGGCAAAAAGGCCCCAAGAGCCTGCGGCGGCGCACCAACGGCATCGGCATGCCCGGACTGGCCGCCGGCTGGTATCGCCTGGCCGACGGGGAAAAGGCGCTGGTCTTCGTGACGGACAAGCACAAGGCCGTGTACGTGCCCACACGCCGGGGCTTCGCCGTGGTCATCAGCCCCGCCGATCCCGACGGCTTCCTGCACGCCCTGCGCCACGCACCAGGGCGTGACGGAGAAGATGCCTCCGGCGGCCGGGGGGCATGATGC
>JAFABC010000298.1 GCA_023426275.1 Pseudomonadota bacterium | reverse complement strand
GCATCATGCCCCCCGGCCGCCGGAGGCATCTTCTCTTATCTTCTCTTTTCTCGCTATTCCGGCGTGAAGGCGACGGCGGCCAGGGGCGGCAGTTTCAGCGGCAGGTAATGCGGCCAGCCGCCGACCGTCGCCGGTCGGGCCATGACGCCCCCGCCATTGCCGATATCCGAGCCGCCGAAGAAGGCTGAATCGGAATTGTAGATTTCCTTCCAATAGCCCGGAACGCGGCAGCCCACGATGTACTCCTCGCGCACGACCGGCGTGAAATTGAAGGCCCACAAGATCTGCGAACCGTCCGGGGCCTTGCGCAGGAAGGTGATGACCGACGAAGCGTAATCGGACAGGTCCACCCATTCGAAGCCGGTCCAGTCATTGTCGCGGATATACATGGCCGGATAGGTCTTGTGCAGCTGGTTGAGCGTCCGCACCAGCTCCATGGCCCCCTGATGGGGCGGAAACCGCGTGAGCACCCAATCGAGTTCCTCGCGGGAATTCCACTCCTTCCACTGGCCGAACTCGCAGCCCATGAAAATGAGCTTCTTGCCGGGATGCGCCCACATATAGGAGAGAAAAAGGCGCAGGTTGGCCATCTGCTGCCACTGATCCCCGGGCATCTTGCCGATCAGCGAGCCTTTGCCGTGGGTGACCTCGTCATGGGACAGCGGAAGGATGAAGTTTTCGTGGAAGGCGTAGAGCATGGAAAAGGTCAGCTGGTTTTGATGATAGGACCGAAACACCGGATTTTTGGTGAAATAATCCAGGGTGTCGTTCATCCAGCCCATGTTCCACTTGAAACTGAAGCCGAGTCCGCCGGTATAGACCGGACGGGAGACGCCGGCCCAGGACGTGGATTCCTCGGCGATCATGGCCGCGCCGGGAAAATGGTCGTGCACGACGACATTGAGGTCGCGCAGGAACTCGATGGCGTCGATATTCTCCTTGCCGCCGTATTTGTTGGGAATCCATTCGCCGTCGCGCCGGGAATAGTCGAGATAGAGCATGCTGGCCACGGCGTCGATGCGCAGCCCGTCGATGTGAAATTCCTTGAACCAATAGAGGGCATTGGCGAACAGGAAATTGCGGACTTCGTGGCGGCCATAGTTGAAGACATACGTGCCCCAGTCCGGGTGCTCGCCCTGGCGCGGGTCCTCGTGCTCGTAGAGTCCGGTGCCGTCGAAACGGCCCAGGCACCATTCGTCTTTGGGAAAATGCCCCGGCACCCAGTCGAGGATGACGCCGACGCCGGCCTGATGGCAGGCGTCGATGAGAAAGCGCAGGTCCTCGGGCGTGCCGAAGCGCGAGGTCGGGGCGAAATAATGCCCCGTCTGGTAGCCCCAGGATTCGTCCAGGGGATGCTCGGCCAGGGGCATGAATTCGATATGGGAAAACCCGAGGTCGCGCACATAGGGGACGAGCGTCTCGGCCAGTTCGCGGTAGGAGTAAAACGTGCCGTAGTCCTTGGTTTTCCAGCGCCAGGAGCCGGCATGGACCTCGTAGATGGAAATGGCGTTGTTGATGGGCAGGCCCCCTTCCCGACGCCTCTGCATCCAGGCGGCGTCGTTCCAGGCGTAATCGTCGAGGGTCCAGGTCCGGGCGGCCACACCGGGGCGCACCTCGGCATAAAAGGCGAAGGGATCGGTCTTGAAGACGGTGTCGCCGTATTTGCCGGTCACGGCGAACTTGTAGAGCGCGCCGTGGAGAAATCCGGGGATGAAGCCGGCCCACACGCCCGAGGCGGCAACCGGGAAAAGCGCGTGTTCGCCGGGCTGCCAGTCGTTGAAATCCCCGACCACGGAGACGGCCTTGGCATTGGGCGCCCAGACGGCGAAGCGATAGCCCTGCACCTCCCCTTCCGCGTACGGGTGCGCCCCGAGCATTCGGTAGAGGTCATAGTGCCGTCCCTGGCCGAACAAATAGATATCGAGTTCGCCGATGGCCACCGGCCGGCACGGATTGGCTTTGGATTGGGATGCGGGCATGACGGGTCCTCCTGCGTCGCCGAGGCGGCACAATCGTACATGAAAAAACGGCGGTGACGATCCGGCGTCGCCGAAACGACAATTGCGCCGCGTCCCCGTCCGCCGCGTGGCGCTTCACGCGGTCGGCGGCGGCAGGGGTCAAATATCCGCGCCAAGCTCCCGGTAGAGACTGATGTAATTCTTGGCCGCCTTTTCCCAGGAGTAATCGGCGCGCATGGCCCGTTTGACCATGCCGCGCCAGGCGTCGGGCTGCGCCCACAACTCCAGGGCGTCGCGCACGGCCTGGAAGAAGTGATCCGGTTCGGGTTCGCGGAAGGTGAAGCCCGTGGCGGCGGGATCGGGCCAGGGCACGATGGTGTCCCGCAGCCCGCCCACGGCCGTGGCCACCGGCGGCGTGCCGAAGCGCAGGGCGTACATCTGCGTCAGGCCACAGGGCTCGTAGCGCGACGGCATGAGGAAAATATCCGAACCGGCCTGAATGCGGTGGGCCAGATCCTCGGTGTAGCCGATGCGCACCACCAGCTTCCCGGGGTAGGTCTCCATCATGTCGAGCAACACGGCCTCGTAGTCCAGGCTGCCCTCGCCCAGAACGACCACGGCCACGTCCTGCTCCATGAGCCGGGGCAGGATGTCGATGAGCAGATCGACGCCCTTCTGGTCGCGGATGCGACCGATAAAGCCCAGGATGGGCCGCTTGAGGAAATGGCGGTCCAGCCCCAGTTCGGCCACCAGATTGCGCTTGCACAGGTCCTTTCCCGACAAATCGTCGGCACTGTAGGTGCTTGGCAGGTAGCGGTCGTTGATGGGGTCCCAGACGGTATAGTCCGCGCCGTTTAAAATCCCCCGCAACCGGTCCGCGCGCTTGGACAGGATGCCTTCCAGGCCGCAGCCGAACTGGTGGTAGAGGATTTCCAGCGAATAGGACGGGCTGACGGTGGTGACGATGTCGGAATAGGCGATGCCGGCCTTGAGCAGATTGAAATCGCCCCAGAACTCGGCCCCGTCCATGTTCCAGGCTTCCCGGGGCAAACCGGAATCCCAGAAAAGCCGCGAGGCGAACCGGCCCTGGAAGGCCAGGTTGTGGATGGTCATGATGGTCTTGGTATTGCGCCAAAACGGCGCTTCCGGACGCAAAAAGCGCAGGTAGGCCGGCACCAGGGCGGCCTGCCAGTCATGGGCGTGGACAATGGCCGGCGCGCCGTCCAGCCGGCTGGCCCAGGCCATGGTCGCCCGGCAGAAAAAGATGAAGCGCTCGCAGTTGTCGAAATAGTCGCCGTCGTGGGTGTTATAGTAAAAACGGCGGTCGAAGTATTCGCCGCGCTGCACGAAATACACCGGCACGTCGTCGCAGGTGGCGGTGTAGATGTCGGCGGTTATGGGAGCCCAGGGATAGCCGACGCGGCATTTGGAATAAATCAGCCGCAGCTGATGGTCGCCGGTATTGAGCCGCCCATAATAGGGCGTAATGATGGCGACGTTGACGCCCTGGCGTTTGAGCTCCTTGGGCAATGCACCCATGACATCGCCCAGGCCGCCTGTTTTGGAAAACGGATATATTTCCGAAGCGACAAAAAGGACCTTATGATGAAACTTCATCGCGCTCCCTGGCCTGGCCGGTTTCGTTCACAGGCGGAAAGAGCCTGCCCATGGCGGCGGCGCTCCGGGGCGCCGCGCTCCAACGAACAACGCGTGATTTGCCTGAAATTTCCCCGGGAAAAAACCCTGCGCCGCACCAGCCGCTACGAAAAATTGATTTTATTGTACAATGCAGCGTAATCGTTCACAATACGCTCGTGGTCGAAGCACAGGGGACTGGGCCATTCTCCGAGCGGGAACACGCCCACTTCCTTGGCATCGTCGCCGGCGGCCAGCGCGTCGGGATCGACCGCCTGGGCGATGTAGACCACACTCATGGTGTGCTGCCGGGGATCGCGGGCGGGATCGGAATACACGCCAAGCAGGCCGGTCAGCTCCACGGTCAGGCCGGTTTCTTCCCTGGCTTCACGAATGGCCGCCTTTTCGGTGGACTCGCCGTAATCGACAAAACCGCCGGGCAGGGCCCAGCCGTACGGCTCGTTGAGGCGTTTGACAAAGACCACGCCACGGCCGGGCAGATGAATGAGGGCGTCCACGGTGGGCACGGGATTGCGGTAGTGGACCACGGGCTGACCGCAATGCGGGCACGGTTTGGTAAGGGCCATAAACTGTGGGCTCCATGACGGGCTCGGGGCACGATTCCACTTCCCGGCTGCCCGCCGGAATTGCGGGAAAAATTGACCCAAGCGTTTATAAAAATACGTCTTTTCTTAACCTGAAGGGTACGCCAAATGCAGCCTCCTGACAAGGTCGTTTTGGAACATGCCGGAGCACTTGGGGATTTTCTGCTTTCCTGGCCGCTTTTTTTGTCCCTGGCCCGGCATTTCAACGGGCTGCCCGTCTATCAGACGGTCCGTCCGTCCCATGCCCACTGGCTCGCCCCCCTGGCCGACCCGTGCCCGCCGGCGTTGCGCCGCGCCCTGGCCGCGCGTTTCGAGCCCGGTCCCTGGCCCGTTGCCCTGGCCGACACGCTGGTCGTGCGCGCCGGACTGGCCGCGCGTCCGCCCCTGCCGGAACACGAGCGCTTCTGGTTTTTCCACGGCGTCGCACCCGGCCGGGATGTCCCGCCGGCGGCCCTGCACCGCGAAGCCCTCGAAGCGCGCGGCATCCCCTTTGCCACGGATTACGCCGCCACGTTCCGGGCCCATTTCGGCGGGCATGTTCCAAAAGGAAATACCGCCCTGCTCTTTCCCGGCGCCGGCCACCAGGACAAGGCCTGGCCGCTTGCGCGGTTGCAGTATCTGGCCGCCGTGTTACGGAACCATGGCGTCAAACCCGTGTTCGTCCTGGGGCCGGTCGAGCGCGAACGGGGGCTTGCGCCGGCTCGGGAAGCCGTTGTCTGCCCGGAAAGTCTGGAAGAACTGGCCCGGATCATCCGCGCCGCCCGCTTCGTGGTGGGACCGGACTGTGGCCCCATGCATCTGGCCGGTCTGCACGGCGTACCCGGGGTGGCGCTTTTCGGACCGACCTCGCCCCGGCAATGGGGCCCCCACGGCCTGGAGATCGTCACGGCCGGTCTGCCCTGCTCGCCCTGCGTCGCCGTCACCTCCGGGGACTTCGCCCCCGCCTGTCCCCGGCCGCTGCCATGCATGGCCGGCATCGACGTCGAAACAGTCGTTGCCGCCCTGGGCCTGTCATAATTGAAGATGCCTCCGGCGGCCGGGGGGCATGATGCCCCCCGGTCCCCCTCGATGTATCTTTGGCGGCGCGAAGCGACGCTGGCGCACCTTGGCGGCGCATTTTTATCCAGGCTTTGCC
>JAFABC010000294.1 GCA_023426275.1 Pseudomonadota bacterium | reverse complement strand
GCATCATGCCCCCCGGCCGCCGGAGGCGTCTTCCCGCCCTAAAGCCCCTGCCGGCTCCTCCAGTCCGCGAACGCCCGGCCGACGTGCCCCCACAGGATTTTCAAATCCTGGGCCGCCGCCCTGGCGGCCGGTGTGTCGCCCTCGCGCAGGGCCTTTTCCAGCACCTTGGCCGCGTCCCGGCAGGAGTAGGCTCCAAGGGTCGCGGCCGCGCCCTTGAACGTGTGGACGTCGATGCCGGCCTTGCCCGGATTGCCCGCCTCCAGGGCCTCGATGGCCTCGGACAGCCGGCGATCGGCCTCCTCGTAGCTCACGAGGCACAGAGAGCGAAATTGGTCGCCGCTCAGCCCCATGGCCGTGCAGGCCGCCTCGGGATCGAACACGGCCGCGGCAGGCACGGCGGGGGCGGCCGCCGACGGCTCGGATTCCTCCAACACCTGGCGCAGCGTCTTGAAATTCACCGGTTTTGAAATAAAGCCGGTCATGCCCGCCTCCAGGCATTCCTGGCGCACGTCTTCCAGGGCGTGGGCCGTGACCGCGATGATGGGCACCTGCGGATCGAGCACCGCCTGCCCGGATTTGCCGCCGGCCCGGATGGTCCGGGTGGCGGTGATGCCGTCGATTTCCGGCATTTCAATGTCCATGAGCACCACGTCGAAATGCTCCCGGGCCAGCCGGGCGTAGGCGTCCCGGGCCGAGGCGGCCACCGCGAGCTCGTGCCCCATGCGGTTCATGTGCAGCTGGGTCACGGCGGCATTGAGGGCATTGTCCTCGACCAGCAGGATGCGCAGGCGACGCTGCCGGGCCAAGGCCGCGCCCGGAGTCGGGCCCGTCGCCGGGCCGGCCGGGACCGCCGCCTCCCCGCCGCTGGCCGGCTCCAGTCGCAGGGTGCAGGTGAAGGTGCTGCCCTCGCCCGGGGCGCTGGCCACGGCCACGTGCCCGCCCATGCGCGTCACCAGTCCCTTGACGATGGCCAGCCCCAGACCCGTGCCGCCGAAACGCCGGGCGACGTTGCCCGGCCCCTGTTCGAAATCCTGAAAAATCGTAGCCTGCTGCGTCTCGTCCATGCCGATGCCGGTGTCGGTCACCCGGATGGCCAACCCCACGCGGCCATCGTCCGGACCGTCTGCCGGAGTCGGGGCCGGGGTCAGCCGCAGGCCCACCGAACCGGACGGCGTGAATTTGACCGCATTGCCGACCAGATTGACCAGCACCTGCCGCAACCGTCCGGCGTCGCCGCGCAACAGGCGCGGTACGGCCTCATCCACGGACGCCTCGAAGTGCAGGCCCTTTTGCCTGGCCTGATGGCCGAACACCATGCCCACGCTTTCCACCAGCTGCCGGATGTCGAAATCCGCCCGTTCGAGCACGAGCTTGCCGGCCTCGATCTTGGAAAAATCCAGCACGTCGTTGACCACGTCCAGCAGATGCCCGGCCGCGCCCTGGATCGTGTTCAAATGCTCACGCTGCCCGGCCGAGGCCGGCCCGGCCAGCAATTCCTCGGTCAGGCCGATGACGACATTGAGAGGGGTGCGGATTTCATGGCTCATGACGGCCAGGAACGCGCCCTTGGCCCGGCTGGCCTGTTCGGCCCGGCACTTGTCGCGCTCGGTCCGCTCCTGGTTCTTTTTCTCCTCCGTGATGTCCACGAAGGAAAAAGCCCGGCCGATGGAATCCCCGCCCTCGGTGATCGGGCCGCTGCGATAGCCCAGGAAACGGCCGTCGGCCAGGGCCAGCACCCCCGCTTCCTGGCGCTGGATATCGGCCATGAGGCCTTCGTAGACGACTTCGGCCCCGCCGGGATCGGCCAGCTTCTCCCGCATCAGCCGCCGCCGCTCGCCCCGGGGTTGGTCGGGCCAGTCGTCGGACAGGCCCCAAAGTTCGAGAAAACGCTCGTTCCAGGCCAGCAGGGTATAGTCTTCGTCCAGGCCCAGGCACAGGGCGCCTTCGGTCTTGGAAGCCAGGATGGCCTTGTGCAGGGCCAGGGCGCGGGCCTGCCGGACCTCGGCCCCGCGTCGGGCCGCCACCTCGTCGGACAGGCGTTCGTTGGCCCGGGCCAGCTCGGCGGTGCGCTCCTCCACCCGCCGGGCCAGCAGGCGGCGGCTGTCTTCCAGCTCGACCCGGCTGAGGGCCAGCCGCTCGTCGGTTTCCTTGAGCCGGGCCGACATGGCGTTAAAGGCCATGGCCACCCGGCCCAGGGCATCGCGCGACGTCACCGGCACCGTGAGTCCGAACTGGCCCGATTGCACGGCCTCGAGCCCGTGGCGCAGCCCGTCCACCGGACGCAGCACGAGGCGATGCAGCATCAAATTGAGCAGGATGGTCAAAAAGGCGTAGGCCCCGGCCACGGCCAGGGCGAACACCACCCAGACCCGCTGGTTGAGCGCCCGCAGCTCGGCAAAGGTATAGCGCAGCCGCAAATACCCGGCCGGCCGGCCGTCGCGCAGGATGGGCTCGACCAGGGCCGCGGCGAGCTTGCCGTCGGCGGCGGCCGCCACCGTGAACACCCGCTGCCTGGGCGCTTGCTCCAGGGGCGCGCTGCCGAGCAGCGGCACGGGCGTCTTGCTGCCGGCCGCGGCCAGCAGCTGGCCATCGGCATCGAACAGCGCGGCCTCGGTGACGCCATCCACCCGGATCAGGCGTTCCAGGATGTCCTTTGCGCGCGCCGTGGTATTGGGGGCGTCGAGCAAGGGCCCCAGGGCTTCGATGCGGTGGGCGGCCAGCACGCCGAGCAGGGCCCGCGTCCTGTTCTGGGCGGCGGCCCGGCGATTGCCCATGTAGGTTGAGAGAATTGTGCCAAAGGCCAGGGCGGCCGCGACAAAGGCGACGAAAATGGCAATGTTTATTTTGACCCGCAGGGAGGCTCCACGCATACGACTTCCAATGTTTCGCCGAATCGGGCCACAGTGGCCGTCTGGGCCACCGCCGGGCGATTGCGCCGGCGCTCTGTTTCACTTTGTAACTTCGTTAAAAAAAACGGCTCGGCTCTGTCAAAGACTTTGGTTGTTCCAGGCGGTCACCGCATCACCCGGTTGGCGGCATAGTAGGTGGCCCGCCAGTACGGGGCGAGCAGACTGTCCTCCCGCACCCGGCCGCCCGGGGAGGGACTGTGGATAAAGCCGCCGTGGCCGTCGAAAATGCCCACATGCAGCCCGCTCGATTTGGACGAAGGCCGGAAAAAGACCAGATCCCCCGGCCGCAACTCGCTTTTTGAAACATGCTGCCCGCTCTGGAGCTGATCGGTCGTGCGCCGGGGCAGGCGCACGCCGTGGCGGGCGTAGACCCATTGAACGAATCCGGAGCAATCGAAGCCGGTTGATGGCGAGGTGCCGGCGCTGCGGTAGGGAGTGCCGATCTGCGAACGGGCCGTGGCCACGATGGAGCCCCGGTCGCCGGGAATGGGGGCCGGCGGTCGTCCGCCGCCGGAAAAGGCGCAGCCGCCAAGCGTCAGGGCGACGAGCAACAACAACGCCATGCGGGTGACTGTCTGCATGGACCAACCTCCTCCCCCGACCTTGCAATGGGCGTGCCCACCAGAAACCGGGCGCGGGCCACCGCCGGCCCCTCCCGATCGGCCGGGCCGCCGCGCCCTCTTTTCGGGAGACCCCGGGCGGGGCGGTGACTGTCCCGGCCGCCGGAGCCATCCTTTCGTTTGGCCGCCCTGTTTACGGGTCAAAACAGAACAATATGCTTTTTTTTAAAAAATAATCGAAGATCATTCCAAAAAGAGGCCGGAACGCGCCATCGTTCCCGTCGCATTCCGTTGCGCGGCGAACATGAAGTTTTAACAAATTCGCCAAGTTCCAACACGGCGGGCCTTCCGGCCGCCCCCGAACGGGTCGGGGGATTAACCTCTTGCAACCGCTGCAATTTTCTCTTTGTTTTTTTGCGGATTTTTTCGTATGAACTTTGTTCCATGGCTCACCTGTGTCTTACCGACGTCAGTGTCCACTTCGGCGGCCTGCAAGCCCTGTCGGAAGTGACCTTCGAACTGCGCCCCGGGGAGATTTTAAGTCTCATCGGTCCCAACGGCGCGGGCAAGACGACTGTTTTCAACGTCATTACCGGCGTCTATAAAATTTCCGGTGGCCAGGTCACCTATGACGGGGCCTCCATCGCCGGGCTGCGTCCCCACCACATCCTGGCCCGGGGCATTGCCCGCACCTTCCAGAACATCCGGCTGTTTACGGCCATGACCGCCCTGGAAAACGTCATGGTGGCCCGCCACTGCCGCACCCGGGCCTCGGTGCTCGGCTCGGTGCTGCGCACCCCGTCCCAGCGCCGCGAGGAGCGGGCCGTGCGCGAACGGGCCATGACCGCCCTGGACTTCGCCGGGCTGGCCGACCATGCCGACACCGTGGCCAAGAACCTGCCCTACGGCCTGCAACGCCGCCTGGAGATCGCCCGGGCCCTGGGCTCCGATCCCCAGACCCTGCTGCTCGACGAGCCGGCCGCCGGCCTCAACCCGTCGGAGAGCCGCGACCTCATGGAGACCATCGCCCGCATCGCCGCCACGGGCGTCAACGTGCTTTTGGTCGAACACGACATGAGCGTGGTCATGAACGTCAGTCACCGTCTGGTGGTCCTCGACCACGGCGTCTGCATCTGCCAGGGCTCCCCGGAGGAAGTCCGGAGCAACCCGCAGGTCATCGAAGCGTATCTCGGGTCCGAGGTCGACGCCTGAGACGGCGCGCCGGTTGCCCGGGTTGCCGTTTTCGTCAAACCGGCCCGGACGCGATCGGAACGAGGCACAGCGACAAAGCCGCGAAACCGCCCGAATAGCCGCATGTCGCGGCCGGGGGGCGACACCAAGGGATACAAGGAGGTTTGCGGAAGATGAAAGCGAAAAGCATCATCCTCACGGCCCTGGCGCTTTGCCTGCTGGCCGCCACGGCCACGGCGGCGACGCTGAAAATCGGCAGCATGAGTCCCCTGACCGGCTCCTACGCCGCCGACGGCAACGACATCGCCAACGGCGTGCGGGCCGCCATCGCCGTCATCGAGAAGGAAGGCGGCATCCCGGGCTACGACAAGATCGAGCTGTTCGCCGAAGACACCGCCTGCGATCCCCGCCAGGCCGTGGCCGCCGCCAACAAGCTCATCAACGAGAAGGTCGTCGGCGTCGTCGGCGCCTACTGCTCCTCGGCCACCATTCCGGCCTCCGACGCCCTGTCCGAAGTGGACATTCCCATGCTGACCCCGGCCTCCACCTCGGAGAAGGTCACCGAGCGCGGCCTGCCCTACATGTTCCGCGTCTGCGGCCGCGACGACGACCAGTCCCTCGCCGCCATGAAGTTCATCAAGGACGTGCTCAAGGGCAAGACCATCTTCATCGTCGACGACAAGACCACCTATTCCCAGGGTCTGGCCGACAACGTCGAGAAGCTGGCCAAGAAGGAAGGCATCAAGGTCATCGAGCATGACCACGTCAACCAGGGCGACAAGGATTTCTCGGCCGTGCTCACCAAGATCAAGGAAGCCAAGCCCGACGTTTTCTACATGAGCCTGCAAAACTCCGCCTCCGGGGCGCTCATGCTCATCCAGGCCAAGCGTGCCGGCGTCACGGCGGCCATCATCGGCCAGGACGCCGTCTACCATCCCCAGCTCATGGAGATCGCCAAGGACGCCGCCGAGGGCGCCTACCTGACCTTCGGCTTCATCGACGACAGCACCCCGGCCTACAAGAAGTTCCTGGCCGCCTACACCAAGTACGGCAAGCCGGGCGCGTATTCGGCCTACTCCTTCGACGCCGCCTATTCGCTGCTGTCGGCCATCAAGGCCGCCAAGTCCACCGACCCGGCCAAGATCAAGGCCGAGCTGCTCAAGATGAACATGGACGGCGCCTCCAAGAAGATCAAGTTCGCCAAAAACGGCGAATCCGGCTCCAACTACATCATCCGCGTGGTCAAGGACGGCAAGTTCGCCAACTACTGGGATCCGCAGACCGGCAAAAAGTACTAGGAATCGTCCACCATTGGTTGTGATGGACACGACAAGGAAGATGCCTCCGGCGGCCGGGGGGGATAATCCCCCCCGGTCCCCCTCAAAGGGGCCTGCGCTGCGACGCGACGCGCGGCCGGCGCTCCCCGCGGAAGCGCCCCGAAGGCATCCCGCACGCCCCTTTACCCGGGGGAGGGCCGCCCCTCCTCCCGCAACAGCGCGGACGTAATGGACTATCTCATCCAGCAGATCATCAACGGCCTGACGCTCGGCGGCGTCTACGCCCTGGTCGCCCTGGGCTACACCATGGTCTACGGCATCATCTCGCTCATCAACTTCGCCCACGGGGAAATCTTCGCCGCCGGCGGCTACATGGGCGTGATCCTTTTAAGCTATCTGGCCTCCCACGGCGTCATGGACGCCCATCCCTGGTTCGGCCTGACCTTCGCCCTGATCCTGGCCATGGGCTACTGCGCCATGCTGGCCATGGCCGTGGAAAAGGTCGCCTACAAGCCCCTGCGCCAGTCCTCGCGCCTGTCGGTGCTGCTCTCGGCGCTCGGCATGTCCATCTTTCTGCAAAACGGCCTCATGCTCACCCAGGGCGTCTACGACAAGGCCTACCCCACCGAGTTCACCCACGGCGGCTTCGAACTGTGGGGCGTGCGCGCCAGCTACATGCAGCTCGGCATCATCGGCGTCACCGCCTTCCTCCTTTTCCTGCTCAACGCCCTGGTCTTCAAGACCCGCATCGGCAAGGCCATGCGGGCCACGGCCCAGGACAAGGTCATGTCCGCCCTGGTCGGCATCAATTCCAACAAGGTCATCAGCACCACCTTCGCCATCGGCGCGGCCCTGGCCGCCGCGGCCGGCATCATGGTCGGCCTCTACTACGGCTCGGTGCGCTACGACATGGGCTTCGTGCCCGGCATCAAGGCCTTTGCCGCGGCCGTGCTCGGCGGCATCGGCAACATCACCGGGGCCATGATCGGCGGCTTCATCATCGGCATGGTCGAAATCCTGGCCGCCGCCTACATCCCCCACGGCGGCGAGTACAAGGACGTGTTCGCCTTCGTCATCCTCATCCTGGTGCTCTATTTCATGCCCACCGGCATCATGGGAGAAAACGTCGATGACACGCGGGTCTAGGAAATCCTGGCTGTATTTCGGGCTGGGACTGGCCTGGTTCTACCTGCTGTTGTGGCCGCTGCTCGGCATCCGCGACGGCGGCCTGCACTTCGAGCGCTCCTTTTTCGTCTGGCTGCGGGTGGCCGTCGCGGCCACCATCTGCTTCGGCCTCTACCGGCTCGGCAAACGCGGCGTGCTCGATCCCGTGCTGCACCCCATGGCCCGCACCCGCGACGCCGTGGCTCACGCCTTCGCCCGCGCCCCGCGCTGGATGCTCTACGTCCCCCTGGCCGCCTTCGCCCTGGCCTACCCCCTGCTCACCAACCGCTACGCCCAGGACGTGGCCATCAACGTGCTGGTCTACATCTGCCTGGGGCTGGGGCTCAACGTGGTGGTCGGCCTGTGCGGCCTGCTCGACCTCGGCTACATCGCCTTCTACGGCGTCGGGGCCTACACCTACGCGCTGCTTTCCGTGCACTACGCCCTGCCGTTCTGGGTCTGCCTGCCCATCTGCGCCACGTTCGCGGCCATCGCCGGCTGCATCATCGGCTACCCGACCCTGCGGATGCGCGGCGACTATCTGGCCATCGTGACGCTCGGCTTCGGCGAAATCGTGCGCATCGTGCTTAACAACTGGATGGATCTGACCGGCGGGCCCAACGGCATCCTCGGCATCAAGCCGCCGGGCATCTATCTGCCGACGTTTACCGACGGCACCTTTTCCATCGAGCACCTGCTCCTGCGCAAGCTCGAATACCTCTACTACATCATCCTGGCCCTGGCCGTGTTCACCGTCATCGCCGTCTATCGCATCAATTTCTCCCGCATCGGCCGGGCCTTCGAGGCCATCCGAGAAGACGAGACCGCCGCCGAACTCATGGGGGTGGACACCTTCCGCTTCAAGCTGCTGGCCTACGCCCTGGGCGCGGTCTTCGGCGGGCTGGCCGGCGCGTTTTTCGCCGCGCGCATGCGCTTTGTCAGCCCCGAGAGCTTCACCTTCATCGAGTCGGCCATGGTGCTGGCCATGGTCGTGCTCGGCGGCATGGGCTCCATCCCCGGCGTCATCCTCGGCGCCCTGGCCCTGGTGGCCCTGCCGGAAGTCTTCCGCGAATTCGAGCTCTACCGCATGTTGGCCTTCGGCGGCGCCATGGCCGCGATGATGCTGGTGCGCCCGGCCGGACTCTGGCCGGCGGCGCGCCTGGGCAAACGTTCTGACGATTCGGAGTAGCCGTGGCCGCGATACTGGAACTCGAAAACGTCTGCGCCCATTACGGCCGCATCCAGGCCCTGCGCGACGTGACCCTGCACGTGGACGAAGGCGAGATCGTCACCATCATCGGCGCTAACGGCGCGGGCAAGTCCACCACGCTCATGACCATCTGCGGCATCGTGCGGGCCAGCGCCGGCGACGTGCGCTACCAGGGCCGCTCCATCGTGGACGTGCGCGCCGACCTGCTGCCCAACATGGGCCTGTGCCAGGTCCCCGAGGGCCGGCGCATCTTCCCCCGCCTGACCGTGCAGGAAAACCTGGACATGGGCGCGTTTTTCCGCCGCGACGCCGACGGCATCGAAGCCGACCTGGGACTGGTGTTCCGCCTGTTTCCCGTGCTCTTCGAACGCCGCAAGCAGCACGGCGGCACGCTCTCCGGCGGCGAACAGCAGATGCTGGCCATCGCCCGGGCCTTCATGAGCCGGCCCAAAATGCTGCTCCTCGACGAACCGTCGCTGGGACTGTCGCCCATGATCTCCCAGCACATCTTCCGCATCATCCGCAACGTCAACGAGGAGCGGGGCATGACCATCCTGCTCGTCGAACAAAACGCCAACATCGCGCTCAAGCTGGCCGACCGGGCCTACGTGCTGGAAACAGGCTCCGTGGTCATGGAGGACACGGCCGAACGGCTGCGCGAAAACGTCGACATCAAGAAGGCCTACCTTGGACAATAACCCCACCTTCGACGCCATCCTGGCCCGTGTGCGCCCCGAAAAACTCGAAGCCATCCGCGGCCTGATCACCGACGCCGTGGCCAGACAGTTCGGCCCCGAGCCCGATCCGGCCGCGCTCACCCGCTTTCTCGACGATATCCGCGTGGCCCAGTCCATGTCCGATATCGACATCAACTACGCCGAGCACTACACCGACCTGCACAAGTCCGGTGTGGACTTCATGCGCCTGATCCAGGCCGTCAAACACGCCGACAAGGACTTTAAGTAAGACCGGAAGATGCCTCCGGCGGCCGGGGGGGATAATCCCCCCCGGTCCCCCTTGATGTCGGGCGCTGTTGTTTCGCCGCAAAGCCGGCGAGGGGGTTTGGGGGGCATCATGCCCCCCAACGGGTCCAGGGCGGCGCCCTGGCCGCCGGAGGCCAACAGGCTAGGGGACATCCCCGATTTGGTGGGCAATCGAGTCCATCGACAGGTCCGAACCGTCTGGTTACCTCATAATCAAGTCTCCCTGAGAGGGGGCGGCGGAGGTGACCGACTATGGCTTCTGGCGGAACGCACAATGACCCACGCGGGTCCACGACGGTGGAAATGGCGCTACTGCTGCCGCTGTTGCTGCTGGTGCTGTTCGCCATGGTGGAATACGGCCGCTTTTTCCACCTCGAATCCATGGCCGCGGCCGTTGCTGCCGACGCGGCCCGGCAGGCCGGGTTGCCCGAGGTCAGCGACGACACCGTCACGACCACCGTTATCGACAAGCTGCGCGGCTTCGGCCTGGACGTGACCCCCACGGTCACCGTGACGCCGGCCGTACGCACGTCCGGCAACCTCGTGTCGGTTTCCCTCAGCTATCCGTTCGTCCCTCTGATTCTGCCGCAATTCGTGGGAAAGCCTCTTTTCCCGCCCTCCATCACGGCCAACGCAAGCGGGGTGGTGCAGTGATGCAACGTCGTCGCCGCAACAAGCGGAAACTGGGGCAAGCCGGCTCCCTGACCGTGGAGCTGGCGCTGTTGATGGCCTTCGTCCTGATGCCCATGTTGGCGGGAGTGGTGGATTTCGGCCAGTATCTGCTGGCCCAGGCCGTGGTGACCCGGGCGGCCTCCCAGGGAGCCCTCGTCGCCGCCCGCAACCATGACGCGGCCAAGGCGGGCCAGGTGGCCAGCGACTACATGGAAAATGCCGGCTACGACACGAATCTCATGAACGTCACGGTCGATGTCGGCACGGTCCGGGGCGATCCGGTTATCGTCCAGGTGCGCTACGACACCACGCGCATGGTGATCATCCCCTGGCGCAACATCAGCGATGCCATGACACAGGTGCAATACACGGCTACCGAACGGCGATCCTGACAAGGAAGGACAGCATGAAAACGCAGGAAAAGAAGCAAGGCACGAGAGGGCAGCAGGGCTCGGTGGCCGTACTTGTGGCGCTTTCCATGGTGGTGCTGGCCGGGTTGGCCACGTTGGCCGTGGACTACGGTTTTCTGGAATACAAGCGCAGCCAGTTGCAAAACGCGGCCGACGCCGCCGCCCTGGCCGGGGCCAATGTGCTGGTGCAGTACGGCGACGACCAGGACCAGGTGACCGAAACGGCCGTGACCTTCGGGCAGGCCAACCTGTCGGACAGCGACTCCAAGGACCTGGCCATGCGCAACTCGGATGTGAGCTACCCCAACGCCGCCTCGGTGCGGGCCACGGTCGGACGCACCAACGAGCGGGGCAATCCCGTGGACATGTTCCTGGGTCGCATCGTGGGCTGGAACACCCAGGACATCACGGCCAGCGGCACGGCCTCGCTGTATTGTTCCTCGGGCACCAAGTGTCTCAAGCCCTGGTCGCCGCCGGCCAAGTTCACCTGGGACGACTCGTGCGACGACAACAAAAAGTACAAGGACAACGGCCAACTCGACGCCGCGAGCACCTGCGAAATGGACTCGGTGGAGGTGCAAGGCTACACCAACACGGACGTGGGGACGGAAATTCTGCTCAAGTTCGGCGATTCCACGGACGTCGTCACGCCGAGTCATTACCAGCCCGTGGATTATCCCGCCGTGAACAACGGCTCGCCCAAAACGGGCGCTGACGAGTATCGCACCAATATCGCCGGCTGCACCGGCTCCAGCAACACGCGCGTGTCCGTCGGGGACGAGTTGCAGGTGGAGACCGGCAACATGGTCGGTCCGACCCAGCAGGGACTTGCCGACCTTATCGCCCAGGACCCCGAGGCCCATTGGGACGACGCCACCAATTCCATCGTGGGCAGCTCCTACGCCGATCCCATCAACAGCCCGCGCGTGGCCATGATTCCCTTTTACGATCCCAGCCTGCCCCAGACCAGCGGGCGCAACAATATCGTTATTTACCAGCTTGGCGCGGTCTTCATCGAAAGCGCCACAGGCAGCGGCGACGTGGTCGGGCGTTTCGTCAAGACCATGGCCGTGGACCCGGAGCGCGAGGACGACTGTGACCCCGCCCAGGACTACGCGCTCTACGGGGCCGGTCTGGTGCAATAGCGGCAAACAAGCCGGGAGAGGCGACGCCTCTCCCGGACCCTCGCCACTGGCGATGGTGCCCCCCTTCGCCGGGAGAGGCACATCACAATCTTTCCGATCCTTTTGTTCTGGGCGCCGTTGTTTCGCCGGCTTTGCGGCGGAACAACGGCGCCCAGCATCAAGGGGGTCCGGGGGGGATTATCCCCCCCGGCCGCCGGAGGCATCTTCCCGTCTCTCCCCGCTTTAATCGATCAGCCCCAGCTTGGTGGCGTAGCGCACGAGTTCCACGGAATTTTGCAGGCCCAGCTTGCGCATGAGGTTGCAGCGGTGGTGCTCGGCCGTCTTGACGCTGATGGAGAGCCCTTCGGCCACTTCCTTGGTGGTGAGCCCTTCCACGACCATGCGCATGACCTCGCGCTCCCGGGGGGTAAGGCTGTCGTAGGCCGGCGCGGCCGAGGTGGCGGCCCGGGTCCGGCCCAGGAGCAGTTGGCGGGACACCTCCTGGGAGATGGCCGGATCGAGGTAGAAGCCGCCCTCCCCGACCAGCCGCAGGCCATCGACGAGCCGTTCGGCCGCCGCGTCCTTGGTCACATAGCCATTGGCCCCGGCTTTGACGGCCTCGACAATGGAATCGACCTTGGCGTGCATACTGACCATGAGGATGCCGAGTTCGGGAAGCCGGGTCCGCAGTTCCCGGGCCAGCTGGATGCCGGAGCGGTCAGGCAGGGAAATATCCAGGGTGACCAGATCCGGGACCGCGGCCCGGACCACGCGCACGGCCTCGGCCGCGTCTCCGGCCTCGCCCACGACTTCCAGGTCCTCGGCGCGGCGCAAAATGGCCTTGAGCCCCTCGCGGAACAACGGGTGGTCATCAACGATCACGATCCGTTTCGTCGCCATGGCACCTCCCCCCGGCATACACGACCTCGGCCACCACGAGACATCCCTTGCCCGGCTCGGATTCGACCCGCAGCACGCCCTGGAACAGCGCCACCCGCTCACGCATGCTGGCCAGCCCCATGCGTCGCTGCCGCCGGGCCTCGTCCAGGCGCGACGGCGCGACAAAGCCCCGGCCGTCGTCCTTGATGCGCAAAATCAGCTTGGGAAAGGACTCCACCAGCCGGACCGTCACCTGTCGGGCCTCGGCGTGCCGGCGCACGTTGGCCAGCGCCTCCTGCACCACGCGGTACAGGTTGATGGCCACCTCCTGGGACACGCACACGCCGTCCAGGCCGGAACTGGCAAATGTGGCCTGTATACCGGAATTTTTTGAAAAATCCTCGCACAACCGTTCCAGGGCCTGATCCAGCCCCAGATAATCGAGGTCCGGCGGCCGCAGGTCGTAGGAAATGCCGCGCACCGAACCGATGGCCCGGGACAGCAGGGCGAGCAGACCCGGCAGCCGCTGCCGCACCGTTTCCGGCGGCGCGGCCACGCCATCGAGCAGGGTCTGGCCGGCGATCTTGGCCGCGGACAGGTCCTGGGCCACATTGTCGTGCAGGTCCCGGGCGATGCGGGCGCGCTCGTTCTCCTGGGCCGCGATCAGCGCGCCGCTGAGTTCCCGGATGCTTTCCTCGGCCCGCTTGAGTTCGGTGACGTCGGTGTTGGTGCCCACGAACCGGGCGGCCATGCCGGCCGCGTCGCGCACCGTGCGCCCCCGGACCAGAATCCAGCGCAGGGAGCCGTCGCCGGCGGTCATGCGCTGCTCGCCCTCGTAGGCGTCGCGCCGACCCTCGATGCAGGCGCCCATGCCCACCCAGGCCGCCTCGCGGTCATCGGGATGCACCCGCGACAGCCAGGCTTCGAGCCCGCCGAGCCCCTGGCCCTCGCCCTGGCCGAGCAGTTCCCGAAAGCTGGGGTCGATGTAATAGGCCCCGGTGTCGCAACGAAATTCCCACACGCCCACCTTGGCCGCCCGGGTGGCCATCTCGTAGCGGGTGCGGGCGTGGTCCAGGGCGTCGAGCATGGCGTTGACCGCCTTGGACAGGCCGGAAATCTCGTCGGAACCGGGCACGGAGGTGCGCCGGGTCGTGCCCGGCTCGGCGCCGAGCTCCCCGATCTGGCGGCTGAGACTCATGATCCGCGACAAAATGCGCTGCTCCACCAGATACACCATGGCCAGCCCGAAGGTCATGCCGATGACCAGCAGGAAAATGATGTTGTTGCGCTGGGTGAGCCGGCCCTGGATGAAGATGCGGCGCGGAAGGGTCACGGACAACAGCAGGGCCGGCTTGTCCGCGAGGTCGCGCAGCAGGGCGTAGCCGGTGACGCGCTCCGCCCCGTCCGGCACGAGCAGAAACCGTTTGCCCCGGGCCAGGGCGGCGGCGGCGTCGGTCACCTGCCGGGAAAGATGCGGCACCTGCAGATTGGCCATGGCCAGATCGAGCATGATCCGGTCGGACAGCCGGGAAATGTTGGCCTTGTCCAGCCGCCGCCCCATGACGAGCATGCCGTGCGACGGCCCCTGCCGGGTGCTGGTCAGGATCGGACAGGACGCCAGCAGCCAGGCCTGTCCCGACACCACCAGCAATCCCGAACGCTGCCGGTCGGTGTTGCCGCCTTCGGGCGCCAGCCGCGACTGCGCCACGGCCCGGACCAACGCCTCGGGCGGTTCAACCAGCGTGTCCGTGGCCGGATCGAGCACCCGGCCGTACACCGGCTTGCCCATGGCGTCGTAAAACAGCAGCAACCCCACGTGGATGGCCTGCAAGCTCTCGACCGTGACATTGGAACGCGGATAGTCGGCATTGTTTCCGACAACGAAACGGTAGGTGTCGTCCCAATAGCCCCAGTCCGCGGCCGTGCCTTCCAGCTCCCGGAGTTCGCCTTCCACGGCCTTCACGCCCCGGGTGACCTCCTCCTCCACCTCCTCACGCTCCAAAATATTGAAGCCGGCCTCCATGTTGCCGTGGGAAATGGCGTAGAGGACGATAAAAAGGGCGCTAAACGTGACGCAGATGATGATGACGGCGGTCCGACGCAGGCTCATACGCCCCTTCACGACAGTCCGATTTTGAAAAACAGTCCACCGCACGATACGACAAGGCGCGCGCGGAGTCGAGGCCGGACCTCCCGGACATCTCGACGACGGGCGGCCATAATGCTACGGATGTCCCATGCTTTGCGGCATCGACGTGGGCGGAACCCACACGGACGCGGTCCTGATCGGGCCGGAAGGCATCGTGGCTTGCGCCAAGCTGCCCACCGACCACGACGACCTGCTGGCGTCCATCCGCGAAGCCCTGGCCAGCCTGAGCAAGGCGGCCGGACCGACGACCATCACCCGGCTCAACCTCTCCACCACGCTGTCCACCAACGCCATCATCGAGGGCACGGCCGATCCGGTCGGCCTGTTCGTGTCCGGCGGACCGGGCATCGATCCCGAGGCCTACCGCCTGGGCGAGCACTATTACGTACTGCCCGGGGCCATCGACCACCGGGGTCGCGAAACCTCCCCCCTGGACATGGGCGCGGCCAGGCAGGCCCTTCGCGCCTGCCGCAAGTCGGGCATCTCCGTGCACGCGGCCGTCACCAAGTTTTCCACCCGCCATCCCGAACAGGAACTGGCCCTGCGCGCCCTGCTCGCCGGCGAATCGGCCTGCGTTTCGCTCGGCCACGAGTTTTCCGGCCGCCTGGGCTTTGGCCGGCGCATCGCCACGGCCTACTGCAACAGCGCGGTCTGGCGGGTCTACAACCGTTTTTGCGACGCCGTGGAACAGTCCGTGCGCGGCCTTGGCCTGACGCCGGGCAGCATCAACGTGCTCAAGGCCGACGGCGGCACCATGCCCCTGCACGTGTCCCGCTCCCTGCCCGTGCAATCCATCCTCTCCGGCCCGGCCGCCTCGGTCATGGGCATCATCGCCGTGTGCGACATCGCCGAGGATTCGATCATCCTCGACATCGGCGGCACCACCACGGACATCGCCGTGTTCGCCGCCGGCGCGCCGCTGATCGAAAACGAGGGCATCGCCATCGCCGGCCGGCCCACCCTGGTGAGGGCCCTGCGCACCCGCTCCATCGGCGTCGGCGGCGACTCGGCCATCTCCGTCAGCCACGAGGCCGTGCGCGTGGGGCCCCGGCGGCTGGGACCGCCCATGGCCCTCGGCGGCCCGGCCCCGACCCTGGTGGACGCGCTCAACCTGCAAAACGTCATCGCCGTGGGCGACGCCCGGGCCTCGTTCGCCGGCATCGCCGCCGCGGGCGAACCCTTCGGCTTCGAGCCCGACGAGGTGGCCGACGCGGCCATCATCAACGCCGTCAACCAGATCCGCTCGGAAGTGGCGGCCTTTGTCCGCGAAATCAACGACCGGCCCGTCTACACCATTTTCGAGCTGCTGGAGGACCGGCAGGTGCGGCCCAGCCGCGTCTACGTCATGGGCGGCCCGGCGCAGGCCCTGTCCGCCCTGCTCCAGGACGCCTTTTCCCAGGAAATCGTGGTGCCGGAAAGCTTTGCCGTGGCCAACGCCGTGGGCGCGGCCCTGGCCCGGCCCACCTTCTCGGTGGAGCTTTTCGCCGACACCGCCGCCGGGCGCCTGACCATCCCGTCGCTTGGCGTGTCGCGCAACGTGGCCGACAATTTCAGCCCGGCCGCCGCCGAGGGCGAGGCCGCCACCCGGCTGCGCGACTATCTGGCCGCCATCGGGGCCGACCCCGACGAAGCGCCGGTCGAAACCGTGGAAATGTCGTCGTTTCCCATGGTCGAGGGACAACGGCAGATCGGACACAACATCCGCGTGGCCTGCCAGGTGCGCCCGGGCGTGCTGGCCGCGTACAAACAGGCGGTGTCGCAATCATGCTGAAAGCGCGCCACAGCCTGGGCATCGTCTTTTTTCCGGCCTTCGACTGGGCCATCTCGGCGACGCACCCCGAGCGCCAGGAACGCCTGCTCTACACCCAGGACCAGCTGCGCGAGGAAGGCGTTTTCGACATCCCCGGCATCCGCGAACTCAAGCCCGATCTGGCCACCGCCATCGACGTTTCCCGCGTCCACTTCTGCTTTCCCGACGTGGAGTCCGTCACCACCAACTCCCATCTGATTTCCGCCGGCGGGGCCATCCGCGCCGCCCGCACCGTCATGGACAAGGAGGCGCAAAAGGCCTTCGCCCTGGTGCGGCCGCCCGGCCACCACGCCATGAAGGTGGTCCACGGGGCGCGGGGCTTTTGCAACATCAATATCGAAGCCGTGATGATCGAATGGCTGCGCGAGCACCTGGGTCCGCTGCGCGTGGCCATCGTGGACACCGACTGCCACCACGGCGACGGCACCCAGGACATCTACTGGCACGATCCCGACACGCTTTTCATCTCCCTGCACCAGGACGGCCGCACCCTCTACCCCGGCACCGGCTATCCCTACGAACAGGGCGGCCCCAGGGCCCTCGGCACCACGGTCAACTTGCCCCTGCCCCCCGGCACGTCGGACGAGGGCTTCCTGTTCGCCATGCGCGAGGTGGTCATGCCGCTGATCGAGGAATTCAAGCCCGACGTGGTCATCAACTCCGCCGGCCAGGATAACCACTTCTCCGACCCCATCACCGACATGGCCTTCTCCGCCCAGGGCTACGCCCGACTGACCGAGCTGCTCGGCGCGGACATCGCCGTGCTCGAAGGCGGCTACGCCATCCAGGGCGCGCTGCCCTACGTGAACCTGGGCCTCGTGCTGTCCATGGCCGGGCTGGACTACTCCCACGTGCGCGAACCCAATTTCGACCCGGCGGCCATCCGCCAGCCAGCCAAGGTCACGGGCTACATCGAGGAAATCTGCCGCGAAATCGTCGCCCTGACCCGCAACCCCAAAGGCCCGGGCAAGGGCGAAACGATCAATGGCTGGTTCACCCGGCGCAAGACCCTCTATTACGACACCGACGCCATCACGGAATACCAGACCGAGTCCGTGCGCCTGTGCGACCATTGCCGGGGCGTGCTGAAATACGAAACCGAATCCACGCGCAACCCGCTGTGCCTGGGCGTCGAAGCGCCGCTCGGCGCCTGCGAGAAATGCGTGGAGGAAGCCTACCGCATCTACGAAGCCGGCCAGATCAAAGGCGAATACCGCCATCTCCAGCTCATCGACCGCGTCGGCAAGAACTACATCAGTTACACCGGATAAAGACCAACAAACGACGCCTCCGGCGGCCGGGGGGCATGATGCCCCCCGGACCCCCTCGATAAGGGGGACTCTTCACGCGGCGCGAAGCGACGCTGGCGCACCTTGTCGGCGCATTTTCCCCCTGGCTC
>JAFABC010000279.1 GCA_023426275.1 Pseudomonadota bacterium | reverse complement strand
GGCATCATGCCCCCCGGCCGCCGGAGGCGTCTTTTCCCGGTCGCGGCGCCGGCGCGCCCGAGTCGTAACGCAACTATCACGATAATGACGCCATAAGCGTCCCGGGGAGGGCGTATCCGGGTGAACGAAATCATCTCGCGGCATTCACTATTTTTGGAGGTATGCAATGAAATCGTTCGCGCGGTACGTGGCCCTGGCCTTCGCCCTGGCCCTGGCTTTCCCCGGTCTGTCCCAGGCCGAAAGCACCCTGACCGGCTCCGGCGCCAGCTTCCCGGCCCCGCTGTACACCATTTGGTTCAAGAATTTCAGCAAGGCCAATCCCGGCGTGCAGGTCAACTACCAGTCCAAGGGCAGCGGCGCGGGCATCCGCGACTTCCAGAACCATGTCGTGGACTTCGGCGCCAGCGACGCGGCCATGACCCCCGAGGAAATCTCCAAGGTCAAGGAAGGCGTCCAGCTGCTGCCCATGACCGCCGGCGAAATCGTGCTGTCCTACAACCTCAAGGGTGTGCAGGCGCTCAAGCTGCCCCGCGACGTCTACCCCAAGATCTTCCTCGGCGAGATCACCAAGTGGAACGATCCGGCCATCGTCAAGGCCAACCCCGGCGTCAAGCTGCCCGATGAGACCATCACCGTGGTCGTGCGCGCCGACAGCTCCGGCACCAACTACAACTTCACCCACCACCTGACCGCCATCAGCGAGGCCTTCAAGTCCAAGGTCGGCTTTGGCAAGACCGTGGACTGGCCGGCCAAGCAGCTGGTCAAGTCGCCGAAAAACGACGGCGTGGCCGCCACCATCATGCAGACCCCCGGCGCCATCGGCTACATCGAATACGGCTACGCCAAGATGGCCAAGCTGCCCATGGCCAGCCTGGAGAACAAGGCCGGCAAGTTCGTTGCTCCGGGTCTGGCCGGCGGCCAGGCCGCCCTGGCCAGCGCCACCATGCCCGCCGACATGATCGTCTGGGTGACCGATCCCGCCGGCGACGCCTCCTACCCGGTCGTCACCTACACCTGGATGATGTTCTACAAGAAGTACGAGGACGCCCAGAAGGTCCAGTGGATCCACAAGCTCCTCAACTACTGCCTGACCGACGGCCAGAAGCTCTCCGACAAGGCCGGCTACATCGCCCTGCCCCAGGAAGTGGTCAAGAAGGTCGAGGCCGCGGCCAAGAACATCCAGTAAATTAACGGCGGCCCTATGGACTCCAAGCAACAGGGTCCCGGGTCGTGGGGAGGCGAGAGCATCGCCTCCCCGCCCTCCCGGGGCGACATCGTTTTCGACAAGGTGTTTCGCGGCGTGTCGTACGGCTTCGCCGCGCTCACCATTGTCGTGTTGGCCGTGGTCGTCATCGAGATCGGCACCAAAGCCGTGCCGGCGGTGCGCGATTACGGCATCGGCCTGCTGACGTCCCAGGAATGGGACGTCAACAAGCAGGTCTTCGGCATCCTGCCGCAAATCTGGGGTACGCTGTACAGTTCGCTGCTGGCCCTTGTCCTGGGCGGTTTTTTCGGCGTGACCATCGCCATCTTCATCACCCAGGACTTCCTGCCCCACACCCTGGAAATCATCCTCAAAAACATCATCGAGCTGCTGGCCGCCATTCCCAGCGTCGTATACGGCCTGTGGGGCATCTTCGTGCTCATCCCCATCCTGCGCCCCCTGGCCGACATGCTCCATGCCCACTTCGGCTGGATTCCCTTTTTCGGCACGGAACTGATGGGACCGGGGCTTTTTCCCGCCGCCCTGGTGCTGTCCATCATGATCCTGCCCACCGTGGCCGCCGTGTCCCAGGACGCCTTCCGGGCCATTCCCCACAAGACCAAGGAAGCGGCCTACGGCATGGGCACCACCCGCTGGGAGGCCATCCTGCGGGTCATGCTGCCCACGGCCTCGGGCGGCATCTTCGGCGCGCTGGTCCTCGGCTTCGGCCGGGCGCTCGGCGAAACCATGGCCCTGGCCATGCTGGTCGGCAACACCAACCAGATTTCCCTGTCGCTGTTCTCGCCGGCCAACACCCTGGCCGCCCTGCTCGCCCTCAACTTTCCCGAGGCCGGCCCCGTGGAAATCGAGGTGCTCATGTTCGCGGCCATCGTGCTGCTGGTCATCACGCTTCTCGTCAACATCATCGGCCAGTGGATCATCACCGCCAGCCAGCCGGGAGGAGGCAAACGATGAACGGCGCCGCCACCGCTTTGCCGGCGGATCTGACCAAACCCGCCTTCGAGAAAAACCCCTTCGAGCGCCGGGCCCTGACCTCCATGATCCTGAGCACGATCACCGTCACGGCCGCCGTCGCCGCCTGCCTGCCGCTGTTCTCGGTCATCGTCATGCTGCTCTACCGCGGCGGGCAGCGGCTGGCCCTGGACGTCTTCTACACCCTGCCCCCCACGGCCTTCGAGGACGGGGGCGGTTTCGGCAACGCCATCCTGGGCACGGGATTCATGGTCGGTCTGGCGGCGCTTATCAGCGTGCCCTTTGGCATCCTGGCCGCCTTCTACTTCGCCGAACTCGGCCCCCACCGCAAAATCACCCTGATCGCCCGGTTCTGCGCCAAGACCCTGACCGGCCTGCCCTCCATTCTGGCCGGCGTGTTCGCCTACGCCGTGGTGGTCCTGACCATCGGGCACTATTCGGCCTGGGCCGGCGGCTTCGCCCTGTCCCTGCTCATGATCCCCATCGTCATGCTGACGGCCGAGGAAGCCATCAAGATGGTGCCCCGCCCCATGAAGGAGGCCGCCTTCGGCATGGGCTGCACCCCGGCCCAGACCATGTGGAAGGTCACCTTGCCCGTGGCCATGCCCGGCATCATCACCGGCGTGTTCCTGGCCGTGGCCCGGGCGGCCGGCGAGACCGCGCCCCTGCTCTTCACGGCCCTTTTCAGCGAGTACTGGCTCAACGCCAACCAGCCCACCGCCTCCCTGGCCGTGCTCATCTACAACTATTCGGGCAGCCCCTTCGCCAACCAGATCGAACTGGCCTGGTGCGCCTCGCTGGTGCTGGTGTTCATTGTCCTTGTGCTCAACATCGTCAGCCGGGCCGTCGGTCAACGCAAGCGATAAGAGCGCGCTCGCGCGCTGTACGGAGTCAATGATGGATATGGAAAGCGCCGCCATGGCCACCGCCGCCAACGAGGCGGCCGGGCCCGGCAGGGAAGTCATCTTGGATTGCCGCGTGCAGAAAATCTATTACGGCGATTTTCTGGCGGTCCGGGACAGCGACGTCCCGATCCGGAAAAACGAGATCACCGGCTTCATCGGACCGTCCGGTTGCGGCAAGAGCACGGTGCTGCGCAGCATCAACCGGATGAACGACCTCATCCGCAGCTTCCGTTTCGAAGGCAGCGTCCAGTACCGGGGCCACGACATGTACGGCAAACGGGTGGACCCGGTGGCCGTGCGCCGCCACATCGGCATGGTCTTCCAGCAGCCCAACCCCTTTGCCCTGAGCATCTTCGAAAACGTGGCCTTCGGGCTGCGCCTCAACCGCTACAAGGGCAACATGGCCGACAAGGTGGAAAAGGCCCTGCGCGGCGCGGCGCTGTGGGACGAGGTCAAGGACAAGCTCAAAAACCACGGTCTGTCCCTGTCCGGCGGCCAGCAGCAACGCCTGTGCATCGCCCGGGCCATCGCCACCGAGCCGAGCGTGCTGCTCATGGACGAGCCCTGCTCGGCCCTGGACCCCATCGCCACAAGGCAGATCGAGGAACTCATGGTCCGGCTCAAGGAGCACTACACCCTGGCCATCGTCACCCACAACATGCAGCAGGCCCTGCGTGTGGCCGACCAGACGGCCTTTTTCTCGGTGGACATCTCCAAGGGCGGCCGCACCGGCCATCTCGTCGAGATGGGACCGACCAAACAGCTCTTCGAATCCCCCCGCGAGCAACTGACCAAGGAATATCTCCAGGGCGAATTCAGCTAGCCCGCCCGTCCGTCCCGTTCTCCAAGGTTCCACATCCACGACCCCGGCCGGTTCCACCCGGACAACCGGCCGGGAAACGCCGGCAACGCGCCCATGAGCAAACCCGCCCGCTGCAACATCCCGGCCATCGAGGCCGCCCTGTACCAGGTGCAGGGAGAGTTCGCCCGCATCAACGCCGGCCTGGCCATGCACCGTGAATTCATCGCCGACGTGGTCATCGAAAACATGCTGACCGCCTACCGCTATCTCGACGATCTGCTGGCCGAGGGCATCGACATCCTGACCGAAAATTACCAGCACCACGCCCTGGAGCTCAACTACATCGTCCTGTGCGGCACGGACACCAAGGTCCGCCTGGAATACGTCCAGCACATCCGCGAGACGGCCGAACGCTTCTACAACCAGGACGAATGCAACATCGACCGCATCGTCCGGTGGAACAAGAAGCACCACAAGGACTCGGCCTGGACGCGCGCCGCCTCCACCTACGTCTACCTGCTCAGCCGCCCCCAGCTCTTTTTCGAGGGCAACCACCGCACCGGCGCGCTCATCATGAGCGCCATCCTGGCCATGGACGGCAAGCCGCCCTTCGTGCTCACCGTGGACAACGCCCAGTCCTATTTCGACCCGTCCACCATGATCAAGGCCACCCACAAGACCATGTTCACCCAGCTCTACAAGTTGCCGAAAATCGAAAAGAAAATGGCCAAGTTCCTCAAAGGCCAGGCCGACTGGCGCTATCTCCTCGACGAGGAAGAAGCAAGAAAGCCGGGAGAAGACGCCTCCGGCGGCCGGGGGGCATGATGC
>JAFABC010000271.1 GCA_023426275.1 Pseudomonadota bacterium | reverse complement strand
GCATCATGCCCCCGGCCGCCGGAGGCGTCTTCCCAGCCCGGCGAATCAGATCGGACAGAAGATGGCGGGATCGTCGGTGAAGGGCGTCACCCCGTGCTGGCCTGTGGATTCGATGACCGAGCGCCAGTAATCGGACGTGATGTTGAGTTTTTTGCGCCGCAGGGTCACGAGGTCGAGGGGCAGATGGACGTAGCGCCCGGCCAGCCGGGACACCACCATGCCGGTCTTGCCGGCCATGGCCGCGTGCACGGCGTTCTGGCCGAGAAATCCGCAATAGACGCGATCGTTGGAGTTGGCCGGCACCGAGCGCACGATGTAGCTCGGGTCGATGAACTTGAGCGTCATGGGCATGTCGCGCTCGTGAAAATAGCTTTCGACCTGCGCGGAGAGGAACTGGGCGATATCGCCGAGCACGGGATTGCCCGAGGCGTCGCGGAGCCCGGTTTCGGGCAGCAGATGCTGGCCCGCGCCCTCGGCGGTGACGATCACGGCATGGCCCCGGCGGCGCAGGCGCTCCTCCAACGACGGCAGCAGCCCGTGGGGACCGGTCAGGGCGAAGGGATACTCCGGCACCAGCACGTAATTGACTTCCTTGAGGGCCAGGGTGGCCTGGGCGGCGATGAAGCCGGACTCCCGGCCCATGACCTTGACCAGCCCCACGCCGTTGAGCGCGCCGATGGCCTCGGTGTGGGCGCAACGGATGGCCTCGGTGGCCTTTTCCACGGCCGTGTCGAAGCCGAACGACTTGGTGACGAGATTGATGTCGTTGTCGATGGTCTTGGGCACGCCGATGATGCTGATCTTGGAACCGCGCCGCTCGATCTCCTCCTGGATACGCCGGGCCGCCTTCATGGAGCCGTCGCCGCCGATGACGAACAGCATGGCCACGTTGAGCCGTTCCAGGGCGTCGGCGATGTCCTCGGGCTTTTGCGGTCCCCGGCTCGACCCGAGCATGGTGCCGCCGAACTGGTGGATGTCGGAGACGTTGTCCGGGGTCAGCTCCAGAGGCGCGTGGCCATAGGATTCGATGAAGCCCTGCAAGCCGAAGCGGATGCCGAGCACGCCGGCCACATGATAGTTGTGGTGGGCCTCCATGACGATGGCCCGGATAACGTCGTTTAAGCCCGGGCACAGTCCGCCGCAGGTGACGATGGCCACCTTGACCTTGGACGAATCGTAATAGATGCGGCTGCGGGGGCCGGCCACTTCGAAATCGGCAAAGCACGGGCCCTCGCCGGTGCCGAACTCGCCGGCGTCGAGCTCCAGCCGGGCCCGGGCCCGGTCGGCGAACCGGCAATACGGCAGGGGCGAAGGAATCTTGGCCGGGCCAAGCACCGGAATGGCGATGGCCCTGGCCTGGGTGTCGCAGGCGGCTTCTGTCATGTCGCGCTCCTTTGGCTGCCTTGGCGATAGCAGCTTCCCGGCACCCGGGCAACACGGCCCGGTGACGAAACGGTGCGATCCGCCCGGGCGGGCGCTCAGACCCAGCGCACGTCCGCTTCCGACGACTCGCCCCGGCCGGTGATGAGCACCTTGCCCGCCCGGGCCAGGGTCAGACGCTGTCCCGGGGTCAGCACCCGGTCCCGGCCATCGCCCGTGGCCGTCACCCAAAGCGCCCCGCGCCGGCATTCCACCCGGCACGAACGCGTGCCCGTCAGGCTCAGGTACTTCCCCTGGCCCAACCGGACGGTCAGGGCCTTGCCCGGCGAAAAAAGCCGCTGCCCAGCCGCGGCCGCCGCCCGGGCAAGCCGGCTGTCGCGCCAGCGGGAAAGCCAATCGTCGAGCAGCCCGGTCCGGGCCGCGGCCAGCCTTTTGTCTTCCTTGATGCGATCCGCGAACATGGCAGTCCTCCTTGGGTCCGGCCGCCGGGGCATCCGGCGGCGCGCTTCCCTTGGACCAGATTCGCTGTTATCATGACAGATACAGTTTACAGAAAAAAAGGGCATAACAGATCAACCGGAGGCCGATCCATGTCCCTGCCTGACGTTGATGCGGGCGTCTTCCGCTACGTGGCCGTGGAAAAACACATTCTGGGGTTGATCGAATCCGGCGGCCTGGAACCGGGCGAACGCATTCCGTCGCTGCGCGCCCTGGGCACCCGGCTGGGCGTGAGCGTGTCCACGGTCAACCAGGCCTATGTGGCCCTGGAACGGCGCGGCGTGATCGAAGCCCGGCCCAAGTCCGGCTTTTTCGTGCGCCAGCGCCCCACGCGCACGCCCGCGCCCCGACCGTCGGCCCAGCCGGCCAAGCCGCCCACGGCCGTCAACCGGGGGGCGCTGATCCGCGAGGTCCTCGACGGCATGGGCCGGCGCGACATCCTGCCGCTCAACGTGGCCCAGACCGACGACGCCCTGCTGCCCACGCGCCAGCTGGCCCGGCTGCTGGCCAAGGTGGCCGGCGGCGTGTCCGAACACGTGGTGGGCTACGAGGGCGTGTCCGGCAATCCGGCCCTGCGCCGCCAGATCGCCTGGCGACTGGCCGAGGCCGGCATCGAGGCCAGGCCCGAGGAGGTCATGGTCACCTGCGGGGCCATGGAGGCACTCTACATCGCCCTGCGCAGCGTCACCCGGCCCGGCGACAACGTGGCCATTGCCGCGCCGTCCTATTACTGCTTCCTGCAACTGCTGGAGAATTTCGGCCTGCGGGCCGTGGAGCTGCCCTCCCATCCCGACGGGGGCGTGCGGCCGGCCGATCTGGCCACGGCCCTGGACCGCTTCGACATCGCCGCCGTCATCCTGACGCCCAATTTCAACAACCCCGACGGCGCACGCATCCCGGACGCGGCCAAGGCGGAAATGGTGGCCATGCTGGCGGCCCGGAGCGTGCCGGTCATCGAAGACGACGTGTACGGCGACCTCTATTTCGAGGGCGGCCGGCCGCGCTGTCTGGCCTCCTACGACAACGACGGCTCCGTGCTGCACTGTTCGTCGTTTTCCAAGACCCTGGCCCCGGGCTTCCGGGTGGGCTACCTGCTGCCCGGCCGGTTCGCGGCCAAGGCCTTCGAGATCAAGGCCACCACCAATGTCTGCTGCGCCACGCCCACGCAGATGGCCGTGGCCGACTATCTGGGCCAGGGCGGGTTCGAGCGCCACCTGCGCAAGGTCCGGGCCGTGCTCGAACGGCAGGCCCGCATGATGGAGCAGCGCATCCTGGAACGCTTCCCCGCCGGCACCCGGGTCACCCACCCGGCCGGCGGCACGGTGGTCTGGGTCCAGCTGCCACGCCCGGTGGACTCCATCCGGCTTTTCTACGAGGCCAAGGCCAAGGACATCGGCGTGGCCCCGGGCAACATCTTTTCCAGTTGCGACCAGTTCAACGGCTTTCTCCGCTTAAGCTACGGCAACGTCTGGTCGCCGCGCGTGGACGAGGCCCTGGCCACGCTGGGCCGGCTGGCCGCGGCGCAACTGGCCGGGGAATCCGACGGCGGGGCTATTTAAGACCGCGGCGGTCCGACCCTTGCCTTGGCCCAACGATTGCCCTATTGCCAGATGAACGGCGCTTGTCACAAAGGACCTGGGCACGTGGCGACACGCTTGCGCGTCAGGGAGTCTTCTCCATGCAACGGCTTTCGCACACCGCTTCCGATCGGGAAATCGTCATCAGCCTTTCCGGCGAAATCATCATGGACATGGTGGTGGAGCGCAAGGCCGAGATCACGGGCCTCGTGCGGGACCACGGCGGGGACACCGTGACCCTCGACCTTTCCGGCGTGACCTTCATGGACAGTTCGGGCGTGGGGCTGCTCATCGGGCTGCGCCGGCTGTGCCAGGAACAAAACAAGACCTTTCACGTGACCAATCCGCCGGCGCACATTCACAAACTGTTCGAAATGCTGCGGCTGACGCGGTACTTTTCCCTGCCGCCCGGGCCGACCGACGCCCCCCCGGCCTGACCCGCTCCATGCGCATCGCCATTATCGACGATTCCAACAGCTTTCGCACGTACCTGGAGAGCCTGCTGCGCGCCGACGGGCATGACGACATCGTCACCTACCCCTTGGCCGAGGCGCTCTTCGACGCCCTGGACGATCCGGACGCTCTCTTCCCCGACCTCGTGCTCATGGACTGCATCATGCCGGGACTCGGCGGACTGGCCGGCACGCGCCGGCTCAAGGCCGATCCCCGGCTGGCCGACGTTCCGGTCATCATGATCACGGTCAGCGACGACGAGGAGAATCTGGCCGCCGCCTTCGACGCCGGGGCCATGGATTACATCCTCAAGCCGCCGCGCCGGGCCGAACTCGTGGCCCGGGTGGCCTCGGCCCTGCGCCTCAAGCAGGCCATCGACGCCCGGCAGGCCCGGGAACGCGAACTGCGGGAGGAACGCGACCGCATCAGCGCCATCCTCGAATACGCCCAGGACGGCATCGCCGTGATCGGTCGCGACGGGCGGTTCACCTTCGTCTCCCCGGGCATGGAGCGCCTGTTCGGCCTGCCCGTGGCCGCCTACGCCTCGGCCGGAAGCTGGATGCGCAAGGTTTTTCCCGAGGCGGCCGACCGGGCGGACCTCGGCGAGATCCTGACCACCCGTCCGGCCCCGGGACAGGTCTGGCGACGGCTGTACGCCTTCACCGACCACAGCGGCCAGCGCCGGACCTGCCAGATCCATTTTTCCACTATGCCCGGCGGCGAACTCATCTGCAACATCGAGGATGTGACCCTTTTCGCCAAGCAGAAGGAAGAGCTGCAAAAAAAGCACAGCCGCCACCAGAAGGACCTGGAGGCGGCGGCGGAAATCCAGCGCAGCCTGCTGCCCAGGCGCGTGTCCATGTCGCCCGGCCTGCGCTTTGCCTGGGAGTTTCTGCCCTGCGAATCCATCGGCGGCGACATCTTCAACGTCTTCCCCCTGGGGCCGCACCATGTGGGCCTGTACATGCTCGACGTGTCCGGCCACGGCGTCGCGTCCTCGCTGGTCGCGCTCTCGGTCTACCACTTCATGCACTACAAGCGCTCGACCCTGGTGGACCGGTCCGAAGGCGTCATCGACGTGGTCCCGCCCGAAGCGGTGCTCACGAGACTCGACGAGGAATTTCCCTTCGACAAGTTCTCCAAGTTTTTCACCATGTGCTACCTAACCCTGGATACGCGCTCCGGCCGGCTGCGCTATTGCAACGCCGGGCATCCGCCGCCCCTGGCCATCGTCGCGAACGGCGGCATCACCACCCTGCCAAGCCGCGGCACCATCATCGGCCTGTCCGGCTTCCAGCCCTTCCCGGCCGGCGAAGCGATCCTGCGCCCTGGGGACAAGCTCATCGTGCACAGCGACGGGCTGCCCGACACGCAGGACGCGGCCGGCGAGTTCTTCGGCGAGGAGCGCACCCTCGACGTGGTGCAAAAGCTGGCCGACCGACCCATCCAGGACATCGTTTCCGGCCTGCGGCAGGCCGCCGCGGCCTTTCTGGGCGACACGCCCCCCCGCGACGACGTCAGCCTGCTCGGCCTGGAAGTGTTGCGCAACACCCCGGCCGCCGGCGGCCCCGCCGCCTGATCCGTCACACCGCGATTTCGCGCCAAACCGAACAGGACCGCCTTCCATGTCCTTTGCCGTGTACCAGGCCGCGCCCGGCCTGCTGTCCGAACTCACGACCGAGCTCGGGGACGCCGTCACCGCCGTGCGCGCCCCCCTTGTCCTGGCCGATGGCGAGCCGCGCCCGGCCGCCTTTGCCGCCAATGTCTGGACCCGGCCGGAATTTCTGCCGGCCCCGTCCATCGGACAGGCGGCCAAGACCCTGCGCGCCATCCAGCGCAACTGGGCACTCGTGCCGACCGGCCATTTCCGCCGGGCGGCGCTTCTTGCCGACAAACTGCCCAAGGTGGCGGCCAAACCGCTCGTTTTCGGCCAGCCGCTCCCCGACGCCCCCCTCGGGGCCTTCACCCTGTGGGATGAAAACCTGCTTCTCGCCTCGCCGACCACCAGCGAACCCGTGCCCGACGGCGCCTACCGTTTCGTCGAGGACAAGACCGGTCCGCCCAGCCGGGCCTATCTCAAGCTGTGGGAGCTTTTCACCCGCCTGGGAACCGCGCCCCAACCCGGCGAACTGTGCCTGGACATGGGCGGCAGCCCCGGGGGCTGGTCGTTCGTGCTGGCCGGACTGGGGGCGCGGGTTTTCTGCATCGACAAGGCCCCGCTGGCCCCGAACGTCGACACCCACCCCCTGGTGTCCTGGTGCCCGGGCAGCGCCTTCGGCCTGGACCCGCGCCATGCCGGAGCCGTGGACTGGCTTTTTTCCGACGTGATCTGCTACCCGGACCGGCTCCACGAATGGCTGACGCGCTGGCTGACGCTGGGGGAATGCCGCCGGTTCGTGCTCACGGTCAAACTGCAAGGGGAAACGGATTTCGCCCTGCTCGACCGCTTCCGGACCATCCCCGGCAGCCGGCTGCTGCACCTGTCGCACAACAAACACGAACTGACGTTCGTACGCCTGTAAAGACGCCTCCGGCGGCCGGGGGGCATGATGCCCCCCGGACCCCCTCGATAGAGAGACTCTTT
>JAFABC010000255.1 GCA_023426275.1 Pseudomonadota bacterium | reverse complement strand
GGTCCGGGAGGGGGTGCCCCCCTCCCCGCCGCCGGAGGCATCTTGAATCTTCGCCGTCTCCCCCGGTCGCCGGACACAGCACGGCGCCAGGAACTGGGCAAGCTGCTGAAAAACCCCTTTTACGGATCAAATCCGTGACCTTCACGTTGCAATTTTGCTTCAAGTGGACTAGAGAACGAGTCATTCTAATGACAATTTGCGCCTATAGCCGAGGTCAGCCATGAAACGTCCGATGCTTTTTGCCGTCGTCGTCGTTACCGCCGTTCTTTTGACCGCTTCCGTCTTGACGGACGGCGTAGTGGCCGGATGTCTCGCGGCGGCCGCCTTTGTCTGTATTGTGACATTCCTGTTCTTGATCAATCGCCACATCGAAAAAGCCTTTACCTGTATTGAGCAGATCTTCAATTCCATGGCTTCGGCCACGTTCGATTGTCAGATTGAAGAAGATTCCCTGCTTCGCCTCGACAATTTGCGCCAAGCCCTCGCGCCCCATGAAAAAGCGCTCAAGGAACGGCTGAGCAAGGACGAGGCCATGCTGGCCAACATTATCACCCCCATGGCCATCATCGGTGAAAAGGGCGAGATCAAGTGGGTCAACGACCACATGGTACGCCTGACCGAAAACGACGGCGCCCCGCTGACCCACGTCGGCGCGAATTTCGCCCGCTTCTTTTACGGCGACGACCGGGAGACCGTGGCCGCCCGGGCCATCCGCGAGCGCTCCCGCCAGTCCTCCAAGACTGAGTTCGACACCCGCAAGGGCAAGCATAAATTCATCAGCGTGTTCGCCACGCCCATGATGGACTTTGACGACAACTTCATCGGCGCCTTCGTGTCCGTGGCCGACTTCACCGGCGTGGTGCTCAAGGAACGCACGATCATCAGCCAAAACGAGCGCATCGCCCAGGGCGTGTCCGAAGCCACGGCCGTGTCCGAAAGTCTGGCCGAAGCCGCCGAACACATGACCTCGCAGATCGCCCAGTCCACCGAGGGCATGGAGGCGCAGCGCTCCCGCACGGCCGAGGTGGCCACCGCCATCGAGGAAATGAACGCCACCATCCTGGAAGTGGCCCGCAACGCCGGCGACGCCGCCGGCACCGCCGGCGAGGCCAACGCCATGGCCACCAAGGGCGCGGAACTCGTGGATCAGGTCATCTCGGTGATGGAATCGGTCAACGAAAAAGCGGCCAGCCTCAAATCCGAAATGCAGGATCTCGGCGGGCAGGCCCAGGGCATCGGCCAGATCATGCAGGTCATCTCCGACATCGCCGACCAGACCAACCTGCTGGCCCTCAACGCGGCCATCGAGGCGGCCCGGGCCGGCGAGGCCGGACGCGGCTTCGCCGTGGTGGCCGACGAGGTGCGCAAGCTGGCCGAAAAGACCATGAGCGCCACCAAGGAAGTCAGCAACTACATCAAGGCCATCCAGGAAAGCACCCGGCGCAACATGTCCGCCACCGACGAGACCTCGAAGGTCATCGAGGACGCCGACACCCTGGCCCACGACGCCGGCGACGCCCTGCGCCAGATCCTCAAGGCCGTGGAAAAGACCTCGGACCAGGTGCGCGGCATCGCCACCGCCGCCGAACAGCAGTCGGCCACGTCCGAGGAAATCAACCGCTCCACCGACCAGATCAACCGCATCGCCGAGGATACCGCCGGAGCCATGTCCCTGGCCTCCTCCGCCGTGTCCGATCTGGCCCACCTGGCGTCGGACCTGAAGACGTCCATGACCCGGATGCATCTGGACCAGTGATCCGGTCCGCCGTCAGGGGGCACACGCCCCCGCCCGAACGGCCGGATACAGGCGTCGCGGCGGCCGGCCCGCCGCGACGCTCCCCCCCCTCGCGCCTTGCGCGGCCCGTCCAAAATGTGCACAATGCCCAAGGTCGGCGGCCCCTGCCGCGACGTCTCGCTTTCCCTGACCGCGCCGCCATGGCGCAACACTGCCAACAGGAGTCCCCATGCCCAACGCCACCAACTTCACGCTCTTTAGCGGCGGCGCCCAAGGCGCCGAAGCGGAATTCGGACGTCAGGCCGAACTGCACGGCGTCCAGGAAGTCAACTTCACCTTCGAGGGCCACCGCATCGAACGCACCCGCGGCCTGCGCGTCCTGACCCAGGAAGAACTGGTCAAAAAGGACGTCAGCCTGACCTACGTCTCCAAGCTGCTGTCGCGCAAATTCAGCAACGGGCCGCAGATCCGCATGGTGCTGCGCACCATCATGCATCAGGTGGACGCGGGACTCGAAGTGTTCGTCGTCGGCGCCATCCAGGAGGATGGAACGGTCAAGGGCGGCACGGGCTGGGGAGCCGAGTTCGCCAAGATCTGCAACAAGCCGCTTTTCGTCTTTTGCCAGGAAAAACGCAGCTGGTTCACCTGGGAAAACGACGCCTGGAAGACCATCGCCGCACCGACCATCAGCCAGATCCACTTCACCGGCACCGGCACGCGCTTCCTGGAAGAGCCCGGCAAGGCCGCCATCGCCGATTTGTTCGCCCGATCCTTTGGATAGGAGAGGAATGCCTCCGGCGGCCGGGAGGGGGTCACCCCCTCCCGGACCCTCCCGAAAGGGGGAGG
>JAFABC010000249.1 GCA_023426275.1 Pseudomonadota bacterium | reverse complement strand
ACCAAAGGGACCGGAAAGAGACTGCTTGCGTTTCCCGGCGAGGGGGTTTGGGGGGCATCATGCCCCCCAATGGAGAGGGTCCGGGAGAGGCAACGCCTCGCCCGGTTCTTCCGCGTTCCCGGCGGCCGGATCGTTCCAGCGGCCGTGGAAACGGGGGCTGGGGGGACGGCTGGGAAGACGAACGGTTTCGTGAACGATGCAGGCCTGTTGGCGTGTGGCGTGAAATTTCACTCCACGTTGCGTGGAATGGCCTCGGCCGGCGGCGTGGCGCTGACGAGCCGCTCGTTCGCTTCCGGCGCGGGTTTGATGCGGGCCATCATGACGTCGTGGTCGCGCAGGATCGAGGCCAGCATGGACACGGACAGATGGTGGGCGGCGATGCGCGGAATGGCCGCCGGCCGCGTTCTGGCCGAAACCGGCTGGGACCCGGTGACGAACAGATACTTGAAGCCCGACGCGCCGAGCATGTCCGTGTAGGTCTGGTTGCGCGCGCCGTACGGGTAGGCGAAATACGGCGTGTCGTGGCCGATGACCCGCCGGAAGCGCTCCACGCTCTTGCGGATGTCCTCCCGGGCGAAAACCATGTCGCGGGTGAGCCGCTTGGAGTGGCTGAACGAATGGTTGGCGAAGGTGACCTTGGGATAGGCCTTCAGTTCGTCGATATCGGCCTGGCTCAGGGTGGCGCCCACGCCGGGATTGGCCACGTACCCCATGGGCAAAAAGAGCGTGAACGGCAGATCGCGACGCTTGAGTTCGGCAAAGGCCTTCATCACCGACCCCCAGCCGTCGTCGATGGCGATGACCACGGCCTTGTCCGGCGGATTGCGCCCGGCTTCCACGTCCCTGACCAGCTCGTCCATGGAAATGACCGTGTGGCCGCTGCGTTGCAGATAATCCAGCTGCGCGGCAAAGGCGGCCATGGAAATGGACATGGAGGAACGGGCGTCGAAGCTGTGGTAGGTCAGAATGGTCGCGGCAAAGGCCGGCGTCGGCCAGAAGGCCAACGTATGCAGCCACGCCACGACAGCGAGAGTAAACGTCATGGCGCGCATGGGCACCCTCCGGTCAGGCGACCGCGTCGCGCCTGCGGCGTGGTCAGGAATTCAACGTACCAGAGGCCGCCGCTTCACGCAACAGCTCGGCCGCGCCCATTATCGTGTTCACGTAGACCTGGCTGTGGTTGTACGCATAAAAGACCTTGCGCATGGCCGCCTCGGTCATGGTCGGCTTCCAGCCCATGGCCCGCAGGATGTTGCCGAGGCTCATGAGCGCGTCGTCCACGTTGAACAGGTCGGCCCGGCCGTCGCCGTCGCCGTCCACGGCGTATTTGAGGGCGTTGGACGGCATGAACTGGCAGATGCCGATGGCCCCGTAGATGGAACCCGGAATGGACAGCGGATCGATGCCCTGCTCCTCGGCGTAGCGCAACAGCGCCTTGAGTTCGCCGTAGGCCCACTCGCCCTTCTCCCGGGCCTTCTTGTCGAGCCAGGCCTGCCGCGTGGCGTCGGGCTGTTCGTAGGCAAAGGCCGAGGCCACCCGGGCCGGGTCCTCGGCGGCCACCAGACTGGACAGGTTGACCACGGCCACCACGTCGCCCAGATACAGTCCTACCCGCGTTTCCACGGCCAGCAGGGCCACGAGGTATTCCTCGGGCACGCCGTAGCGCGTCCGCACCCGGGCCAGAGCCTCGCGGTTGCGGGCGTAAAAGGCCTTGGCCTCGGCCAGCCGCCCCGGCGAGAGCACCACGTCGTGGACCTCGGCGGTGTTGAACTCGGGAAAGACGATGTCGGCCGGCGCTCGGTCGGGCCGCCGGCGCAGCTCGGCGAGCAGGGCCTCGGTGGCGACGGGATCGGGCGGCAGGCCCACGGCCTTGAGGTAGGCCGTGATGGACCAGCGGGTCATGCGGTCCATGCGCCCGGTGACCGGACCGGGATACCAGCCCAGGTCGGCCAGTTGCGTCTGGATGTCGGCCACCAGCCGCAGGCCGTACTTGCGCATGTACAGGGCGGTCAGCTTGTCGGCCATGGCCTTCTGGGTAAAGACCATTTCGGCCCGGGAAAAAAGCCGGCGCAGCCTGGATTCGGAAAAGCCGTCGGCAACCAGCCGCGAAAGCACCGGCTCGAAAGCCGGGTCCACGGTGGAGGCGGCCACGACCGCGCCCACGCACACGGCCACCAGGGCCAGGGCCAGGGCGTAGCCGCACCAGCGCCGCACACGGCGCGACAGAGGTTTTGCCATCAGCGCCCCACCGCGGCCGGCTTTCCGGCGGGAAGCGGCGCGATCCGGGACAGGACCGCCACCACGGCCAGGGAAAAGGCCAGCCTGCCGGCAAAGGTGCCCCACAGGCTCGCGCCGATCAGGTACATGAGCAGGGTGTCCTCGATCAGGGCATGGGAAAGGCTCATGAGGCTAATGGACGAAAATACGTCGTGTCTGTCAACCTTGCCCTTTTGCACGTCGAGCAGGATCAGCCCGGAGCCGTAGGCCAGCCCCATGACCAGCCCGATGACGGTGATGGTGGCGGCCGCGCCGCCGATGCCCATCAGCCGCAAAAAGGGCAGCAGCGCGGTCTCGAACAGCCGCGTCACGCCGAAGCCGTCGAGCAGGCGCATCAGCCCGACCAGACTGGCGATGACCAGATAGATCATGCCCAGGTTTTTCAGTTCGCCCCAGGCCCAGGCCCCGAGACCCGCATCGGCGGCCGACGGGGTGAAAAGCAGCGGCGCGGGAGCCGTCAGCAGGTCGAAGCCGGAAAAAACCGCGTGCAGGAGCATCCCGCAGCCAAACGCGCCGGCCAGCCGCAGGGCCACCTGCCCCCAGAAGCCCACGCCGCATTTCTTGGCGATGGCTCCTTCCACGAAAATGTTGTGGGCGATGAGCATCATGGTGGCGATAACCGTGGCCTGGGCCACGCTCAGGGGCTCCATGTTCGGCACCAGGGCCGCGTGCACGGCCAGGGCGGCGTAGAGGTTGTTGGCAATGGCCGTGGCCCAGGTCAGGCCGCATTCGGGCGGCAGGCCGACCAGCCCCATCAGCGGGGCCAGCGGCTTGGCCAGATAGACGATCCAGCCGAGTTCCTTGAGGATTTTCACGCCGATAAGGATCGGCACCATGATCTTGAACAGATCGAGGCAGATCCGGGCGGCGTCCTTGGCCACGGTAAAAACGGCGCGGGGCAATGGGGAAACGGCTGCGGGCATAACGGAATCGAAAGCGGGTAAAACGGCCGCGCGTCAGGGCAGGGCCCGGCGGCCTTGATTCATGGCGACATAGCCGGAGTAGGCGTTCTCGGACATGACGCCGGAGCGCACATAGACGTCTCGCCACTGGCCGGTGGACAGGCTCGCGCCTTCCATGACCGAAAGCAGCTGGACGTCATAGACCATAATGGCGAGGTACTGCCGGGCGAGGTCGCTGCCGTGTCCGGCTTGCGCCAGGGCGGCCTCGGTGGTGGCGGCGGCCGACCAGTGGCCGGTCCAGGGCGCCACGTACACCCGACGGACGTAGGCTTCGTAGTCCCCGGGCGCGGCGGGACGGGAGGTCTGGCTCTTGGCCTTGGCCACGGCGCTTCGCACGGCGTCCACATTGGCCTCGGTCAGGGGCATGGCTTCGGGCGCGGCGGGAGGCGGCGGCGCGGACGTGGAGAACATGCCGCAGCCGCCAAGGAGCAGGGTCAGGACCAGCAGAGCCGACGCCGTGTTGTGCAGCGCCATGTTCGCCTCCGGGATTTCACGGCCCGCGCCCACAGCCGGACCACAGGCGACCAAAGCACGTTTTGCCCGGCTTGTCCATCGGGGCGGGGGAAGGCGGCGGGACCGGCCGGGTCCCGCCGTCGGCGCGTTATTTCGACAGGGCGTCGAAGGCGCTCAGGATATGGGCGGAGTAGGCGAAGGCCGCTCCGGCATTGAGGCCCACGGCCACGCCCAGGGCGTCGAGCAGCTCCTCGCGGGTGGCTCCGGCGTCGATGGCGGCCTTGGCGTGAACGGCGATGCAGGTATCGCAGCGCGTGGTGGCGGCCACGGCCAGGGCGATGAGCTCGCGGGTCTTGGCGTCGAGGGCGCCATGGTTGGTGGCGGCATCGTCGAAGGTCCGCAGGGCTTTCATCAATTTGGGATTGCCCTTGGCCAGCTCGGTCATGCCGTTGGCGGCGTCTCCCAGATATTCCTTCCAATTCGTGCTCATGAACAGCTCCTTGCTTCGGACCGCGGGGCGGTCCGGTTGCCGGGGGGCGCGGTACGCATCCGTTCCCGGATGTTCCGTGCTCTCGCAAACCGGCGTCGCGGTCAAGCGGATCCTTTCAGCGCAGCCCGGCCAGGGCCATGACCCGGGCCACGTAGGCTTTGGTTTCCGGGATATCCGGCACGGGGCCGCCCTTGGGCACGCGGGCGGGACCGGCGTTGTAGGCGGCCAGGGCCAGCCGCACGTCGCCGTAGGCATCGAGCAGCGAGCGCATGTAGCGGATGCCGGCTTCCAGGTTGCACGAGCCGTCGAAGGCGTCGCTGAGGCCAAGGTCCCGGCCGGTGCCGGGCATGATCTGCATGAGTCCGGCCGCGCCGGCGGGCGAGACGGCCGTGGTCTTGAAATTCGACTCCACTTCCACCATGGCCCGCACCAGCCGGGGGTCGAGGCCGTGGCGGCGGCAGTAGTAGCGGATAAAGGGCATGATCTTGCCCTGGTCGGTGCCCGGGGGCAGGCGCATGTAGTCGAAGCGGCGGAAGTTGTCGTTGAGTTTTTTGTTGCTCAGGTGGATGGCGCCCTTGGCGTCGCGGTACTGGTAGATGGTATCCCCGGCGGCCGGCGTTGCGGCCAGGAGCGAAGCCAGGAGCAGGACGGAGACGGGCGGGCGCATGGGGACACAGTGCGTTGTCGCGGCCGGATTTGCAACCTTCCTTACCGGCAAAAGCAGGCGGCGAAGTCGTGTATGGCCACGTCCTGGCTGGCCGCCGTGCCCGTGGCTTCCGTGAAGCCGAGTCGCACGGTGGAGAACAGGCGGTTGTCGGCGTCCGAGAAGGTCACGGTCTGTGTGAGGTGCGGCGGTTCCGCGTCGTAGTCCTCGGTCACGTCGTCACGCCCCTGGGCCGTCGGGTCGATCCAGGCCCGCACGGCGTAGGTGGCGCCGTCCTCTCCGTCCAGCTTGTGGATTTCCAGGCGCAGGGCATGTTCCTCGCCGTCTTCGAGCCAGTTGGCGCCGCCGCTTGCGGCGCGTTCGACGTAGCCTGTCGTTGTGCCGCCGGGGTTTTGGGGACTCGTCCCCGCGCCATGGACGTTGTCGTCGCAATTGGTGTCGTCGCCGCCCCAGTAGACGATGGCGACATGGTTGGCGTTGGAGGCGTCCCGCCTGGAATTGGACCGGCTCGGGTCACCGGAGCCGCGATCGGGGTAGGTGTCGATTTCCACGGCGATTTTCGGCGGTCGTATGCCCTGGCCTCCGGGCCCCGGCCCGGCGTAGCCCAGGTATTCGCCGCGCGTGCCCGAGGCCGGCCCGCCTGCGGCGTATTCGGGATCGTTTTCGGCCGTGACCACGGCAAAGGTGAAGCCGTCGCCGTATTTTTTGGAGGCGACATGGTCATCGTAGCCGGCAAAGGTAAAACCGAAATAGACCCGCAGTCCGGTTTGCAGGGGGCAGACGCCGGCCTCGCACGCGCCTTTCGAGCCGCCGTACCAGACCGCGCCCGAGGTTTGCGGCGCATTGCCGCCCAGGCGCACCCAGCCGTCCGCATAGCGCGACACGTTTTCGCTCCAGAGGTTGGCCCATGTGGCGGCCTCGTGCCCATCCGGCGTCGTATCCGGATCGGTGCCGTAGATGACGATGGCGTCCGGGTCGGTAATGGTCTTGCCCAGTTTTGGCGGCGTGAAATCGTCTATGTCGTCGCCAAAGGTAATGACGGCCGCGTCCTGACGTGTCGCCTGCACGCAGCTTCTGGCTTCGCGTCCTGTACCCGGCCGCACCACGCCCGTGCTGGTGATGGTATAGCGGCCGTCTGCATCCGGCCCGGACTGTTCCAGGATTATGGAATCCCGCCCAAGCGGAAAGGATCCTGTTTTGTCCTTGCTCCATATATTGAGCCCGGACAAAGCGAGATAATGGGCGCGCAAGGCATCGGCATTGGCCAGGGTTGTCTGTCCGGTATTGGCCACGAGCATGGATGCCGCCGCGGCAACCGCGCCGAGGATGATAATTGCGAAAATGGTAAACAGGAGGGTTGCGCCGGAAGTACTGTCAGCGCGTTGTCTCGTATCCTTGCATACGGATCGACTGGCACGACCAGGACCCATGATGACCACTCACCGGAAGCAGGATGCAGCCTACGGCAAATGGGCAAAATTACATAAGCCGATAGACTTGACTTATGTAACCATAAAAAGTGGAAAGCTAAAATGAAAAGTTGTATATAAGAAACTACATACGTATTTATTGATACCAATGTTTCATCGCATACTCAGAAGGCACGTATTTCGTCAACACGCTGCCACCGATATCCACCGTGCTATCACTACTATAATAGGCACCTATTATAGCGGAACTACTGCCATCAGGCATTTGAAGTTCATGCGTTGCAAAAATTGTCCCAAACCAACTTCCTCCACCATTAAAATAAACGGTTCCGGTCCCAGAATAGTCAAAATAAACTTTACTCGCAAAAGCCTCGGCACCTATATTTGATTTACTTATCAAGTTACTGCTATCGAAACAATCTGTATCGGTCGATGTTCTGACATACAAATCATCACTATTTATTTGAAAAGTACCAGACACAAATACTGTAATATACCCACCGTTCGACAGGTCAAAACAAAGTTTTGTCCCCCCTAATGTCTTAAATGTATCAAAAGCATAATAATCGTCTAAATTTTCCTTTGCTTCCAAGATACCTTTCCCAGAATAAGAAGGTCCAGACCAATCGACAATAAATGAACCTGTTGGCTCTTTATGCTCATGATCTGGGATTTCAACATCCAGATCACAGTTAAACACATATGTCGGGGCTTCTGGATTTTTATCTACACTTTCATATGAACAATAAGAGCATGAGCTAAAACTATCCTTGTAATGGACAGCTCCATAAACATACCCATTTTTTATTGTCACACTTTCTTGCGAATGAATATCCCCGTTACGAACCGTCGAACCTCGCTCTAATTCAACATCTCCTGTCGCATAGACACTTCCTACAACATCACCATTTTTTATATAAACATTCCCCAACGCGTAGATATTTCCTTCGACTTTTGAATCACTTGATATTGTCACATCTCCGTTTGCATAAATGTCTCCATAAACATCCCCGTTTTCTACATCGACACTCCCTCGCGAAAATATCGTAGCATACACATCGACATCGCCATCAATCGTGACCGTAGAGTTTGAGCATACTTTCTCTTCCTCACCGCCAAGCCTGCTCCCAATAAGAAGCAGTTCATCTGTCAATGACGTTTGCATGATAGACCCATAAATAATACTACCTCCATTTAAATTAATCTTATCTGCATAGACATCGCCATACACATTACCTGTAGTCGTTATATCTAACACATTTTTTGAAAACCCAACATATTCTCCCATTCCATTCGCGGTAGACTTTGGAATATTATAGTCATTTATACCGCTTATATCTTTACCAGCTCCGTATATGACATATCCATAGACGCTTTTCCCACTATCGTCTTTGACTTCACCGACCAAATCAGTCACACGATACGTTCCATTCACACCAGCTGACGTAACATTGCCGAGTTTATAATAAAAAGAACCACCATTAGGTAGTGTGTAGGTAACATTCCCTGTTCCACCCATCAGCGAAATAAAATTTGTAAAATTAACTTTCTGTGCAATCGCGGTATCTCGCATCGAATTCAAAAAATTCAATCCCGCATTCGCATTATAATACGCCCGCATCCCGGCTTCCTGCTCCAGCTTGGACTGCAAGGCGGACGGACTCATAAGGGCGATGCCCGCGCCGACGGCGCCGAGCACCACCAGAGCGCCAATGGCCCACAGCATCGAGGCGCCGACCGCGCGCCCGGACAGCAGTCGGCGCATCCTTCCAATGCCTTGCAACAGGAAGCGTGTGCGCATGACACCCTCCTAATGAACCTTATAAATTTTCACACGGGTGGAATACTTCTGGGACAACCCTTGATCCGTATCGTCACCGACCATGACGTAGGAAAAGCCGATCATATTCGATGCATTGCCGGAAGTTGATTTCGCCGCACCATCATAGCGATCATAATAATTGAAGTGCAACGACCCTGGCTTGACGCCATCCGTCAAAATATAGCTTGATCCGTTAATATTGTACCAAATCGTATTGTCAACCTGCGAAATGGTGACCGGATTCATATTATCAAGCGGTGAATTATACGTGATCGAAGTCGATGTCCCATCGACATGCGCGCCACTGACATAGGTGAAATCAATGGTCATCCGCTGCATGGCGTTTTGCGCCTTCTGTACGGCGGCATCGGAATTGCGCGCCAGCGTGTACCCCTGGATCATATTGGTGAACATGCGCGTGCTCAGCAGGCCGACAACACCCAGCAAGACCAGAACGCAGAGCAATTCCACGAAAGTGAACCCCGCCCCGTGCGGGGAGC
>JAFABC010000181.1 GCA_023426275.1 Pseudomonadota bacterium | reverse complement strand
GGGGGTCCGGGGGGCATCATGCCCCCCGGCCGCCGGAGGCGTCTTTGTCTAGAGACTGGCCACCTTTTTGATGAGGCGCACGAGCTGGTTGGTGAAACCGGCTTCGTTGTCGTACCAGGCCAGCACCTTGGCCATGGTGCCGTCGAGCACCTGCGTGGCCTTGGCGTCGACCACGCCGCCGTGGGTGTCGCCCACGAAGTCGATGGAAACCAGCGGTTCGTCGGTAAAGCCCAGGTTGTCGCCGGAAGCGGCCTTGAGGACTTCGAGCAGGCCGGCGGTGTCGGTGGGCTTTTCCATCTCGCAGGTGAAATCCACCACCGAGACGTTGGGCGTGGGCACGCGGATGGACATGCCGTCCAGCCGGCCGGTCAGGGCCGGGATGACCTTGGTCACGGCCCGGGCCGCGCCCGTGGTGGTCGGAATCATGGACAGCGCGCAGGCCCGTCCCCGACGCCAGTCCTTGTGGGAGCCGTCCAGGATGCGCTGGCTCATGGTGTAGGAGTGAATGGTCGTCATGAGGCCATGTTTGATGCCGAACGCGTCGTTGATGGCCTTGGCGATGGGAGCGAGGCAGTTGGTGGTGCAGGACGCGTTGGAGATGATCTTGTGCTCGGGCGAAAGTTCGTGGTCGTTGACGCCCATGACGATGGTGACGTCCTCGTTTTTGCCCGGCGCGCTGATGATGACCTTCCTGGCGCCCAGTTGCTGGTGCTTTTCGCAGGATTCGCGGTCCACGAACTTGCCCGTGGTCTCGACCACGTAGTCGCAGCCGCATTCGCCCCAGCGCCAGTCGCCGCCGCCGTGGCGGGTGATCTTGACGGGCTTGCCGTTGATGATCAGGCCGTCGTCGCTGGCTTCCACCGTGCCCGAAAAGCGCCCGTGCACGGAATCGTATTTGAGCAGATGGGCAAGCTGGGCGTTGTCGGCCCGGGCGTTGATGGCCGTCAGGGTGATGTCGGGGTCGTCGGCCACAAGCCGGGTGAGGTATCGGCCGATCCGGCCGAATCCGTTGATGCCGATCGAAACCGCCATATGTGTCCCCTCCTGGAATGGTTCGTGACGTGTCGCGCGGATAGTCCGGTCTGGTCCCCTGTTTGGACGGCGAGGCCGCAACCGCCCAAAATTATAGGCTCAGTCACGGTTTTGTGTCAATGACGGGCGGCCACTTTTCACAGGAGGACGCAAAGGAAGGTGTCGCGAAGGGGGGAGCGGGCCGCCAACCCCGCGACAGGATTGGCGGCCGGGCGGTTATTTGGGCAACAGCCAGGATTCGTCGACGGGAAAAAGCGGGAAGGCCGGTTGCGGCTCGGGCGATCCCTTGACCATGGCGTCGTAGCAGGCGCGTTCCTGGTGCAGGGCCGCGTTGTCGCTTATGCGGATGATGTTGCCGGCCGGGCTGTCCTCGCCGGCCTTGTCGAAATGTTCGAGCAGCAGGTCGATGCCGTCGGCCTTGTCCGAGCCGAAAACCCAGCGCAGTCCCTTGTAGCCGTTTTTCCTGCCGCCGGGCAGGGCCTTGGGCTGGCCGTAGCGGGCGGTCAGGGCCTTGGCCAGCTTGTCGAACCGGGCCAGGGAGCCGTCCTGGTATTTGAGCCGGACCCGCTCGATGCGGTTGGTGGTGGCGCAGCCGCCGAGGATCACGTAGCCGGCGGCAAAGCCCTTGGTCGGCTTGAGGTTGGCCCGGATGAGCCAGGGGCGGTCCCACAACGGGGCCAGACGGGAGAGGTCCAGGCGGTCGCGCAGGCTTTCGGCGTCGACGCCGACGGTGATGCCGGCGATTTCGGTCGGGGCCTTGGCGGCGGAAACGGTCGCGGGAAAAGCGAAAAGCAGGCCGGCGAGCAGGACGAGGGGCGCGAGGCGTTGATGGCGCATGAACGACTCCTTTGGGCGGCGTTGATGGATCGGCTTCCCAGAAAGCCCGGGGTGGCCGACGTTGTCAAGGCCCCTTGCCCGTTGGCGCGCCATGGCGTAAGAGCGTCCATGCTTCCCCGGGCGGTTCCGCCCGTCCGCTTCCAGATACTCCAAGGAGAACGCCGTCATGTCCAAGAAGGCTTTGGTGCTTGCCGTCTTTTTCGTTCTGGTGGTCTTCCGGGGGCCGGCTCTGGCCGCCTCGGGTTCCAACACGTTTGCCCACGCCTGGAACGCCTATTCCCAACAGGAAAAGAAGTCGTTCCTGTTCGGGCTGGCCACGGCCGTGCGCATCGTCTGCACGGATGTGAGCTCCGTGAAGAAAAACACGCCGCCGCAGGAAATCGAAAAACATTTTCGCGATTGCTTCAACGCCTACGCCGGCGTGGACCCCAATCAGGTCATCGCGGCCATGAACGATCTGTATGCCGACTCGAAAAACGCCATGATCCCCATCGACGGCGCGTACAAGATCGCCCTGATGCAGGTGCGCGGCGACAAGGTGGACCAGATCATCATCCAGTCGCGCAAGTATGGCGAGAATCTCAAGAAGGAACTGGACCGCGAACGCAAGGGCGGTCGCCCGTAAGGCGATAAAGACGCCTCCGGCGGCCGGGGGGCATGATGCCGGTATGAACCGGGTAGATAGTTGACAGATCGGACCGGGTACATGGTTGACACTTATGGGCACAGGAGGAAGCTCCGATGCCCT